>NZ_JBNNSR010000002.1:0-538473 GCF_050277925.1 Peribacillus sp. NPDC097264
AGACCCAAGCTCTTAATCTTGAGCAAAATTCCAAGAAAATATCAAAAGGGATTCGGAATGAAACCATTCCGAACCCCTTTTGTCTACAAACTGAAATTCACTGCCATTAATGGCAGTGAATTTTATTTTTTAAGTTTAAATGCTTTTAAAATGGATATTATAATGATGTAAGATAATAATGCAGGTTTTACCATGCTAGGAGGTACTTAAATGGAACGTGGAAAAGTAAAATGGTTTAATAGTGACAAAGGATTTGGATTTATCGAGCGTGAAAATGGAGACGACGTATTCGTTCATTTCTCAGCTATTCAAGGGGAAGGGTATAAATCTCTTGAAGAAGGCCAGGAAGTTGAATTTGAAGTAGAATCAGGTCAACGTGGGCCTCAAGCAACAAACGTAAACAAACTTTAATTAAACTAATAAACAGGCCCTGAAAATCAGGGCCTGTTTTTATGCTCTAAATCAATAAAATCCACTTATGTAGCAATTAAAAAACAAAAAAATCTCTGGAGACTAACTAACTCCAGAGATTTGAAAATAAAGGGAACCCCTTATTTTACGGCTTCTTTTAATTCTTTACCCGCTTTGAATGCAGGAACTTTGCTAGCTGCAATTTGTATTTCTTCACCTGTTTGCGGATTTCTACCAGTACGTGCTGCACGATCGCGTACTTCAAATGTACCAAATCCAACTAATTGAATTTTTTCTTCTTTAGCTAGCGTAGTCGTGATTGTCTCAAACAATGCATCCACTACTTTTTTAGCGTCGTCTTTTGTTAATTCTGCTTGTGCTGCTACAGTTGTGACTAATTCTGTTTTATTCATATTAAAACACCTCATCCTTTTAATTCTATAAAGTATGTAGAAAACACACCATACCATATTAACTAAAGGTCTGTCACTTAATATGGCCGAAAAAAGGAAATTTAATCCTTATCTTATGCATTTTGATGGTAGAAATCAATTTGAAGCAAAATACCGGCAAGTCATCCTAATTTATGTAATAATAGATACATGACAAAAAAGTATAAGAACTTGAGGGATTTTCATTGGAAAGTATGGAACTACTACATACAAAAATAGAAATTTTGAGGAAGGAATTAATCTATACAGCTTTTAACCATGGATTCACCGCTCCAAAAACTTTACATATAAGCCAAGAACTTGATAAGCTGCATAACTTACTTTTACATAACCTTTACATAACCAAGAACCAATAAGCTATCAGTAAAATAAAACGTTTTATATCTATGTATAGGCAACAGGGCTCTTTCCATTACAAAATTACATACTCTAGACTCTCTTCTGCTAGAGTATGTAACCATCTATATTTCCAGGTGTCATCTTTAATTTTCGATTTGCAGCCATTGATAGATTGTATCCATATCAATATCTTCTTCCAAAAGGGCAGCCAAGAGGTCATACGCTTCCTCTCGTCGCTCTGAATCACTTTGCACATTATCCTTTACTTCATCCAACCCTTTTTCCCGACGAATTTGATTGAATAAAGACCTAGTAAACAGACGATTATGAAAGATGCCATGAAGATAGGTGCACTGGAAATAGCCCCGTCTCCTCTTCCATCCTCTAACAAAAGTAAAGGAGTTACACTTGAAGATTCTAATGAGGTTCTCCCTAAGTGTATTTTAAAGGCTTGTCCCATATACAACTCATTTCAATATGTGTGTGGTATCTAAATAATAGTGAACATCCTTGATTTGAATTTTACTACATAGGCAAAAACAAAACCCTAACTGCAAGAGTTAAGGTTGAATTAACTAGATATGAATGATGAATGTAGTAATGATCTACACTCCCATTTATCTTATTGAAACAGAAAACACTACCGGTTTAAACCGGATTGTCACATAGATAATTTTTTTCTGTCAACTATTTCATATAACAACTTTTCAGAAATTCAATAGGCTAGAATTGTTATGGACCGATTTCTATCAAAATATGCCGTATATTGTTTTACATAATAAAAGTTCTCAACAAATCCGTTCTATTAGGTTGGAAGAATTGTTTTTAGGAGAATTCACATCCGATGATACCTCAAACGCTTCCATTTGTTCGGCGTCAAAAGACTTTAGGAATTGTTGGAGATAGTTCGTATCCTGAATGGTCGGGTCCAGCCAAACCTTCTCATCTTCAGGATTAAGAATGACAGGCATACGATCATGAATGCTTGTCATCAATTCATTTGACGTCGTGGTGATAACTGAACAAGAATAAACCGTACCTTTCGGTGATTTCCATGATTCCCATAGACCTGCCATTCCAAATGGATCATTATTCTTAAGTTTAATCCGCATTGGTATTTTACGTTCAGGATCCTTCTTCCACTCATAAAAGGAGTCGGCAAGAATCAAGCACCGTTTCTTTTTATAAGCATTCTTGAAACTTACTTTCTCGGCAATTGTCTCGGCCCTGGCATTTATCATCTTGTAGCCAATTTTTTCATCTTTAGCCCAGGACGGAATCAATCCCCATCGGAGATACCCTAACCGGTTCTTAGTACCATCATTAATGACAGATAGAACGGAATGCGTCGGAGCTACATTATAGCTAGCCTGGTACTCTTCATTAAAAGCAGCTTGTATATCAAAGCGATCAATGATTTCTTCAATGCCCGTAAAAAGGGTAAACCGTCCACACATACTATCACCTACTGTATTATTTGTTAACGCTCTAGAATCTTAATATCTGTAAATGGTTGATTGAACAATTCACTGTTAATCAATAGTGTACCCAGAACTTCCCTTTCATCTTCAGCTTTAATAACATCCGTAAGAATTACCATACTACCATTCTTCACTGTCACTTTATATTCATTCATAATAAGTCTCCCTTCAATTGGTTGTTACCCGTATTATATACATTATCCACCAAAGGTAAAAACAAAACGAATTAGTGATCGTCCCCCTTGTTTCATTGCTCCTTGTTCCTTTTCAAATTGGACAAATATGATCATGTTTCCCGGACCCATTCCTTATCATTGGGCATAAAAAAGCCCCCCATAAAAGCATGGCTGGCTTTAATGGAGGGTTTTTAATCAACTTAGTTTGTGATGGACCCATCATCGTCTATATCCTCGTAATCAGTTGGATCCTTTTCCAATAATACTACTTTATCTTCTTCGTTCCACTCCACTTTAAATCCTGTTACTTTTCCGACCCTTAAAACGGGTAGGAATGATTTTTGATCTGGTTTATAGGTCTTTAAATCTTTTGTGCCTATTACGCCTAAACCAAGTAGCAATTTATCCGATTGAATATAAGGCTTACCATCTATTATCTTCATTTGTTTAGCTGTATACGGAAAAGGTACACCATTTACTTTTAATGTGAACGGACCTGGCTTCTCTTCTTTAATTTCTGGAGCTTTTTTCGACTTATAGTATCCCTTATCTACTCCAAGAACTGTTCCTTCTCTCGTATTATCCGCCCCACCATACATTTTTCCCGTTTCATAATCGAATACGACGGCCTGCACATTTCCAATATGTTGAGGTTTTTCTTCATAGACATGACCTTTTGCCATTAGCTCCAATTTTGTATTTTGTTCAATTCCCGGCTCCCATCGAACAGTGGGATAGTTCGCAGAGTATATACGAGGTGATAGGATGGCTTCTTGGATTGGTAGCCCATGATCGATTACATTCATGATGGTCTCAGACACGGATGCAATAATGGTAGCTCCCCCAGGAGAGCCCAAGGCAAGAAAAGGTTTTCCATCTTTTAAGACAAAAGTTGGTGACATACTGCTTCTAGGGCGTTTTCCTGCTTCTACCTGATTAACGCCTCCCGGTGTAGCATCGAAATCTGTCATTTCATTATTTAGCATGAAACCGTATTCCGGTACCATTATGCCAGTACCGAACACTT
This sequence comes from Peribacillus sp. NPDC097264, assembly GCF_050277925.1. Taxonomy (NCBI): domain Bacteria; kingdom Bacillati; phylum Bacillota; class Bacilli; order Caryophanales; family Bacillaceae; genus Peribacillus; species Peribacillus sp. NPDC097264. The sequence goes on from NZ_JBNNSR010000002.1 coordinate 3,887, forward strand.
GTTCAATCGTTGTCGTATATGACACCATATTCCCCCACTTATCCATCACCGAGAAATGGGTGGTTTGACCTTCAGGATGATTCTCCACCACAGTTGGCATGGAAGAAGGTTCTTTTCCTTCATATTCCCATGGATCTCCTTCTTTTACTTCTGCAGTCGATCTATTAGGATTAATTAGTTTTCTTCTTTCCTTTATATATTCCTCATCTAAAAGCCCCTTTTTAGGAACTTCATAAAAATCTTCATCAGCCATGTATGCTGCACGGTCGGCAAATGCCAAATGCATGGCTTCCGTTAAATAATGAAGATATTCAGGGGAATTAATTCCCATCTTCTTCACATCATACCCTTCCATCAATTCTAAAATTTGTTGGACCGTCAAACTACCTGAACTCGGCGAAGCGGCACCAACGACTTCAAATCCCCTATAATTCGATCGAATCGGTTCCCTTTCTTTCGCCTCATACCTTTTCAAATCATCCGTGGTCATGACGCCTTCTCGTTTTTTAACTTCCTTGACAAGCGCTTCACCGATTTCCCCTGAATAAAGTGCATCCGGCCCTTGTTTCTTAATAATTTTGAATGTCTTGGCAAGATCCGGTTGGATGAGCTTATCCCCTTCTTTTAATGGTTCTCCCCCGGGAATGAACACTTTGGCAGCTGCAGGATTATTTAGAAGCTTCGCTTTATTTTCATCAATATATTGAGCGGCGGACCAATTTACTTTCACTCCTTTTTCCGCTTGTTTGATCGCAGGATTTATTACTTCTGATAAACTCATCGTACCATAGTTCTCAAGAGCCATTTCCATTCCCTTTAAGGTTCCAGGGACCCCTACCGCCTTTCCTGTAATATGACGTTTACTGAAAGGTATAACTTTTCCGTTTTTATCCAGGAAAAGTTTAGGTGTAACGTTTTTTGGAGCTGTTTCACGGCTATCAATCATCGTAATTTTATCTTCCTCTTTACTATAAATCATGATGAAACTCCCGCCGCCAATTCCCGACATCATCGGTTCCACTACATTTAATGACAGCTGAATGGCTGCTGCTGCATCAACAGCATTTCCGCCTTGCTCTAAAATCTTCCTACCGGCTTCAGCTGCTATGGGATGGGAAACCGAAACGATTCCCTTTTTTGTTCCTTGCTTCATTGATTTATCTACTCCGGGCACACTTGCAATAACGGTAGAGACAACTAAAAAGATACTGAAAACAGCTATAATTAAACTCTTAAAATAGGTCATATAAAGTCCCCTTTCAAAACGGATATTAATCCTGTTCACTTAGAAAAACCTATACCTTTCTTCTGGTTAAGATTCTAAAGTTGGAGACAGTTCCTATGTGTATCATGGAGATAACTCTAGTAGAGTTCAGCCTTATTAAACAACAAAATTATAAACTATATAAATTAAAGACGGTGGCTCCACCTTATATTACACACTCACCTCCTAACTGATAAATGATGTAGTTGGGTAAAAGCCACCGTCTAGTGTCTTTCAGTCCATTACCTAAATATTATGATTATTATCCAAAATGGTCGGCATGTTCCTTTTGTCTTGCTTCTTGAAATATTGGAAAGCAAGCAAGACGGCAAAGGAAGCTAATCCAATGATATCCGTAATGGTTTCAGGATAGATTAATAGCAAGCCGATAATAATGGCTGGGAATCTTTCTAACCAATGCATTCCGCGTATCCAATAACCGATGACCCCGGCCCCGATAGCAATCATTCCAGTCATTGCCGTAAAAACGACCCATACCACTTCCATCCAAGTTGAATCAATCATCAGCATTTGTGGGGATAGTACGAAAATGTAAGGAATAATAAAGGCCGCTATCGCTAATTTAGACGATTGGATCCCTGTCTTTAAGGGATCTCCACCAGAAACCCCGGCTGCTGCGAAAGCGGCTAGTGCCACTGGTGGTGTTATATCCGCAATAATGCCAAAGTAGAAAACGAATAGATGTGCGGATAAATCTGGTACACCCAGTAAAATGATGGCGGGTGCCGCAATGGTAGAGGTAATTACATAGTTAGCAGTTGTCGGTGACCCCATTCCCAATACTAAGGCCGCGACCATTGTAAGCATAAGTGTTGGTATTAAGTAGCCACCAGCCAAATCGATTAATCCATTCGCCAGCTTTAGACCTAGCCCTGTCTTTGTGACAATCCCTACGATAATACCTGCACTAGCCGTTGCAGCCGCTACTGCCAATGCCGTTCGAGCCCCATCTACTAGGGCATGAATGATATCACTAAATTTCATCCGTACATCTTGGTTAATGAACCCTACAATAATCGAGATAAGAATGGAATACAATGCGGCATGTGTAACTGTTATATTCGACATCAGTAGGAGAACGATAGCAACGATTGGTATCAATAAATAAACTTTTCTTATCACTTCTCTCTTGTTCGGCATTTCTTCTTTCGTCAATCCCCTTAATCCAAGCCTTTTTGCTTCAAAATGGGTCATGATCCAAATCCCTGTAAAGTAAAGAATGGCTGGAATGGTGGCTGCTTTTGCTATATCCCAATACGTGATGCCATTCCCAATAAACTCGACCATTAGAAACGCTGCCGCTCCCATTATCGGTGGCATCAATTGTCCACCTGTTGAAGCAGATGCCTCTACTGCCCCAGCAAATTCCTTTTTGTAACCCAGATTTTTCATCATGGGAATCGTAAATGACCCTGAAGTGACAACATTCGCTACCGAGCTGCCGCTGATTGTTCCTTGTAATGCACTTGAAAAAATGGCAACCTTCGCAGGTCCGCCGACTCTTCTACCTGCAATCGCAGTTGAGAGATCATTGAAATATTGGCCAACCCCGGTTCGTATAAGGAAGGCACCAAATAGTAAAAATAGGAAAATAAAGGTGGATGAAATCGCCAGCGGTGTTCCTAAAATTCCCTCTGTAGAGAAAAACATCGTTTGGACCATCCGCTCGAAAGTTAGACCGCGATGCGAAAGGAAACCAGGCATATATTGACCAAATAGACCATATAAAATGAATAGAACCGCTATTGTCGTTATAGGGATTCCTACTGCACGCCTCGTTGCCTCTAACACCAGTAAAATGGCCAGTAAACCAACCGTAAAATCCAACGTACCTAAACGACCGACATTCATGACCAAATCGTCGAAAAACAAGGGCCAATAAGCTCCGACTCCTATACTTAATACTGCTAGAATCATATCGTACCATGCTATTTGAAGCTTGCCTTTTTGGCGTTTCTTCCGATTTGCAGGAAATAATAAAAAGATTAAAGATAGCGCGAAACCTAAATGAATCGTCCGTTGAATTTGTGCTGTAAAAACCCCAAAGATGGCTGTATACAATTGGAATAAAGAAAATGCTAAGAGACCGAAAAAAGCAATATACCCCAATATGCCTTTTAATTTCCTGGTCCCTGCTTCAGGATCGTATTTCGCTAAAAGTTTCTGCTGTTCTTCCTCCGTTAAGTACTGCGCTTTTCCTTTATCATCATCCATTGATATTCACCCCATCCAATTGTTCCCAAAAGGAAATTTTTTTCGTTGAAATTCTGATCCATGTTCCCGGCTTAATAAATCGTGATAATAATACAGTTTGTTTTCTATAGATTAAGCGATGATTGGCTCCAACCTGCCCTATTCTTAAGTCAATATATTCAAATGTTCGATTCATATTTTTGATATGATATACACCGTCTTTTTCTTCAAACACTTCCTCTCCCTCTGCATTAGAAGGCATGCCTACAGCAAAGTCTTCATAAGCCAGCTCGGTTTGCTTAATGGAGTCCCTTGATAGCTGATAGGTTTCAAGAACGTCCGAGAGGTGAATAGAATGTGTATACTCTATTTGAAACGTCTTTTCTCTTTTCAAAGGTAAATAAGCCAACAACTCGCCTTGATCTTGATAGGAAAACGCAAGGACTTGTTTATATGGTATGAAACCAAGTAAAGCACTGAACAGAAAGAGAGGGATAATAAAAAACACGAATCTCTTTAAAAAATTGTTGCTCATCGAAACCTCCAAACTTCAAGAAACAACGAAATCGATAGCGAACTATCGATTATCGTAGCATTTATTTGGCAATTCCCTTTTCTTCGAAATATTTAGCTGCACCAGGATGCAACTCCATTTCCCCTAATCCTTCAAGTGCCGTCTCTGCCGTAATTAATTTTCCTTTTGCATGCGTGATTTTGTCTGTATTGTCATAAATAGCCTTAGTCATTTCGTACACCAAGTCTTTATCCATGTCTTTTCTTACAACCAACATGGCTTTCACGGCAACGGTCTTTACATCTGATTTAATCTTATACGTGCCGCTCGGAATGGTATCTTCCGCATAATATGGATATTTCTTAACCAACTCTTTAATCTTTTCATCCGCAATTGGTAGGACAACAATATCATTTTGAACAGAAAGTGCCTCTACTGCACCAGTTGGAGTACCTGCTGTTATAAATGCTGCATCAATATTCCCAGCTTGTATTCCGTCCGTTGACTCGTCGAAGGAGAGGTTTTGGGCTTTTATATCTTTAGCTGATAACCCATGAAGTGCTAGAATTTGCATGGCATTAATGTATGCACCTGATCCAGGGGCACCGACCGATACTTTCTTTCCTTTTAAATCTTCCACTGATTTAATCCCACTTTTAGCTGTTGTTACAAGCTGTACAGTTTCTGGATATAAAGAGCTAATTGCCTGGATATTATCAATTGGGTTCCCCTTGAACATTTCTTTGGCCTCAACTGCATATGCAGCAATATCCGTTTGCGAGAAAGCTATCTCAGCTTCTCCAGCTCTTAAGGTTTCCATGTTTTCTGCAGAAGCCCCGGAGGTTTGTGGTGTAATATTCGCATTGGTATTATCCGTGATGATATTACCGATCTGACCACCGAGTGGGTAATATGTACCACCAGTCCCACCTGTTAATAGACTTAAATTTTGTCTTTCGTCTCCAGAGGCCCCTTCATTCCCCTTACTGCAAGCAGTAATAAGTAGTAAGGACATGATCATTCCGAATAAAAAAAGGCTTTTACATCCCTTCACAAAAATCCCTCCTTTTTCAATTTCATCATCTTTAAATGCGACGATATTAATAGTATTCTGTGATCAACTCTAATTTCCTTCATTTTACATATGGGAATTTAACCCATATCCTCACAGTCATAAACGCGCGTTTTTTTGACCAACTTTATATTTGACTAAATTTTCAGTTTTTTATATCCTTCTTTAAAGATAATATTGACTCTTGCATTTGAGAAATATATTATTGTTATAAACTTATAACTATTGATTATAAAATACCTTCTTATTGGCTGTATCCAGTTATTCTGATACCACTTAAACAAAAGGAGTGATTTTATCAATTTCCTATCCCTACGTTATTTTATTGAGGTTTCAAACCACCTTAGTTTCAGCAAAGCCTCCAAGATCCTTCATATCTCCCAACCTGGCTTAAGCCAACAAATCTCATCACTTGAAAAACAATTAGGTTTTAAGCTTCTAAATCGCACAACAAGAAAAATCACATTGACTGAAGAAGGGGAATATATCTACAAGAAGCTCGCTCCTTCCTTCGATGACATCGAAAAAACAGTTAGCAATATCGTTGAAAACAAAATTGTCCCCAAACCAAAAATAAAAATTGCCACAATACCATCAGCAGCAAGTATTTATATACCAAACTTATTGAAAAAGATACGTATTGAATTTCCTGAAGTAGAAGTGGATCTTCAAGAGACAACCTCCGCAAGAGCAGTCAAGCTAGTCAAACAGCAAAAATATCAAATTGGTTTTATCCGAACACCCATACATGCCAATATACTGACAAATGAAGGGCTAAATATGATTGAATTCAACAAATCTCCATTGCAATTAGTCGTTTCTTTTGAACACCGGTTAGCTCAAAAAGAATCCATACATTTAACTGAGGCAAAGAATGAACCCTTTATTCATTATCATGCAGTACAAGCCCACTCTCTTCAATTTCTTTTGGAAAAGGCATGTTCGATTGCTGGGTTTTCTCCAAAAAAATTATGTGAAGGATCTGAGCTATTAACGATTGCAAACCTAGTTTCAAATAATTTAGGTGTTGCCCTCATGCCCAAAGATATGATTGATTTGTTAGGAACTAAAAAGGTAAAGGCCTTAAACATCGAAAATATGAATCTGTCTAGCTCAATATCAGCTGTTTGGAAAAGTAGCGAACATACACCTTTCTTGATAAATCAAATCATACATACCCTCCAATCCAACGCTTCGTTGTGAGTTATAAGGATAAAGAACTAAAGTAAGTACAACTTGTCCCTTTTATAATCAAGGTTTATATGTATATAAAAATTTACTATTTTTGTTATGTTCCCTTCAATGTTAGCATTTGGTTATACAACATTTGAAAGGATGATAAATAAATGGTAAGTGGTATTTCGAAATTTTCCGTATTTGGCTTGGGTCCTATCGGCATGGAAATTCTGCGTAGTGCATATCTTACAAATCCTCAATCGATTATTGGTGCTGTAGATATTGATCCCCAAAAGGTTGGAAAGGATATTGGGCTGATCATAAATGAAAATAAAATGAATGTACATGTGGTCTCCAGTATTAATGAAGTAAAAACCAGTGTAGTGCATCCAATTGCCCTTCATGCGACCGGTTCCAATGCAAACCACGTTTGGCCACAAATCAAGGAACTTTTAGATCATGGGTTCTCAGTGGTTTCTACCTGTGAACAGCTTTCTTTCCCGTGGCAGCGCTATCCTGAGCTGGCAAAGGAGATAGATGTATATGCAAAGAGCAAAGGGCTCAGTGTCATCGGGACTGGCATTAATCCAGGTTTCATCATGGATACCATGGCGATCTGTTTTTCAACCGTTGTCACAACGGTAAACAGAGTCCTTGTCAATCGTAAAGTGGATGTTTCGAAACGCCGCCTCCCCTTACAAAGAAAAGTTGGAATCGGTATGACAAAAGGAGAATTTGAGGCACTGGCTGAACAGGATAAGATCGGGCATGTTGGGCTTGAAGAATCTGTTAGATTAATTGCATATGGGCTAGATTGGGAACTTACCAGTATAAATAATACCATTGAGCCAACAATTGCCACCGAAGATATAACCGTTCCACTTACGTCTCTAAAAAAAGGGGCGGTTAGTGGGCTACACCAAGTATCAAGAGCTTTGACCTCTACCGGAAAGGAAATCTGCTTGGACTTGAACATGTCTGTAGGAATTAACCAAGAGGATGAGATTATAATTGAAGGAAACGAAACACAAAGATTAATCATACCAAATGGAGTATTCGGTGATACTGCTACTGCCTCCATGGTTATTAATACAGCTAAACAAATTGATGCGATTCGAAAACCAGGGTTACTTACCATGGCTGACATCGGCCTGCCAAGAAACAGTCAGCAATCTGAATTTGTACCCATATGAGTCTAAACAAACGACATATCCAATTATAAGTAACTGCTATATGAATGTCTCTGCTATTCTTTAAATATTCAAACCTAAAGATAGATTAACCCCCGAATCGAAGACTTTTCTGTCTGTCCATTCGGGGGTTCTGTATGGAAATAAGCCGGCCCTTTCATTTGATCACGGATGAATCTGCGTAAATGAACTTCATGGCCGCGTGTCCTTCTGCATAATGGGCTTGTTCTGCCTAATCGGTCACTGTTTACCATATCCATCCGTTCTTCGTTTATTTGCTTGATTAAGACTCTTCTCCAAAAGTAACAAATAATACAAGTTTTTTCCCTTCCATTTTAGCGGCTGCTAGTACCACTACCAGGCCCCGATAATAGGGAAGCACGCAATCCTTTTTCACGATCCAATGTTAATTAATGCAGCCCCTACTTGTGAGCCTCCTGCCCTTGACATGAAACCACAAATGGATTTTTCCTGAGCGATTCAATAACCACATCCTTTCATCAATACGTCTAGCTAGCAGCAGCACTTCATATATCTCTAAAACTTGTTCATCACTAATCCCTACTTGTAGATGATGATTCTACGGGGAGTTAGACATTAAATCTAGTTGCAAGAGAAGGAATACTTTTTATATCGCGTTTGATTTATTCATTTATTGGTGAATACGCAAAAAACCTGTGAAAAAATTTATTCTACAGGTTTTTAATTTAAGTTTTTATAAATCATTGATTCTATCATTTTACTAAAATTCAACACCCTAGTTAAAATAAAATGGATTTTATTGTGTTTCAATAAAGGTATGTGTTCAAAATATTATCATCCGTAACGATTCGCTGTTAAACCACCGTCAATAACAAATTCTGATCCAGTTGAATAGCTTGAGTCATCGCTTGCTAAAAATAACACAAGTTTTGTTACTTCATCCGGTGTTGCACCACGTTGCATAGGAACGTGAGTTAATAGCTTACCTATGGATTCCACAACATGGGGTTTTTCATCATTTGTCAAGGTCATAGGCGTAAAAATAATACCTGGATGAACAGAGTTCACCCGAACACCTTTATGTGCCAATTCAAGTGCAATTGATTTTGTCATGCCACGCACAGCGAATTTTGATGCATCATACGCGACCGACCCATCCTTGCTACCTAGAAGTCCAGCGATAGAGGAGACGTTAACGATAGAACCATTGGTTGTTTTTAGCATGGAAGGTAACACGGTCTTCATTCCTAAAAAAACGCTCACTTGATTCACATCAATAACTTTACGATACTCTTTCTCTGTCATATCCAAAATAGACTTTTTAAACCCAATACCAGCATTATTCACTAATATATTTACATGACCAAAAGTTTCCTCTACATCAGAGATAATGGTTTGCCATTCTATTAATTTTGTTACATCATGCGGATAAAATTTTGCATTGGGTCCAAGTTCTTCCGCCAGTTTCTTTCCTTCTTCTATTAATATATCTGTGATAGCTACCATTGCCCCTTCATTGATAAACACTCGGGCGTGTGTGGCACCTTGTCCACGTGCACCACCTGTAATAATGGCAACTTTTCCTTCTAATCTACCCACTTTACTTCACTCCTCTATGAATCATTTCCCTTTTGGAAACCTACTTCTAAAGGGCATATCTATAGGACGATTTGGGTCATATTACATTCATTAGATGACTTCTTGTTCTCTTAAATTTTTTATCATGGCCTCCGTATAACCTAGCTCTGTTAGTAATTCATTTGTATGTTGTCCTAAAAGGGGGGGCGGAGACTTAACAACAATCGGTGTTCCTGAGAACTTCACTGGAAAAGCTGGTACTTTTAAATTTGGTATATTCGGGTGTTTAATCTCCACCATCATATTACGAGCTCTCACTTGGGGACTTGTCATGACTTGCTCAATATTTTGAATTAGTCCACATGGCACACCATATACATCTAACTTACTGATAATTACATTCGTTTCCATTTCAAGGAGACGATCACTTAGTATTTTTTCTAAAACCTCACGATTGGCAACTCGATCTTTATTATATGTAAAACGTTTGTCTGCAAGTAAATCAGACCATTCTAAAGCTTCACAAAATTTGTTCCATAAACCATCGTTTCCTACTGCTACAACGACATCAGAATCTTTCGTTTTAAATCCACCATATGGTACGAGTGTTCCATGAGCTGTACCCATTCTTTTCGGATAAAGACCATTTGCCATATAGCCAGTCGCCATATGGTTTAATAGCGCCACTTGGCAATCAAGTAAACTTACATCTAAATATTGACCTACACCATTTTTTTGAACGCCCATTAAAGCGCTCACAATTGAAAATGCGGCAAACATGCCAGCTGACAAGTCTGCAATCGACATGCCAGCTTTTACAGGTATATCTTCTGTACCTGTAATACTCATTAATCCACCATATGCTTGCAATAATACATCATAACCCGCTTTATCTTTCTCAGGTCCTGTACGACCAAACCCGGAAATGGAGCAAAAAACAATTTTAGGGTTGATTTCTTTAAGGACATCATAGCCTATTCCTAGCTTCTCCATCGTGCCAGTGCGAAAATTTTCTACTACCACATCGGCTTTATGTACTAGTTTTTTAATGAATTCAATCCCCTCAGGTGATTTTAGGTTGACCGTGATTCCTTTTTTATTACGGTTAGCTGACAGAAAATAACAACTCTCCCCATTCCAGTGAGGCGGCACAAATCGCCTAGATTCATCACCGGATTTCGGTTCCTCTACTTTAATTACTTCTGCTCCCATATCAGAAAGCATCATCGTCGCATAAGGTCCCGCTAAAGTACGAGATAAATCTAGTACTTTATAACCTTCTAAAGGTAGTATCATCCTATCGCTCCTTATAAAATCTATGAGTTGGACTTTATTTGATATATTCTTTGATTAATTGTGCAGCAATTATATTTTTTTGGATTTCCGATGTACCTTCATAAATTTTTGTAATGCGAGCATCACGATAGTAGCGCTCAATTGGATATTCACGAATATAGCCAATTCCACCATGAATTTGTACAGCTTTATCAGCTATTCTATTGTAAACTTCAGAACCATGTAACTTTACCATTGCAGCCTCTTTAATAATCTTTTGATTTGTATCAACAAGACCTGCCACGTGGTAAGTAAGAGCACGTAATGATTCGACATCAAGCGCCATTTCAGCTAAATAATGTTGAATAATTTGTTGCTGGATAATCGGCTTGCCGAATTGAACACGTTCGCTTGCATATTTTACGGACATTTCAAGTAACTTTTGACTAGAACCAAGGTTACGAGCTGCAAGTCCAGCTCGACCATTTGCTAAAATTTTTAGTGCATTCACATAACCATAGCCTTCTTCACCAAGCACATTTTCTGCTGGCACTTCACAATCCTCGAAAAACACTTCTGCTGAATGTGAACCGCGTAATCCCATTTTCTCCTCGTGTTTTCCAATTACTAAACCTAGAAAATCCTTTTCTACAATAAATGAAGTGATTCCTTTTGCACCTTTTTGTTTGTCTGTTACAGCCATCACTGTAAATACAGATGCTTCTGGTGCATTAGTAATGTAATGTTTCGAGCCGTTAATAATATATTTATCACCTTTTCGAACAGCTGTCGTTTGAAGTGCTGTTGCATCAGAACCTGCGCTTGGTTCTGTTAAAGCAAAAGCACCAATATATTCACCACTCGCCATTTTAGGTAAATATTTTTTCCTTTGTTGTTCATTTCCGAGGTCAACAATCCCGACACTGCCAATCCCGGTATGTGCCCCGATGAAAGTCGTATAGCCATTAATTGTACGGCCTAATTCCTCATAAATACCACATTTTCCAACCATATTTAGCCCTAATCCACCATATTTTTCCGGAATACTAAGACCAAATAACCCCATTTCTTGGCTCATTTTAATAATTCTCTCTGGAATTTTATCTTCTCGTTCGATTTGGTCTGCAAGTACTTCAACTTCATTATCAATGAAGTCTCGGATGATACTCTTCATGTCTAATAACTCTTCGTGGAAAATAGTTGTCATGATTTTCACCCTTTAAGTTTTATTTGTTTAGCTACTTCACTTTCAAGAATTGGTAACGTTTCAAATAAGGTATGAAAGCCAATCGCTGATGTTAATTGAAATACTTCTAACAACTCAGCTTGTGTCGCACCATATTTAATCGCATTTTTCAAATGGACTTTAATGCCTTTTTCAAACAAGTGCGTTGTCGAGGAATCAATTGCGATATAAATAAACTCAATTACTTTCGGTTCCAATATTTTTCTTCTCGTGGGAATTGTTAAAAATTCATAGTAGGAATCAAAAAACTTTGTATCCATTCGGATCAGATCATCTCGAAACTGATTCCAATACCCCATAGTATCGATGAATTTTTGCTTTAATGCGCTTTGTTCCTCCGTATAACCTGAATCATCTAACGCCTCTTCGCTCCCGTAATACTCCATCATAAGCGGAATTCCTACTGAACATGTATGAACACCTAAAATACTGACAATCTTTAATACTTCCGCAATTTCATCTTTTGTTGCCCCAAGATTTAACGCCTTACGAATATGGTCCTGCGTCGTTGCCATATTTAAATGTGTGGGGGAAGCACTTAATGCAATATTCAATAGCTCTTTTGTTTTAGCATCTAAATGACCACTTCTCCAAGGAGCTTCTGTAAAGCTTTTATATATTTCTAAAAATTGTGGATCATCTTTCAAATAATGTTCAACTTTCCCGTACCAATATTGATGATTATCAGCATTTTGTTGACTCATTTTCAGCTCACCCCTTAGCTGCCAAAAGCGGCAGGAACTGGACCAACATTACGTCTGAAATATAGCATTGGCTCTTGATCATTTTTCTCAATGTTCACAACCTGACCAATAAAAATATAGTGGTCACCAGCATCTACAACTTGATGCTTTTTACACGCTAAATTTGCGTATGTTTGCTTAATGACTGGTACGTTATTTTCAGACATTTGCCATTCGCATTTGCTGAAACGGTCTGGCTCTGTTTTACTGGCGAACGCCCAACAAATATCCTGTTGGTTTGCGGCTAAAATGTTCACTACAAAATAATTTGAATGGTTAAATGCCGCATAGCTTCCCGCCTTTTTATCAATACTCCACAAAATGAGTAACGGGTCAATCGATACGGATGTAAAGGAGTTTGCTGTTAGCCCAACTGGTTGATTGTTTGCATCTACAGTTGTGATAACGGTTACACCAGTAGGATAGCTCCCCATTACTTCCTTAAATAATTGTACAGACGTAGCTTGCAGATTTGTCATTTTGTTACCTCCCCTGATCTATTCGCTAACTTTTTCAAATAACTCGCATAACTTTCGATAATTTGACTTGTTTCCCTTACCTTTTCTTCTTTTAGCACATTTAGCTCATTGAAATCTGAAGATAGGGCAAAAACATATTCTGGTAGCACAAACATTTTTAAATAGTTTGCAATGGGCTTTACATAGTTCTCAATCGCTAAGTAATGCAGGTGATTTCCTCCATTGGCAGCAAAAACAACACATTTATTAGTGAAGGCTGGGATGGGTACAAGCTCGAATAAATTTTTTAATACGCCCGGCATAGAGCCATGTAAGATCGTTGTACCTATAATGAAAGCATCTGCCTCGGTGATTTTTTCAATTACAATTTGCGTTTCATTACTGTATTCCATTGTTGGTCTACCATCACAAAAGTCTAATTGATAGTTTTTCAAATCAAGCAGATCCACTTCTACCTCTGGGAGCATTTGTTGCAATTGCTTTAGCAAACTATCAACTAAAATACTCGTTTTAGACCCTACTAATGTGCCGCAAATACCTAAAACTTTCATCACGTTCCCTCCTCTTTAAGGAGCTCCGGTTACATAAATCGTTTGCCCCGTAATATAGCTCGCCTGCTCTGAGGCTAAGAATAAAATTGTGTAAGCGATATCTTCTGGCTTCCCTGTTCTACGAATCGGGTTGCTATTTATCATCTCTTGTTTCACTTTTTGGAAGTTTTTAATGCCTCGTTTGTTAGAAAACTTTTCGGACACAGCACTCATCTCAGTATCAATAAAACCAGGGGCTACTGAATTGACGTTAATCCCACTTGGTCCTAGTTCAATAGCAAGTGTACGCGTAATGCCTTGTACACCAGCCTTTGAAGCAGCATAATTGACTCTCCCTTTTGCTCCTAATGCAGCCTGTGAAGAGATTAAGACAATCTTCCCACTTCTTTTTTGCACCATATAAGGTTCAACTGCTTGTGCTAATATATAAGAGCCTTTTAAATTGATATCGATAACACAGTCCCATTCCTCTTCCGTCATATTCGGAAGCAAATTGTCTTTTAAAACCCCTGCACAGTTGACTAAAACATCTACCTTTTTAAAGTGAGCCACTACTTGTTGGACAGCTTGTTGGACTTGCGCTCGATCCTTAATATTAACGATAAACGTTAACACTTCATTGCCGTATATACGCAAGCTGTCTGCTGTTTCCTTCAATTGTGGCTCGTTTAAATCAAATAGCGCAACATGTGCCCCCTCTATAGCAAGTAACCGAGCCGTTTCTGCTCCAATACCTCGAGCTCCACCCGTAACAATTGCTACTTTTTGCTTAAAGCGCATGTAAGTCACCTTCTTTGATAATTTAGAATATCATTATACGTCTTGCTCATTAAACCATTGGATAGCGCCTTTTAAGCCGTTCTCTGCAATTTTTTGTTGAACAAGCTTTATCCCATCCGCGGTATGAATGATTGCATCTTGATCCGGACCGAACATAATCCCTGTGCGGAAACCTTGCAAATCCATAATGCGGTTATGTGCTTGCTTTTTTAGCTTTAAAATATCTAAAGGTGTCTTCGCAATACCCCGCGCAATACTTAACGTTTCTTCTTCTAATTCATTTGCCTTTACACATTTTGCTGCAATGCCGTATTGTTCAGCTTCACGACCTGTAATACGACTACCAGCCGTTAAATCTAACATTTTGGCGCGTTGATGACCGATATGCCATCCCCAGTAAATACCGACGAAACCACCGCCTAACGGTAAAGATGGGAATCCGAATTTTGCATCCTCGTCAGTTATAACAATGTCACAGCAAGCCACTAATTGCGTTCCGCCAGCTAAAGCATATCCGTGCACTTGTGCAATAATTGGCTTAGGATATTCCCAAACACGAAGCCAACGACGTGTATACCCTTCCAGATTATTTTTATCTTCTATTACTGAAGGTGACTTATACTTTTCCACGTCATATCCTACACAAAATGCTCGACCATTTCCTTTGATAATTACCACGCTCACTCTATCGTCATGCTCAAGTTCATCTAATGCCAAATCTAAATCACGGAAAAGAGCCGCATTTAATGCATTTAATTTTTCTGGCCGGTTTAGAATGATATAAGCAATTTTGCCTTTTCGTTCAATCAAAACTGCTTTTTCAGACGCTATATTATTTGACATATACATACCTCCATTTTTAAATTAGTTAAAGTTTAAATCCCCTTTTAAAAGTCTACGAGCAACTGTCCGCCGGTGAATTTCAGATGTACCATCTGGAATTCGAAGCGTTCTTGCTAAACGGAAGCCTTCTTCAAGTTCTAGTTCATTTGATACACCCATACCACCATGGATTTGGATAGCTTTGTCATATACACGACCCATCATTTCTGTACAATAAGCTTTAACCATTGAAATTTCTTTCGCTGGGGTTTTATCAGAATTTTCAATTTTCCAAGCGCAATGTAAAGCCATGTTACGAGCTGCGTAAATGTCCATTGCACATTCCGCAAGCATTTGCTGAATCATTTGGTGTTCCCCAATTTTCTTACCAAATGTTTCACGAATGTTTGAATATTCAACGGCTTTCTTTAATGCCCATTGTGCAGAACCGATACATTTTCCACTCATACCAAGACGCCCATTGTTAATACCGTGAATCGCTTTTGTAAATCCATCATCTACTTTTCCGATTACATGATCATGTGGAACGCGTAAGTTGTCAATGCTGATGATTGCTGCATCGCCACCTAATGAACCCATGACTGGAATAATGGAATCTACGTTGAATCCTTCCCATGACGTATCCACGAAGAAACATGAAATTCCACCCTTACGTTGTGCAACAAGCTCTGGATTTGTGACCGCAAATAACATACAGTAGTTTGCATAAGCTGCGTTTGAAATCCACTGTTTAGTACCGTTAATTACCCACTCATCTCCATCTTGTACCGCTCGCGTTTTGATTCCCCATACATCAGAACCTGCATCAGGTTCTGTTAAACCGAAGCAAAGGGTTTCTTCGGCACTTGAAATTCCCGGTAAGTATTTTTCTTTCAAGGAAGGTTGTAAGCCTTTTAATATTGGCGTTAACCCATTTGTAAATGGAGACGGAATAATAACCTGATCAATTAATTTACGGTTCGGATAATGTTTATTCAAGGCTTCTGCCACTAAGAGCGAGGTGATAGGTCCTAGCTGCTCCCCTCCAAGTTCCTTGTCACCGAACATTGTGTAGAATCCTCCTTTTGCTGATTCCATACGAACAATTTTGCGAAGCTCTTCTACTTTCTGATGTCGACGACCATCTTCTAAATAGTAGTTGCGCTCGTTATATAAAAGAGTGCGATTTTCTTCTTCTAAAGGAATGACTACTTTTTCTACAAACTGTTTTAAGGCGTTAATAATCTCTTGTGTTTCTTCTGGTATACGGAAATCCATTATAAATCTCTCCTTTTTATTTAAATCTTAGCGAGTTGCTTATTAAATGTAATTATGCCGTCAGCAATTTTTACACCATGGCCTTCACAAAAAACCATAATCGGGTTTAAGTCTACTTCTGATAAGTCCTCATCTAGGCTTGCAATAACTTCACTAAACTTTGATATAACTTGGCTAAGTGCTGCTATATCACTTGCTTCTTTACCTCGATATCCTTGTAAAATTTTGCTTGCTTTTAACTCTAAAATCATCTCTTCGGCTTCTTTTTCGGATACAGGTGCTTTTCGCATCGAAATATCATTCAGTACTTCGATATAAATACCACCAAACCCAACGATAATCATTTGCCCGAAGATTGGATCGTATTTAGAACCAACAAACATTTCAATAAAGTCATCTTTTAACATTTCTTGAATGAGTACTCCCTCGAACTTGGCACCAGGCAAGTTGTCAATAATCCCTTTCAATCTTCTAAATTCTTTATAAACCTGTTCTTCCTTTTGAATGTCCAAACTCACAAGACCTTTATCTGTCTTATGTAATATTTGAGGTGACATCCCTTTTAAAACAAGGGGGTAAGTTATTTCTTTAGCAAACTGAACTGCCTCTGCTTCTGTCAAAGCAAGCTTTTCATTCGTAATTGGAAGATAAAATTGCTGTAAAAATTTTTTGCTTCCATACTCTGTTAAATTGTCATCTATATCAGATAAATCTATTTGGAAACGTTTGAAATCCTGTGTAAGACTTCGGTATTTAAATTGTTCAAAATCTTTCATTGCTTTTAATGCGATGACTGCACGAGTAGGATCTTGCAATACAGAAACTCCCTCATCTCTAAATGCTAGACTAGATTCAGGACTGTTAATTGTCACTGCAATTTGTGGGATATTCTGGAATTTATCTTTCATTTTGCGAAGTGTCTCAATACGTTCTGCAATTGAATTATGCTTTAAGCCGGCAAAGCCTAAGAAAATAATGGCTGCATCATAAGCACCGCTGGATAAAACAGCATCCATGAAATCTTCTAAAAGCGTAGGAATATATGAAATTTGTGCTGTGGTGTCAATTGGATTATGTGTCCCAGCTATCGGTAAAATCCCCTTCAATTTCTCTTGTACATCGGCTGGTGTCTCAGGTAAAGTAAAGCCGTTCTCTGCTAGTTGATCCGCTAGTAAAATACCGACACCACCAGAGATTGTAAATACAGCAACACGGCCACCCTTTAATGGAGGAAGTTGAGAAGCTGCATATGTAACATCTAAAAATTCATCAATTGTTTTTGCACGATATACACCGCTTTGTTTAAATACAGTATCAAATACTTTATCTGCTCCAACGATGGATCCTGTATGTGACATTGCCGCCTTCATACCCACATCTGAGCACCCTACTTTTATAACGATAACGGGCTTATTATTATCTCGTGCTAGTTTAAACGCATTGAGTAATTTCCCCCCATCCTTCACCCCTTCTATATAGCATGCAATAACATTGGTGTCCGGATCTGTAGCAAGATATTCTACACAATCTGCTACATCAATATCTGCTTCATTACCTGTTGCAACAAAATAACTGAAACCAATGTTTTGCTGTCTGGCTAGAGTAAAAACATGGGAACCAAATGCACCGCTTTGACTCACAAAACCAATTTTGCTTTTAATTGGTTTTTCATCTTCGATAATAGTCGAGAACGTACCGTAAAATCCTGTTCTTACATTAAATAATCCTAAACAGTTAGGTCCTAATACACGGATTCCATGTTGCTTTGCAATATAGACAATTTCATCTTGAAGTTGCTTTCCTTCTTCACCAAATTCACTGAATCCCGCACTAAAAATAACAACCGATTTAATTCCTTTTTGTGCACATTTTTTAAAATTTTCGATAACAGCTGCACTTGGTAAAGCAATAATTGCTATATCTACATCTTTTTCAATTTGTAGGATATCGCCATAGCATTTTAAATCGCCAATTTCCTTATATTTTGGATTGACCGGATAAATTTCTCCTTCAAAGCCATAACGTTGAATATAACTTAAAGGACGCCCCCCAATTTTTCTCTCATCAGGTGATGCCCCGATAATAGCAACGCTCGAAGGATTAAATAATGAATCAAGATTACTCATTGACTACACCCCTTTCTTTTCCTAAAATACTTCTATCTGTTCTTCATCTTAAATAGAAGCAAATCGTGTGCCAAACTTTCATTTCTCTTTATGAAAATCCTATATTATTTGATTGTTCACGTTTTTCTTTTTCTTTTTTGTTCAAATTCAATAGATTATGAGCCTTTCTTTGTCCTCATTTTTTCTCTATGTCTTAAATATGAAACATGAATGTTTCATAAAAAAACTCCCCTCAGGTCAAATAAAAACCTGAGAGGAGCTTAGTATTATTTTATTTAGTTGAGTTAGCTTCATTAAATTTTCTCCAAAGTGTACTTCTACTAATTCCTAAAATTTTAGCAGCTTCTTGTTTATTGCCATTCGTTCTTTCCAATGCTTCTTGAATCTTTAAAAATTCTACTTCTTTAATCTGTTCCTGGAATGTCTCATTAACCGAGTCTGCTTTGTTCAATAAATAGTAATTTTCATTTATCGATTCCTCTAAATATTCTACAATTAACTCTTTTTCAATGTCTAAATCCGTTCCTATATAAGCAAATAGTCTTTCAATCGTATTTTCAAATTCTCGGACGTTCCCTTCCCATTTATGACTATCTAAAAGTTGTAATAAATCAGCAAAATGTCTTTCTATTATTGGATAAAGATTCGGGTAATTATTCACTGTAAATCTCTTTAACAACAAGCCGATATCATTTTTCCGCTGATTTAAATTCGGTAAAAATAAGTTTAATACGGCGATTCGATAGTACAAGTCCATTCGAAACTCACCAGACTTAACACCTGCCATTAAATTTACGTTAGTCGCTGAAATAACACGAACATCAATCGGAATCGGGGCTGCACTTCCCACTCTTCTTACGTCTTTTTCTTGTAGCACCCGTAGTAACTTCGCCTGCATACTTAATGGCAATTCACCAATTTCGTCTAAAAAAATCGTCCCATTATGTGCTACTTCAAACAATCCTGGCTTGCCCCCCTTTAATGCACCTGTAAATGCTCCGTCACTATAACCAAAAAACTCACTTTCTAACAAGTTCTCTGGAATGGCTGCACAATTTACCGCGACAAACGGATGGTTAGCACGCCTGCTTGCATTATGTATACTTTGAGCAAATAGTTCTTTACCCGTGCCAGATTCGCCTAAAATTAGCACATGTGCATCAGCCTTTGCAAATTTTTCAGCCTTTAATTTTGCCTTAATCATTTGATTGCTTTGACCTATGATGTCATCAAACGTATATTTAGCACCTTCAAACTTTTTATTTAATTTTCTTCTTACCTTGTTTTCCTTCTGTTGTAAGGTTTCAACATCGGAAAATATAATGACATTACCGTCAATCTGCTTATTTACATAAATTAAATGCTTATCAACAATAAGCGTCTTGTTTTGATATTTCAAAATACGATCCGTTAATTTTTTTGGAGACAAAGTTTCATTTAACAACTCACTATTGTCTAAAACATCTGAAATAAATAGTGATTCGTAGTTCTTGTCTTTGTCCAATCCTAATAAATCGATAGCAGCTTGATTAATATTCATTATCCGATTCATACGATTTAAATTTATAACGCCCTCGTTAAAATTTTCCATGACGATACTTTGTCGCTTTTGATTGCTTCGCTCTAGCACTCTTGCCTTTAAAATATCAAAAGCAATGTTGACTGAAAGCTGAATTGTTTCTTGTCCATACCATAAAACGCCATGTAAGCCCTGCTTCTTAGCTAGACTCACAATTAATCCTGATCCAATAATAACATTCTTGGTATCTTCACTTAACATTTTAACAACTTCTTCGGCATTTTCTGTAGAAGTGTATACATACTGTTGAATATTAAATCCTAATAGACCCTTCAATCCCTCTGCATTAAAATATGTATCCTCAGTTATAAATTCCTTATAATAGTTTACAATGCATATTTGCTTAGAATATTTTGATGCTTTCACTAATGCTTTAATAAAGTCTTGCGTTTGAACTCTTAACGGAACTAATTGTCCCCTAACATTTAATTTCCTTAATCTTTCCGCTAACACGACACCACAGATTAAAATATCATTATTATTCATGTAATTAGGATGATTCAATATATGCTTTGAGTCGATTTCTTGAACTGTTAACTTTTGTATACTTTCTCTTCGCTTCTCTATCTCTATTTTCACATATTCAATCAAAGGGTGTGAACCAGAAACCAACAGTTTTAACATTAGATACCCCACCTTCCTTATAATATATTATAAGTCTATTTTTTTATAAATTCCCTATTGTTTAACACAATTAAAGTATTCAAGATAAAAAAACAAGAGGAAACATTTACGTTCCCTCTCTAGTCTTTGTTATTTTAAAAATCCAAACCATCTTTTTACATTATCAATCATCATTGTATTAAGTTGATTTTCCGTTACACCATGCTGTTTTAAGAGAGGAATGACTGTTTTTAATAGATATGTCATCGACCAATCTGGGTGAACATGTTTCTTCAAATGATTGGGTTTATACATATCAGTTGTACAGCAATAATCTTGTGATAAAAACATTCGGTTCGCGTAACCTTTGTTCAGCAATTTGAGAACAATTTCATTTCGTTTCTCTGTAGGTAGTAGTTTCGATAATCCGTATCTGTCCATCCCGATAAATACACCATAATCTAGCACTCTTTCAATATAGTCCATATCATCTGTATCTCCACAATGTCCGATTAAAACCTTCGAAAGGTCAACGCCCTCTTGCTCAAAAATTTCAATTTGTCTTAATCCCGTTTCTGTTCCAGGATGTGAGTGGGTCATAATAGGTAAACCTGTCTTTATGTGTGCCCGTGCAACAGCTCTTAACACTTTCTCAACATCTGTCGTTACCCCTTGGATATCAGTTGCACACTTTAAAAATCCAGCTTTAATTGACGTGTTTTGTATTCCTACTTCAGTATCACGTACAAATTGTTCTGCTAAAAAATCTATATCATTGACAGCAAATCGAGTGGGTAAAACATTAAATGTGTATACCCCTGTTGCAGCGATGATTTGAATCCCTGTTTCTTTTGAAATTTTCTCCATCAATCTCACATCTCGGTCAAGTCCCATTACTGTCGGGTCAAAAATTGTTTTTACACCATATTCCTTCGTTTTAAGAACTTGAACTTTTGCTAATGCGAACTCTTCTTGTTCATCATATAAATGAGGGAATTGAACAGCGACAGCCTCAGATCGTGTTCGCATATGTTCGTGTATTAACGTGTAGCTCAGATCATTAATATGTAAAGATCCTGTAACTGAATTGACTTTCAAACAAACGACCTCCTATGCTACTTAATCAAATTGGGTAGGAATGTTACAACATCTGGGAAAGCATATAATAGGAAAATAAGCGAGATAATTGGAATAACGAAAATCACTGCCCCTTTGAAGATGCTTCCTAAATCTAGCTCTTTTACTACACCGCGTAATACGAAACAATTCATTCCAACAGGTGGTGTAATTAACGCTACTTCGACTAATAACACGATAATAACCCCAAACCATATTAAATTGAAATCATAAGAAATTAAAGTTGGCAATAATATTGGGATGGTTACTACTACCATGGCTAATGTATCCATTATTGCACCTAGAATTAAGTACATAATAACCATTAAAATAAAAAACATCAAAGGGGATAGATTTGCATCGATGAAAAATTCTGCTAATAAGTTAGGAACACGCGTTATCGTTAGCACGTAATTAAGTAGGAACGCTCCCATTACGATAACAAAGATGAATCCCGTTGTCTTAAGCGTTCCGAATATAGCCTCTGAAAATACTTTCCATGTTAACTTACGACGCAAAAGGGCAATAATGAATGCTCCTAATGCACCAATACCAGCTGCTTCTGTTGCAGTGAAGAATCCTAAATAAATACCACCCATCACCACTATAAACAAACAAATAATCCAAATATTAACTTTAAGAGATGCGAGCTTCTCTTTCCAACTAACAGTTTCTACTATTTGTTCTCCACCCATACTAGGTTTGATTTTTACGCAAATATAAATCACTAACATGAACAATAAAGTTAACAAAATCCCTGGTACGATCCCAGCTATTAATAATTTACCGATAGATTGCTCAGTAATCATCCCATAGATGATGAACATCGTACTCGGTGGAATTAAAATCCCAAGCGTACCTCCTGCAACAATGGAACCACCAGTTAATACTTTTGAA
Source organism: Peribacillus sp. NPDC097264 (assembly GCF_050277925.1). Taxonomy (NCBI): domain Bacteria; kingdom Bacillati; phylum Bacillota; class Bacilli; order Caryophanales; family Bacillaceae; genus Peribacillus; species Peribacillus sp. NPDC097264. The sequence continues at coordinate 26,372 of NZ_JBNNSR010000002.1, forward strand.
TAATTTGATTTCAACATTTCCTTCGAAGCAACTAACCCCATTGTACTTGTTGTTGCTAAGCTAGAACCGGATGAAGAAGCGAATACCGCTGATGCAGCAATTGTTGCCATCCCTAAACCACCGCGAACGCGCCCGAAAAATTTTCTGAACGTATCAAATAAATCATCTGTAAATCCTGCAGCAAAAAGTAGTTGTCCCATTAATACGAAAAGCGGAATTGTACTTAACGTATAGTTGGAGCTTCTTTCCCAAATAACACTATCGATTGCTGTAAAGAGGACATTTTCGTTTCTCAAATACATAATTCCCACAAAGGCCGGAAGTGCCATGGAAAGTACGATAGGCACCCGTAAAAACATCAAAATGAATACAGCTATAATGACTATAATACCAACTGTTTCTATACTCATCCATTCATCCCCCTATTCAAATTTTTTATATTCCTTCATTCTTAATAAAACAATAATCTTTTGAATAGCCATTAAAGCCCATGCAATAAAACCTATGATTAACAACGCTTTAAACGGATAAAATTTATATCCTAACAGAACAGAAGTATGTTGCATGTCGAATTTAGCATAGAATGCGTAGGCAACGATAACGCAAAATATTACTGTTAAACAAAGCGAAAAGATATCTAGAATTTTTTGTAGTTTACTAGGAAATCTATCTACCAAAATCCCAACTTCTACATGACCATTTCGGTACTCCGTATAAGCCATTGAACAGGCTACTAAAATCGCCATGCCAATCTGTACAATTTCGACATCTCCAATGATTGGGCGGTGAAACGCGCGTGCAACTGCAGCTGCGCCTGTGAAAATCATCATCAGCACTAGGACTGCATAGGCTATATATGAAATTCCAATCGTGAAGCCTTTTGCAATTTTATCAAATAAAGCCACTTTAATTCCCCCTTATAAAGAGTAATGGCAAAAGTATAGATACCTAGGAGCTATACTTTTGCCATTTTGAGTATTATTGAGGGACCGGTACTCCCTCGGCTGTTAGTAATTCTACATAATAATCCATCATCGCTTGACCATCATAACCGCGTTTATTCGCTTCAGTTACCCAATCTTCCATTTGTTTTTTTATTGGAGTTCTCCATTCATCAATTTCCGTTTCAGTTGGCACATATACGCCGCCTCCATCTGCAGAAACATTCTCTTCATACTTTCCAATATTTACTCCAGCTGTTTCTGAATACATGTTTGTACATAATTCATTAAATTCAGGACCAAGATCATTAAGCATTAGTTCTTGTAAATCTTCAGGAAGGGACTTTAAGAAATCCGAATTAATATAGAAAGGCATTACACTGACACCCATATCTATTTTCGTCATCCATTTTGTCACTTCATCAAATTTATAACCAATTGCACCGACACCTGTATAAATTGCATAGTCTGTAATACCACGTTCTAAAGATTCATAAAGCTCTGCGTTTGCCATCGATACTGGAGTCCCTTTTAATGATTTTAATAATTCTATACGACCTGCTACACTATCTGAAATCTTTTTATTTTTTAAATCTGCTACTGACTTAATTGGTTTTTGACCAAAAATTTGATAAGCATCCGTAGAAGTTACACCTAAGTAGGTCACATCTTCAGATATTCCAGTTCCGTATTTACCTATATAAGGTTTTAGAACTTTAGGAACAATTTCAGGAGACTGTAATAAAAAAGGAATGTCACTGATTGTTAATGGGAACATATCTGTATCAGCATGTAAACCTGGAATAATGAAACCAGCCTCGTACACCCCACCTTCAATATCTGAATAACCTGAGTTTAAATTACCTAAAGCTGCCCCTGAATATGCATTAACTATTATGCGACCTTCTGATTTTTCTTCAACATATTGTACCCAAGGCTCCACTACTTTTTTTGCGAAGTCACTGGATGCAGACGCTGAGAAGTTTAAGTTTAATTCATAAGATTCGCCTTCTTTAGATGAATTGACTGAGCCGCCTGATTTACCACAAGCAACTAACACCAAGCAAAAGACTCCCACTAATAAAAGCAAACCGACTTTATATTGTTTCATTTCTCGCATCCCCCTTTTCTAAAAAAGCTTATATCTCATCTATTTGACCTTTACACTTTCAAAATGTGGCATTACTTTTTCAGCAAACAGACTCATAGATTTTTGTACTTTATCTTGAGGTTGACCACCAATGTTCATCCATAAAAGGATGTTATTTAGACCTGTTTCTTCTTTATAACGTTTAATATCTTCAATTACTTTTTCAGGTGAACCTACTAGGGTATTTTCTGATTGTAAGAAACGATCATAATCTATATTCCGCTCACGATCAATAACACCGAATGTAGGACGATTGTCACGTTCACTCATATACCATTCAAGGCCTTCACGATACTCCTCCTGTGCTTGTTCTGTTGTTTCTGCCACATAGCAGAATAGAAGTTTACCAGAACGTTTGATAACGCTTTCAACATAATCCTCAGTTAAGCCTGAAGTAAGTGCTTCCTCACGATACAATTTGATTTTATGCTTTGTATCTTCATTGCTAATGCCACCAAGCATGAATGAGTGTCCTTGTTTCGCAGCATTAATCATTGATGCATCGTTTCCTGATACCATCACAAAAATTGGTGGACCATCTTTTTGTACCGGACGTGGATATACCGGAACATTCTCAATATTGTAGAATTGTCCAGAATATGTAACACGCGGAGACTGTAAAGCTGCTTTTAGAATATCTAATGACTCAAGGTAACGATCATGACGATCATCAAAATCGATATTATACGCATCAAATTCTAGTTTATCGTAACCTTTACCAACACCGAGATAAAGGCGACCATCACTAATAATATCCACAAGATTCATTTCCTCTGCTAATTTAAGTGGATGGTGAAGAGGAAGTCTCGTTACGCCCGTAGCTAGTTTAATATTTTTCGTAACGGCTGCTGCCGCTGCTAAATATACCGAAGTATTACTCACCACGCCATATGCACGTGCATTATGCTCTGCAATCCAAACAGAATGATAGCCTATTTCATCTGCAAGTTTAATTTGTTCTAAACCATCTCTTAATTCCTGAGCATCTGTTTTTGTAGGAGGTACAGAGTTCAAGAAAAATAACCCAAATGTCATATCTTTACCTAATTCAGCCATATCAATATCAGCTCCTAATATTTTTATTATTGTTCCACCTGATGTATCGGCATTTACATTAAGTGTGAACTTAATTATAAAAAAGCAATTTGCATACCAAACAAGGTTAATTATTATAATATTTAGAAATTTTTACAATAAATTTTATATCAATGACTTTAATAGCGCGGAAATCTAAATTTTCAAGAACATATTCAAACTCGGAATCGCAGTGCTTCTCACATAAATATTTTGAAGTTTCTTGTTTTATAAACGAAACACTTTGTCTCTTAAATGAAACATTTTAATGTTAAGGAACTCAATTATAGCCCTTGCTTCCCATCAGTACTTTCTAAATTAAAAACGGATATGATGTGACATGCACAACATATCCGCCTTAACCATTAATTCATTTTAAGTAAAAATGAGCCAAGTTTGACTTCTAAATATTCATCAATACCGTGAGCACCTTCTACGCCAAGACCACTGGTTTTCCATCCACCAAATGGGGCTTGGACGGCAAATGGAGCTACATCATTAATTCCTACAATACCGTACTCTAAGTTTTCGAATACACGATATGCTCTTGATAAATCATTTGTGTAGAAATAAGAAGCTAATCCAAATTCCGTGTCATTCGCTTGCTTTAACACTTCCTCTTCGGTTACAAATTTCATGATGGGTGCAACAGGTCCAAAAGTTTCTTCTGATGTAATGAGCATTGAATCGTTTACATCTGCAAGTACTGTGGGTTCGTAAAAATAACCATTTTTTAATGGCTCTATCTCTGCTCTTTTGCCACCACATAATATAACCGCACCTTTTGATACCGCATCCTGTACTTGCTCATTCATCTTAGTAATCGCACTTTGGTTAATTAATGGCCCAACCCGACATTTCAAATCACGACCATCGCCAACTGGCAAATCTTTTACTTTCTCCACGTATTTTTGTATAAATTCATCGTAAATACTTTCTTGTACATACATTCGGTTTGCACATACGCATTGCTGACCTGAGGAATTAAATTTAATATTAATAGCCCCTTCAACAGCTAATTCTAAATCAGCATCTTCAAATACGATAAACGGGGCATGTCCCCCAAGTTCCATCGATACTTTTTTCACTGTATTCGCCGCTTTTTTCATTAACTCGATACCAACCTCTGTTGAACCTGTAAACGAAATTTTCTTCACATCCGGGCTTTCTAACCAAACATCTGTGATTTCTTCTGCTGAACCACACACTAAATTTATAACACCTTTAGGAACGCCACATTCTTCAAAAATTTTGACTAATTCAATCGCGCTAATTGGCGATTGGCTAGATGGTCTAATTAAGCATGTACACCCTGCAGCAAGTGCAGGTGAAAGTTTTCTACTTAACATTTGCAACGGGAAATTCCAGGGTGTAATCGCTGCGATTACACCAATAGGTTGCTTAATTGTCATCATCCTTTTATTTGTCGCATTGCTTGGAATCTGTTCTCCATAGATTCTGCGAGCTTCTTCTGCAAACCATTTAAAATAGGCAGATGAACTTTCTACTTCATAGATGGCGTTGACTAATGGCTTCCCCATTTCTGTTGTAATGATATTAGCCAGCTCATCCTTTCTTTCTAAAATGCGCTGCGCAATTTTTTCTAATATTTGTGATCTTTCTAGAGCTGTAGTTCGAGACCAAGTATAAAACGCTCCTTTTGCACTTTTAATTGCCGCAATCGCATCTTCTTTCGTGCCTTTATTAATCTCTTGAACTAGTTCCCCATTCGCTGGGTTCACTACCCGGATTTTTTCGTCCTTTTCAATCCATTCTGCATTGATGAACATGCTTCCTCATCTCCCTTTTATATCAAGCTATCCATTAAGATATATCTCTAACAATTGATATAGCGGCATATACTCCTTCTATACTTGTAAGTTTTCTATAATTGTTGTTATACCTAAACCGCCTGCAATACAAAGTGTTACAAGACCGTATTTCTCCCCCCGACGCTCCATCTCGTGAAGCAGTTTCGTCATTAAAATTGCACCTGTAGCGCCGATTGGGTGACCAAGTGCAATCGCACCACCGTTGACATTAATACGATCGAGTGAAATGCCCCATTCTTTAATAACAGCTAAGGACTGGGCAGCAAACGCTTCGTTTAGCTCAATTAATCCGATATCCTGGAGCGTAAGACCTGCTTGTTTAAGAGCTTTTTCGGTTGCTGGAACAGGACCAATCCCCATAAATCGAGGAGATACACCTGCTGCTGCTTGTGCTATGATACGAGCTTTTGGCTTGAATCCATGCTTTAAAGCGGCTTCTTCTGATGAAATGAGCAATGCGGATGCACCATCATTTCGACCACTACTACTACCAGCTGTTACAGTACCACCTTTTTTGAATACAGGCTTTAATTTTGCTAAGCCTTCCACAGGAGAAAGACGTGGATGTTCATCAATATCAAAAACAACATTCATTTTCCTTTTTTTTATTTCAATGGGAATAATCTCTTTTTTAAAGCGTTCATTCGTAATCGCGTCATGTGTTAGTTGCTGGCTGCGGTATGCAAATTCATCTTGCTCTTCACGAGAAATGTTATACTTTTCTGCTAAGTTTTCAGCCGTTTCACCCATAGTAAAAGAACCATATTGGTCAATTGGTTGTGAACACGGCTGACTTTCTGTGTTCGGATCTAAAATTAATCCATTACCAGCACCATAGCCATAACGTGCATTACGAATGTAGTATGGTGCTGTACTCATGCTTTCCACACCTCCCGCAATGATGAAATCAGCTAAACCACCTTCAATCTGCAAAGCTGCATTGTTCACCGCTTGTAATCCTGACCCACATTGACGATGAACCGTATAGCCTGGAATATGTATTGGCAATTTTGCACGCAACGAGGCAACACGAGCTAAGTTTGGTGTATCAGCGCTTTGCTTTCCTTGCCCTAAAATCACTTCATCTACCAAGGTGACATCGAGATTTGTTCGATCAATAATGGCATTTAGTACATCAGCCCCTATATAATCAGCTTCTATATCTTTTAAGCTTCCTCCTAATTTCCCAATGGCCGTCCGGACGGAATCAATAATGACTGCATTTGACATAATTTCCTCCTTACTCGTATTTATAAAAGCCTTGACCAGATTTACGACCGAGTCTTCCTGCCTTCACATATTTAATAAGTAGTGGACAAGGACGATACTTTTCACCAAGTGTTTCGTATAAATATTGCATGTTGCGAAGTCTTGAATCTAATCCAACAAGGTCAGCTAATTCAAGTGGCCCCATGGGGTGATTAAGACCAAGCTTCAACGCTTTATCAATATCTTCTGCGGAAGCAACACCTTCCATAAGCATGTTCATTGCCTCATTTCCGATTAAGCAGTTCATGCGACTTGTTACGAAACCTGGGAATTCACTTACTTCTACCACTTCTTTATTCATTTGAAGTGCAACTTGTTTTACTTTTTCAAAGGTTTCATCGGATGTATCTAAGCCACGTACGACTTCAACTAAATTCATGCGTGGGACTGGATTAAAGAAGTGCATCGCGATCGTTTGAGATGATCGCTTCGTCTGTGCACCAATTTCAGTAGGACTCATCGTTGAAGTGTTTGTAGCAAAAATTACATGTGGCTGACAAATTGCATCTAGCTTTTTAAACACGTCAATTTTTAGTGATATGTCCTCCAACACCGCTTCAATTACTATATCTGCATCGCGACCTGCTTCCTCTAAATCTTCTAAATACACAATTTTTGCAATAGCTTCCCTGTCCTCTACTTTTGCGTAACCTCTACTAATCGATTTTTCTAAGTCTTTTTCAATTTGCTTTTTTGCATTTTGAAGTGCTTGTTCAGAAATATCTTGTATGACAACATCAAAATCTGAGATAGCAAGAGTGTAAGCGATACCTCTTCCCATTACACCTGCCCCAATCACTGTAATTTTTTTCATTTTCCAACCCCATCCCTATCATTTTTCCCTTTGTGTTTCAAAACATCTTAATTTTGAGATATCATGTTTCTTTTTTGAAACATTTTATTCTCCTTTAAAGTTAGCAGGTCTTTTTTCAAGAAATGCGGTTGTCCCTTCTAACTTGTCTTTGCTTTCAAACACAATGGCTTGTGTAAGTTTTTCAAGCATTAAGGCCGTATCTAAATTCATGTCAAAACCTTGATGTACAACTTGTTTCGCAAGTTTTAAGGCAAGTGGCCCTTTCGAAACAATCGCTTTCGTATATTCCTTCGCCTCTTCAAGTAGTAATTCCGGTGCCACTACCTTTGATACTAGACCGATTTGCTCTGCACGGTCAGCAGATATAATTGATCCTGTTAAAATCATATCTAAGGCACGACCCTTTCCTACAATTCTTCCTAAACGCTGTGTACCACCACCGCCAGGAATAATCGCCAGGTTCAATTCTGGAAGACCAAACTTTGCTGATTCAGAAGCGATACGGATGTCACAGGCTAATGCAAGCTCACAACCTCCGCCAAGAGCAAAGCCATTTATAGCTGCGATAATGACTTTTCCGCTTTGTTCAAAGCGCTTACAAATACCTTGTAATCCTGGCTCTAAAGCATCTAAAAATCTTCTTTGCTGTAATTGTTTAATATCTGCTCCTGAAGCAAAGCTCTTCTTACCTTCGCCTGTTAAAATGACAACTGACACTTCATCATCTTTTTCAAAGGCAGTTAAAGCGCGTTCCATTTCTCCATAAGTTGTTGAATCTAACGCATTTCTTACCTCAGGACGATTTATTTTGATTAATCCAATGTTTCTATCTTTTTCAGCTAGTATATGTTTAAATTCCATAACTCCCCTCCTTTTTGCACTCATTAAAACTAGAAGCAATTCCTATGCCAAACAGATTGTTATTGGTTCACAATATGGTTGGCATAATAGAAACTTAACTGCTCTGACAATCCTTTTGCTCCAAACTCTAACTTTCCTTCTCTTGGAATATAAACCGTCACCCAATATAAAAAGCGCAAAATGGTCGTTCTTCTCCAAATAATGTTTACAGTGTGATTTTTCGTAAACCATTTATCAATCGTGTTATATACTCCTCGGTTTATCCCAAATTTCCCTGCACAAAATTTCACAAACTCTAAATCTGGTAAATGAACAACTTTTAAATCAATTTCCTGATGAAATTCTGGAACATAATTATCCTGAAAGTCTTGTTGCGTTTCTTCCTGCATAAGCTGAGTTTTTGCAACTTCACAATCTTGATTGAATTGTATTTTTAGCGCTTCTATTGTCTTGAATTTTCTTTCACTTCTAATGAAACTACGTATTTCAACCTTCAATATCTCTCCATAAATATCTTGAGTGAAATTTAAAATATGAACTCCAATCATTTTTTCTCTTAAAATGTCTTCAAATGTCGGCTTTATCCCTATGTTCATCACACCATGTAATTCCTGGCCATTGTAGTGAACTAGTACACTGTATACACCGTTGAGCATTGGGAAATTCACGTCCGACTGTAATTCTAAATTCGCAGTTGGAACTCCTAATTTGCTTCCAATCTGATTTCCCATTACGACCTCTCCTTGGAAAAATGAATTTACATTTTCTAAAACTTTTTGAACCATGATTGCTCCCCCCCCAAATCCACTTATTCGTTCAACTTTTTACAAGCAATTTCCATACCAAAGCGGATTCCCCTTAAAAAATATGGGATTTTAACGAAAAAAATGTAATAATTGAGAGTAATAACAAGAAAGAGTAACTAGCCTTCGAGGGGGATAGAAATGACCTTTAAGATGCAACTTTCTCAAAAACTTACACAAAAGTTAACGACCGAACAGCTACATCATTTAGAAATTCTCCAGTTATCCAATATGGAACTAGAAGATTATATTTATCATAAGGCAAATGAAAATCCTTTACTGACAGTAGTCGAAACTGAAGTAAATCATGTGCACTACCTAATGGATTTGTCTATTACCCATACAAAAAGTAATTCTTTCATTTCTAATAATCAAAAAACGGATTTAGTTCATAATTTACTAATAGAAAGAGAATCGTCGTTCAATTTTTTATTTGAACAGATTCCTCTTAATCAAGATCTTTCAGAAAAAGATATAAAAATCTTGAAATATTTAATTTATAACTTGAATGAAAACTATTATTTAGATATTGAACCGTATGAGGTATCTAACATTTTTAATATAGATGTTGAATATGTGGAGGGGTTAGTGGATTTATTGCAAAGGTTTGAACCTATAGGAATAGGTTCTAGAAATTTAAAAGAATACTTATTAATTCAAATTAATAACGATTTACTTGCACCTCCTCTAGCTAGTGAATTTGTAAAAAACCATTTAGAAGAGGTGGCCAAGTTATCAATAAAATTTTTAAGTAAACATTATAAAATTTCTACAAAGGAAACAAGAAATATTTTAAAATTCATCCAAAACTTAAACTCTATGCCCTACGTTCAGCAATCGCCAACATACGTAGGACATATCGTCCCTGACGTAACGGTAGAAAAATCAAATAGCGAATGGCTTATTATTATGAATGACCAATTACGATCATCTATTGAAATCAATCAACAATATGTAGACATGTTAAAGTCAAATAAAGAGGATGAAGCTTACTGTCGAAATTGCTTAAAAGATATTATGTTACTCACGCAAGGGATTGAACAAAGGAATCGTACTTTGTATATCGTGACAAGATTGTTATTAGTTATGCAAGACGAATTTTTTGATTATGGAATCAAAGCATTAAAACCAGTTAGATTAAAAGATGTGGCACTTGCACTGGATCTACATGAATCAACTATAAGCCGTAGCCTACAAAATAAATATATAAAAACACCTCATGGGATTCATTCATTTCGTTCACTTTTTGTAAAAGGAATTAAAAATCAACTTGGAAAAATGAATTCCGTTATGGATGTAAAATGCAAGATTAACGAGCTCATCGCAAAAGAAGATAAAAAATCACCACTTACTGATAAAGATTTAACAACCTTAATTCAAATGGACGGTATTCAAATTTCGAGAAGAACCATTGCTAAATACCGAGAAGAGTTAAATATTCCAAATTCATCCAAAAGGATTTATCTTTATCAATAATCATTTCTTACTTTATACTTTACTTTTTTAGTAGATGGACATACCTTCTTGTTATTGAATAGTTTGCATTGTAATCTTGGTCTCATTGTTTATAATTTTTAGACTACCTTCCTCTAAAAGATAGTTTAAGTAGCCTAATGTTTGCATAATTTGTGGGGATGGTTTAGTGACATCTTTTTTATAAAAAAGCTGGATTATTTGATCAAATAAATAAGGCTGCTGTTTGAGCGCATTTTTTAGTTGTGTAAGTTTCTTAAAATGTCTCATTTCAAGGCTTTCGATTAAATCCGTAGTGTTAGCGATGATATCACCATGACCAGAAACAGTTAATTGACAAGAGAAATTTTTAATTTTATTGAGTGAATGTAAATAATTTTTAAGAGGATTGAATTGATTATTCTCAACTATAAGAACTGGACTAAAATTTTGGATCAGTTGATCACCTGCAAATAACACTTTCCTTTTTTGTTCGTAAAAGCAAAAATGATCGACTGAGTGGCCAGGTGTTGCAATTGCTTGAAATAAGGAAGAACCGATATGGATTATCTCGTCATCGTCAAACGTCTCATCAATTTCAAAATTGTAAGATTCATGTTCATCCAGTAGGTGTTTAGGGGAATAAGGATAGGTATAGCCATATTGTTTTGCAGTTTCAATTAAACCAACATTTTTAGGGCTGTTTTTCATCGTAGCGAGTTTTTCTTCGCTCTTCGTGGAAGCAATAATTTTCTTGACTGCTGCATGTTGCCGTAAGAAGTGACAACAGCCTGCGTGGTCTGTATGAATGTGCGTTAATAAAATATGAGAAATGGGCTTATGAAGTGTAGGGATTAAATCTCCCCAAAAAGCTTTTGTTTCCTCGTTATTTTCACCTGTGTCAATTAGCATATAGGAGGTTTCATGTTCAATTAAATAGCAGTTGACATCAGCATTATAAACAGAAGGCAATTTTATTTCATAAATATGATCCATTAGTTTACGTATCACATTAATACACCCCATTAAATTATTTATCTATATTTGTATTATTCATCCTTCTCGAATATCCTGCTTTAAATAAAGGATTTTTTGTATTTCTAATCTATAATCCTCAAGAAAAATTTCTATTACATTAGCTACTTTCAATGAATAATTATAAAACTAGAAAAACAGGTGAAGAAAAATGGAAATACTTCGTAGTGCATACCTTACAAATCCTCAATCAATTATTGGTGCTGTAGATATCGATCCCCAAAAGGTTGGAAAGGATATTGGGCTATCATAAATGAAAATAAGATGAATGTACATGTGGTCTCCAGTATTCATGAAGTAAAAACCAGTGTAGAGCATCCAATTGCCCTTCATGCGACTGGTTCCAATGCAAAACAAGTTTGGCCACAAATCAAGGAACTTTTAGATCATGGGTTCTCAGTGGTTTCTACCTGTGAACAGCTTTCTTTCCCGTGGCAGCGTCACCCTGAGCTGGCAAAGGAGATAGATATATATGCTAAGAGTAAAGGGCTCAGTGTCATCGGGACTGGCATTAATCCAGGTTTCATCATGGATACCATGGCGATCTGTTTTTCAACCGTTGTTACAACGGTAAACAGAGTCCTTGTCAATCGTAAAGTGGATGTTTCGAAACGCCGTCTTCCCTTACAAAGAAAAGTAGGAATCGGTATGACAAAAGGAGAATTTGAGGCACTGGCTGAACAAGATAAAATCGGCCATGTTGGTCTTGAAGAATCTGTTAGATTAATTGCATATGGGCTAGATTGGGAACTTACTCGTGTAAATAATACCATTGAGCCAACAATTGCTACCGAAGATATAACCGTTCCACTTACGTCTCTAAAAAAGGGGCGGTTAGTGGGCTACACCAAGTATCAAGAGTTTTGACCTCTACCGGAAAGGAAATCTGCCTGGACTTGACCATGTCTGTAGGAATTAACCAAGAGGATGAGATTATAATTGAAGGAAACGAAACACAGAGATTAATCATACCAAAATGGAGTATTCGGTGATACTGCTACTGCCTCCATGGTTATTAATACAGCTAAACAAATTGATGCGATTCGAAAACCTGGATTACTTACCATGGCTGACATCGGACTGCCAAGAAACAGAGGCGTCCATGCATCAAAACGACATCGGACTGCACAAGTAATGTTTCCAGGTCAATTTGTTCGAAGTCGGTCTGGCCTTTATAATACGGGTCATGGAATATGATGCGTGCATCAAAACCGCTTAAGAAACGTCCAACGAGTGTACGTAATTCTGATAGTAGCAGGCCAACTGTAAATTCCGCAACGCTACGGGCGTTGCGTCCTGGTGTATTGATGATTTCAATGTTTCTGTCATTCGCCAGATCCCTGTTGACGTGACAATAAGAATGATGAAAAGATGCTCCGTTGGTTGAATAATAAAGCGGGTAAAGAGATCGGAACTCTCAAATAAGAAACGAGATTTTAACGGCATACCATATTTTGAACCTTCAAACGTCAAAATATGATATTTCGTAAGAAATGTAACTTAACTTATCTATTTCATCCAAAAGGTTATCATCGAAGCAACTAAATATAATATAAGTCCATTCATATAAACAGCAAAAAAGGTATAATTCCCTCAGATTACGAGGCATTATACCTTTTTTGCTCTTAAGGGACTTTAAGTGTCCTCCATACTGCTGAGTTTTATTTTTTAAAAGCCTATAACGCAAACTTTTAACATACCAATGTGATATAAATTTATAACTATCTTTAAGTGTTTAAAAATTCGTTATATTTAACCAAATAATGCATAGTAGACACTGCTTTTTCAGGAGTAGGATATACAGGAAACTTCTCATCTTGGTAAAAGGCCATTGCATTTGGAGCTATGGAGTTTGCACCTAATCTACCTACTATGACAGGTTTATCGTACTTCTTAAAAACTTCTAAAATGGCTTTGGCTATAATAATAGCTCCTGGGTCTGCATTAGATGTCAACATTACGATTAACCCATCTAAGTTTCTATCATTTACAAGAGCCTCCAAAACAGTTTTGAAAATTTCTGGTTTTGCAAGGACTTCAGCCGTAACGTCGACTGGATTCTGCGCTGACCCAAAGGATGGAATGACTCGTTTTATAGCATTAGATGTTTCTCCTAATATTGGAACACTTAATCCATATTCAGCACATAAATCAGCCACCACACTACATGCTCCTCCAGACGCCGTAATGACACCAACCCTATTTCCTTCCGGAATAGGCTGAATTTCGAAAGCACGTGATACATCGATTAATTCTTCAATGCTATCCACTCTTAACACTCCAAGCTTTTTAAATGCTTCAGAATAAATCTCATCATCCCCTGCAATCGATCCTGTATGTGATTGAACGGCTCTCTGACCTACCTGAGATTTACCGGTTTTATAGATAAGTACCGGTTTTTTATTATGCAAAGCCTTGGTCGCAGCTTCTTTAAACTCTTCAGCGTTTTGAATGCCTTCCATGAAAACGGAAATCACCTTCGTTAATTCATCTTCAGCTAATATATTAATGAATTCGGAAATATTCAAATCGGCTTCATTGGCAACACTAACCCATCTACTAAAACCTGCCCCCTGTTCCCAGGCTCTGCTCAATAATGCGCTTCCCATAGCTCCGCTCTGAGATACAAATCCAATGTTTCCTAAGGGTTTATTTTTTGCCTCTAATGCCGATCCAAATGCAGTATATACATTTATAGAAGGGCTTGCTATTCCCATTGAATTTGGACCTAACAAACGCATATTCCCTCTATGTGCAATCTCCTTTATCCGCTCTTGTAGTGCCCTTCCTTCCTCCCCTGTTTCCGCAAACCCTGATGAGTGGATTATAGCCATCTTGACATCCTTTACTAAACATTCTTCTAGAACATCGGGAACCATCTCAGCTGAGACGATAATACATGCTAAGTCAATTTCGTCGGGTACATCGATTAAACTCGAATAGGCTTTATAACCCATAATTTCACTTGTATTAATATTGATAGGAAATAAATTTCCGGTATAACCATTTTCGACAATATATTGAAACAGTCTCCCACCATTTTTCTTATTATTCGATGATGCCCCTACTACAGCAATTGAACAAGGGTTAATCATTTTTTCGATGTGTTCCAGAGATTTCCGACTATTGTTTTGCTTTATTTCAGATTGATCTAATAAAACACGAACGTCACAGACTGTTGCTTTTTCGTCATGAAAAATGACAGGGTTTAAATCCATCTCCATAATATCTGGTCTTGCTATAATCAACTTGTTAAGACCTCTGACCAACGACTTCAGGGCATTCATATTTATCTTGGCTCCTCCACGAAAGCCGTTCAATAATGGAAATCCTTTTAGATTTAACACCATTTTTTCCACTTCTAAATCACTGACAGGCATCATTTTCATGGAAAAGTCTTTTAATACTTCAACAAAAATACCACCCATACCAATAATCAGTTGATGTCCAAATACTAAATCCTTTTTGATTCCAACAATTAATTCCAAACCTTTCGGGACCATTTTTTGGACCAATATGCCCTCTAGATGTGCATTTTGATCATGGATTTTTATGTTTTTAACAATTTCGTTGAATTTTTCAACTAACTCTACTTCATCAAGTATATTTAATTTAACAATATCAGCTTCCGTTTTATGGACTATCTCCCGAGACATACCTTTAAGAACAATCGGAAATCCTAAACCTTTTGCAATCTCGATGGCCTGCTGTTTATCGAATGCCAGTTTTCCTTTTACTACAGGCAAGGCAAATTCTTCAAGAAGTTGACTGCCTTCAAATTCCATTAAAAAGTAATTATCTTTTTTCCCTACTTGATCCTTTACCTCAATTTCTGGATTTTTCATAAGTTTAAACCCCCACTCCAACTTTTCTTTGACTGAACTTCGATTGAAGTACATCTTCAGCAATTTTATTTTTTAACATTTCTGGTGTTCCGCCTGCAATCATCCAACCCCTCACTTTTCGGAAAATGTACTCCAGTGGATAATCAGTGGAATAGCCATATCCCCCAAATAACTGTAAGGCTTCATGAGCAACTTCAAATGCAGCAACGTTTATATATGCTTTTGCAATGGAAGTTTCAATTGGTACCGGTGCCCCATTGTCTGCATTAGTGGCTGCTCGATATAATAATAACCTTGAAGCTTCTAATTTCATTTTCATTTCTGCAATTTTCCATTGTGTACCTTGAAATTCTGCTAAGGGATGGCCAAATTGCTCCCGGACTTTAACGTGTTTGACAGCCATGTCAAATGCCGATTGGGCTAAAGCCAGTGATCTGGTCGTATTGCCAATACGTTCAACGTTGAACATTGTAAATAACTTTCTAAAACCATCTTCTGGAACTAAAATATTACCAACCGGCACTTCACAATCTTCAAAGTGAAGAGTACAATGCTCTTCTCCAGACATGTGTCTTTCAGTTTTTCCTCTTGTGAACCCTGGTGCGTCACGTTCCACCAGTATCGCTCCTGAACTCTTAACTCCTTTCCCAAAACGCACCCAAACTACATAAAATGAATTAGATGGTCCATGAGTATTAAAAATTTTCGATCCATTTATGATGACTTTATCACCATCAATTCTCGCTGTGGTTTGTAAATCAGTTGTTGCCGATCCTGCATTAGGTTCAGTCATACCTATGGAAATCAATTTTTTTCCAGACAGAACAGGAGGAAGTACCCGTTCTTTTAGTTCTTGAGAACCATACGCAGCTACCTGTTTAATTGCACCAAAGTTACCGATCTGAAACATATCCGCCGTATGAGGGCAAACCTTAGCAATCTCTTCCATTACTAGCATTGCATCAAACAACGTTCTTCCTTGCCCTCCATCTTCCTCTGATATAGTCATACCTAACAAGCCGTGTTCCGCTAGAATTTCCATATTCTTGAGGGGGACTTCACCAGTTTTATTCCATGTATACGCTTTTTCCGCAAACTTATCTTTCGCTAAATCCTTAGACCATTTTTGAATCTCTTTTTGTTCATCAGTTAATTGAAAATCCATTTTTACCACTCCTATTCTTTTTTGAATCGATTAACAAATTGATTTTCACTTGATTAATCCTTTTTCCTTAAAATATTTTTCAGCACCGGGATGTAAAGGAACGGCCATATCATCCAGCGCTTTTTCCAATGTAATGTCCTTTGCAGATGAATGGGATTTGTGGAAATCATCTAAATTTTCAAAAAGAGTTTTCGTTATGTTATATACAACTTCTTCTGGTACATCTTCCCGTACAACAAATGTTCCAGACAAACCAATTGTAGGAATAGCACTGTCATTTATTTGATTTTTTCCATATAATTTAGGGTCTTGTTCAGCTTCAAGAAGTCCTATTCCGTTTTTGATAACATTTTTTCTTTGTGGTTCTGGTACAGCGATCATTTTTATTTTCCGTGTCAAAGACAGAGTTTCTATCGCTCCTACCCTAGCAGACGACAAAGCAGTTATTGCATCAATTGCACCATCCCCCAAGGCTTCTGCTGCAGCTGTTTGATTTAAATACTGCCAATCTGAGTTCTTTTTTGTCATACCGAATTCCGGTAAAACATATGGCCAAACATACGTTGCTCCTGTACTACCTGGTGCACCAATCGCAATTTTCTTTCCTATTAAATCTTCTATGGAATTTATTCCTGAGTCCTCCCTCACGATTAATTGGACGGCAGCATACGGCCAGGCAAAGATCCCTTTAATTTGCTTATACTGGTCTGCTTTACCCTCATACTCATTTAATCCGTTGATTGCTGTTTCAATTTCTGGCCCATAGACAACCCCTATGTCTGCTTTTTTTTCGATAAGACGACTTAAGTTTTCTTTCCCTCCACCAGAAGCCTGAACAGTTAAATTAATTTCTGGATTATGTTCTGCTATCAGTTTTGAAATGCTTGAGGAAAATGCATATACCGATGCAGTATTAGAACCAGTTGTCACATTAAGGAATACACGTTCGTTCTTTTTTTCTGAGGTGCCTGCCTGATCAGAGTTCGAAGAACACCCTGTTAAAATTAAAGTAAAGGCTGATAGTAGCACCATTAATCTTGCTAGAAATTTAATATTCAAAACCCATCCCCCTCATCAATTTATATATTGAATGACTCTCCTTCTTTCTGATTAACACTTACATGTACTAATCAATCAAGTTGATTTAATCGATTCTTTAAAAATATTCACTTTTAGAAATCGGAGTAATTTCTTTATCTTTTAGCCTACTCCAAGCTAACTGTTGAATAAACACCGATAGTAGTAGCACCAATCCAATTACATCTGTAGTAACGCCTGGTATAATCAGAAGAAGTCCACCCATCATTCCAACAATTCTCAACCATATTGGTACTTTTGTTATAACAAACCCCTCCATTGAAACTGATAATAACGAAACACCTAGTACGGCTGAAACAACTGCTAATACAGTATCCATAGCATTGTTTCCAATTAACAAGAGCTCAGGGGAAAATACGAACATAAATGGGATAATGAAGGCGACAATCCCTAGTCTAACTGCAATAAATCCTGTTTTCATGGCATTTCCACCAGATATACCAGCAGCAACAAAAGCAGCAAGTGCAACAGGAGGAGTGATTACTGCGCTAGAAGCAAAGAAGAAGATAAACATATGAGCCGCAAATAGATTTGCTCCTAATTCAGCAACCGCAGAACCAGCGATCACAACGACTAACAGGTAACCTGCTATAGGTGGTAAACCCATTCCTAATACAATGCATGCTAAAGCTACAAAGATCAGAGCCAATAATAGGGATTGCCCAGCAGCAGCAACAACAAGTATTGAAAACTTGACTCCGAGACCTGTTAACGATATACTTCCAACTATTATTCCTACACAGGCTAATGCACTAAAAATAGGGACGGATTGTCTAGCTGCACTTACAAAGCTTTCAACATAATCTTTAAAAGGCTTTCTAGTAGATTTTTTAATTAAACTTAATATGACAGTCGCAATAATTGTATAGAATGCAGAATATCCTGGTGAAAAGCCTGCGACTAATAAATAGACTAAAACCAGAATTGGAAGGAGTACATGACCTCCCTCTTTTATAACATTCCTAATTTTGGGCAATTCCTCTTTTGGTAAACCTACAAAACCATTCTTACGTGCTTTCAAATAAACAGATAAGTAGAGACATAGATAATAGAGTAAGGCGGGAATAATTGCACTTATAGCAATATCGATATAAGCCATTCCTAGCATTTCTGCCATTAAAAAGGCAGCAGACCCCATAATAGGTGGCATAAATTGTCCACCGGTTGAGGCTACAGCCTCAACTGCACCAGCATAATTAGCTGAAAAGCCAGTTTTTTTCATTAAAGGTATGGTCAGGGTTCCTGTCCCAGATACATTTGCTACTGGGCTCCCAGACATGGATCCAAATAAACTACTAGCGAGAATTGCGGTGATGGCAGGACCACCGGTCATCCTTCCTGTTATCGCAAGTGCAAGATCAATCATGTATTTACCTGCTCCAGTAATTTCCAAAACCGCACCAAAAAGAATAAAGATGAAAATGAATGTAACCATGGAACTTAATGCGCTCCCAAATATCCCATCCTGTCCTAAGAACATATATATGGAGGTCGTCTCTAGATTAAATCCGGAATGACCAAACATTCCTGGAAAATAAGGACCGAAGAAAACATAAACCAAAAACAAGATGGAAAGACCCGCAAGCAGTGCACTGGTCGTTCTCCTACAAAGTTCAATGACCACGATTGTTCCAATCAAACTTACAATAAAGTCCGTATTTGTAGTTGCACCACCGATTCGAAGGGCTATTTCATTTTCATTGAACATGACATATAGTAATGAAAAGGTACTAAAGAACAAGAAAATTGCATCCAGGATATAATGCCACTTTTTCGTTTTTTCTTTGGACTTTACAAGCGGAAAAGCACAAAATGTAATTACACATACCAAAAGCAAAGGAAATACCCTTTGTATCATCGGAGACATTTGTCCAAATCCTGCAGTATAAAACAAGAAAACTGATATGGTCAGGCTAGCAACCCACGATAGATAATACCGAATTTTCAGAATATTTTTCAAGTATTATTCTCCCCTCTATACAGGTTATAAAACGCTTCTAAATCGCTTAAATGTTCAAAATTCCAAATAGCTGCAATAATTTCCTCAATCCTTTTTTCTGGGATGAACTGAGTACTGTTATTTTTAAACTTTTTTTCTAATTCCTGATTACTTAGTGGGGTATGACTTTCCCCTATTGGGTCTACTACAAATTCAGTTATCCTTTCACCATTCTTTAGTGTAATCGTTAAATTGGAAGAACGATGTCTAGGATATATTTCTTCACACTTTTCATTAATACGAACTCGAACCTTTTTTAGAATCGATTGAACATCAGCTGCATTTACATCTTCTTTTTGAAATGTTCCGATTGTGACATCCTCATATACCAAGGCTAAAGAAACAGCACACGGAATACTCATTTGCGCATCCAACAACGTTTTCGTTTGATAATGACTATGTTTAGAAGCAACCTTATACGTACTCACTTCAATTTCAGAAATTTGGTTTAAATCTATCTTATGGCGTTTCTTGATAATTTTCACAGCATCAATAGGACCATGTAGGTGCCTGCAGCATGGATATGGCTTGAAATATATATTAAGGATTTCAGGTTCTGACCCAGTTTCTTGGAATAACCTCTCCATGTTGATTTGGTTATTAGCGAATGCCTTAAGAAATCCGTTTTTTCCTTCAAATACTTTATGCGGTCCTGTAATATTTCTTCGGGCTAACTCTACACATATAATGGCATCCCTTGCTGCCTTACCTGGGTGGAGTCTTTTAACATCTGCCCCTTCACCTAAAAATTCGAATAATCCTCCAGAAAAACTACCTGCTTGCCCTAAGGCATTTAATATTTCCGTTTTATTGCTTTTTAATAAAGTGCTTACAGAAGCGACAGCACCAAATATTCCAATGACAGGCGTATTATGAAATCCTCTCTGCCACACATGTGGATGAAGTGCAGCGGCTAAGCGTCCACCTATTTCATATCCAGTAATGACAGCCTTAATCATCTCTTTTGGACTAGATCCATATTGCTCCCCGACCGCTAAAACCGCTGGGAATACTACTCCGCCAAGATGAATCGAGCCTTGTGTATGACCATCATCAAAATCTAAACTGTGTGCACTTGTCCCATTTATAAAGGCTGCGCTTGGAGGAGATAGTTTACTCGAATGACCAATGACTGTGCAATCTCCACCCTTCTCAATACTCGATAGATAATTAAAAAGTTGCTGGGCTGCTGGTTCGCTCGAACCCGTAATAGCCGAACATATATAATCCATAAAAGCTCTCTTAAATTGTTGGGTGACATCAGGGCTATATTCCCTTTCCTGAGAGTTTAAAATAATGTCTGTTATTTTGTTAGTGATTTCCATTTCATCTGTAATATCTATATTATTCATTTACCTAACCACCTTAACATTTTAAGTATTTAGTAAATTCATTGATGTCGTTTATTTCATTAATTGACCAAACAGACTCTATGATTTTATCTTGATTTACCTTACTTAATATATTCTCTGTTAAACTCCTAAACTTACGTATTACTTCATCATCAGATAATGGAAATTCTGGATCTCCCCTTGAATCAGTTACTTCTACTTCAAATATTTCTTTTTTCGCATGAATGATAACTTTACAAGCATTATGTTGAGGAAACAGTTCTGTATATTTTTTATCTTCGAATGCTAAAACTTTATTAGCGATATTCAATATCTCTTTATCTTGAAGTCTATTACTCTCAAACATCTCAGGTAAGACATTTTTATGCTTGATAGCTAAACCCAAACAGTATGGTATGCTGAACTGGGCGTCAACCGTAGTTGACGGTCGATATTTTCTTTCCTTTGGTCTCATAGTTGCCTCTATGGCAGTCTTATGTGTAAATATTTCTATTTTTTCAATCTCATGAATTTCAATCTTGTGTTGGTCAATTAGAGAAAGCGTGGCATCAATCGGGGAATGAGTAAATCTACAAGAAGAATACGGCTTAAAACTAATTACATCGATTATAAAGTTCTTTATTTGTTTCTCTTTAAAAGGACTAGCATCAAACTCCTCGCAAAAAGCCTGCTGATAACCATACCTACCTTCAATAATATTATCCGGTCCAATAAAACCATTCGATGCTAATTTTGAAGCCATGATACCACTTTTTGCGGCCCATCCTGCATTTAATCGTTTCGTCCAGGCACCGTTTGACTTATAAGCCATTAGTCCAAAAGAGAAATTTCCTGATATTCCAAGAGCCATTTTAGTTTCACTTTCTGAAAGCGCATACAAAAATGAGGAAGTGGCAGCAGAACCATACACACCACATATGGAAGTAGGATGAAAGCCTCTATTGTATAACGTGCCCTTTGCAGCTATCCCCACCCTTGACATAATTTCATAGCCGATAATTATACTTTTTAGCAGATTATCTCCACTAGTATTCATCTCTTGCCCACAAGCTAAAGCAGTTGGTATAACCACCACACCAGGATGTACCGAACCTTCCCGATAAAAATCATCCAACTCAATGGAATGGGCAGCAGTTCCATTATACAAAGCTGCGTCTGATGACTCTAAATTTCCAAATCCAATACCATACCCGGATGATTGTTTGCTCTGTGTACCAACAAGCACCTTCGATAAGGGTTGCATGTTAGGGTAAGTAGATCCCTTTATGATTAAGGACAGAGTATCAAGTAGACACCTTTTTGCTGAATGAATGGTGTTATCGGAAAAGCTGAATTGATCGTTCGTTCTTACTTCCTCTATCCATTTCTCTAAAATGGAATCACCTTCTTTCTTAAATCTGTTTAAAACTATATATGCATGTTCTGTGCCAACACTCAAAGAATTCCCACAGTTATGATGGAAATTAAGCAAAAGTTCAGCATTAGTGGGATAAAAAAATAAATACAATTAACGTTTTTACTTTTAGTTTGAGAATTTCCCGAAAATTCATTTCCAAAAAGTGAACAATAGATGTTAAAAAAGTGAACAAAAAACATTCACTATTTAAACATTTAATATTTTTTCATTCTTATATTGCAAATCAAATTTTTTTAATGAACCGACAAACCATTTCACAAACTAATATTCTTTAACTTTTTTCCATAATGTTGTACGGCTTATTCCTAACATTTCTGCAACTAATGTACGGTTATTTCCATGCATTTGCATCAAATTTTTTATAATTTCACTCTCCATTTCTTTTAAGCTTCCTATAGGTACCACTATAGAACCCGAATCATATTCCGGACGTAGAATTACTTTTTCATCTCTTTCTGTTGAAACCATTGTGTTTTCGTATGAAATTTCTTCAATAAGTTCATTTAAAGTTAAATTAGGATTTAAATTTAAGGAAAGGCGTTCTACTACATTTTTAAGTTGCCTTATATTTCCAGGCCAGCTATAATTAAGGAAAAACTCTTTTAATCTTAACGGAAAATTATTCCATTTTAAATCCACTACTTTATTTTGCTGTAATAGATGATTTATTAACAATGGTAAATCGTCTTTTCTTTCACGTAGTGGCGGTAACTGTAACCTTAATACATTAAGTCGAAAGAACAAATCCTCTCTAAATAATCCATTCTGGACATTTTCCCACAGATTTTTATTAGTTGCAGCAACAACCCTCACGTCAATAGGGATTAACCGATCTCCACCGACACGCATTATTTCTTTTTCTTGTAGTACTCGAAGTAACATTGCTTGAATCTTCATGGAAATTTCCCCTATCTCATCAAGAAAGATAGTTCCACCATGTGCCAATTCAAAAAAACCAGGCTTCCCTCCTTTTTTTGCACCCGTAAATGCCCCATCAGAATACCCAAATAATTCACTTTCAAGGAGCGAATCAGTAATTGAGGCACAATTCACAGCCACAAACGCGTCATTACTCCGTGTACTGCCATCATGAATTCCCTGTGCAAATAATTCTTTACCCGTCCCACTCTCTCCGGTAATTAAAATTGTTGAATCAGTCTGTGAATATATTTTAGCCTTTAATATCAGTTTTTCTACTTTGGCGTTTTTGTACAAAATATCTTTAAACCCATGCTTAGTAACAAGACCTTTTTTATAGAGTTCCCCTCTAATATTATTTTCCAATTGTTGGATTTTGTTTATTTCTTTTAATGTATACACCTTTCCTATCACATTGTTATCACTTTCAATTTCTAACTTCTCAATCAAATACTTTCGTTCAAAAATCGAAACTATTCCCTTTGATTCTTCCTGTAAAACTTGATATAAAGGACTATTTATTGATAAATCCTTTACTAACATACCTATTACATTTATCGAGGGAGTTTTAAGTATGGTTTCAGCAGCAGAATTAAAATATGTAATCCTTGCTGAGTTATTTATTACGATAATGGCTTCCCATGATATATTTATAATCGAGTTTAGTTCCTTTGCTTTCTCCCTTGCTTCAGTTCGGTATTCTGCAATATCCTTCGCTAGAAAGATACTTCTTTGTAATGTCCTACGATTTGTAGTCACATGGAGCCCTTTCATTTTTTTCTTCTTAATAATTTCCATGGCTCCTATTCCCCCACCAACTAATACATCTATACCAAAAACAGAAGCTTTTTCAACCTGTCGCACTAATTCAGGCCAACTATTATATGGGTACAATTGAATTGGAACCCCCATTATTTCGCTTAACATAGATAAATTATATGGAAAACGCTTGTCTTGAAATCCTAAAAACCCTATATTACTTCCCATCTTTTTCGCATTCCATAAAGCTTCTAAAATATCAAAATCACTATTTTCACAATGAATTAGTGGGCGATTGATCTCTAATCTACTAATCTCCACAAATGTTCCTGCACGGCTAATGATGACTTCTATTGATGGATCTCCTTCAACAATCTGCTTTACCTTTAATGCGGCCTCTTTCATCGTTCCTTCAACAATAATAAGAGGAATTTCCAACTCTGCAGAAAGTTCTTTTATGACTTTAGTCATCTGAGAGTATGGTGATGTAATTAGAATTTTTGAGGACATGATACACCCCTTCTTAACATTCATATTTTTTAGCCCTATACTATTACAAAAAATACCAATTGTCAATTAGGTCTTCTGGGGCCTATTTTCTCAATTCGACTATGTCCATCAGTTCTTATTTTTTAGAGTGTAATATTTTTCTCTTCAATTCCATAGCCGTTTATATTGGTGACACAACCGGAGCATTTATATTGGTATCAGTAAAGCCCACGTACCGTAGCAAATCCAATTCCCCTTTTTCATGGCGCGAGTATTCATCCTATACCGTCAAACGTTTAACCGTTTTTCGATGTTTCTTTTTAAATGGAAACTCTTCCTTGACCAACTTTTCCATAGACTTTATTTGCTCAAGTGCTCAAATTTCCAGGCTACTGTCTGCCAAAAGAAATCGATTCCACCCCTTATCTCTGATTTCCATAGTACAACATTCTAAGAGTTTTATAATAAATAACCTATATGAGATTATCAACAACCTTAATAATCTTTACTTTTTATCTACTCTTATTTCTGCTTTCTACTTAAAATCAAACGAACACTGATTAACAAATAAATAAATTACTTAATCTACAAAACACACCAATTTAATTACGAATTAAAAAGATGATTTTCGCATGCAAATTGCATGCAAACTTCAACGTCTTAAGAGGGTAGGCTTTTTCAGGAAAGACATCGATTTGGAGAAAAATGATAAATTTGTACGGGATTATATCAATGAGCATTTTGTGGACCGGTTGAAAAAGGAGATGGAACTTAATCAGTAAGTACGAATCGCTCTCAATAAAGAGGAACTATTATAGTACTAAAAGTAACCCTAAATCTGACCATTTTCGGACGAATTTAGGGTTTTATTATTTTTGTATGTTCGAAATATAGTCAAAGAAAATGCCGTTATACGGCGTCTTTTACGAATCCTGCTCCAGGACTCATTGATATTAGGTGTCTTTTGAGGAGGACAGTAGCTTTTCACAAAATTAGTTTGTATAAATATGCCCCTTTATCTTTCGAATAACATTCGTGACGCGATTTTATTGCATAGACATATAGGGTTGAGACTAAGGGAAGGTTGCAATGTATTAGTGTAACATTTTGGAATCATAAAGTGATTCAAATATCGCATAATGCCCATTCCTGCTTACTTAACAGCGGAAATGGAACGATTAGTAAAGGAGAAATTCCCTTATGACTGTATTATTCTTGAACTAGACTCTGTAAGAAAATAGTAAATAGAGTTTGTAAAAAGGAGGGGAAT
This sequence comes from Peribacillus sp. NPDC097264, assembly GCF_050277925.1. Lineage (NCBI taxonomy): Bacteria > Bacillati > Bacillota > Bacilli > Caryophanales > Bacillaceae > Peribacillus > Peribacillus sp. NPDC097264. The sequence goes on from NZ_JBNNSR010000002.1 coordinate 51,915, forward strand.
TTAACAAGCAGGACGGGTAAAGCATGGCTTCAGGCATTTATATTGCAGGATTGCTTATCGCCGTTATTAGCAGCGGAACGTACTGAAGTGGATCGCAAAACAATGCTAGAAAGCATTATAACTAATCGTGACGCAGAACGCAAAGCGGATTATGGTGTATCGCTCATGATAAGGATATATTCTAATCCTAAAAAAGAATAGCTATCATTCAAGAAGAAAGTGGTCACTGCGAAAATCTTTGATATTTAGCAGAGCATAGCCCGTAAATCATCAATATGCTGTATATTTATAGGTTAACCGTAGGTATCTTGGTTTAAAGATAGTAATCATAAATTTTAACGTGGGTCTGAAGAGAAATATTCTATTGATAGAATATGAGTTAATACAACAAAGTTAGTAATTTTAATGGGATTATAATAGGAAAAATTGACTTAATGTGGTATAAATTATATAATCTAATAGTCTCGTAAAAATGGTTACGAGAGAGATAAGTTTCACGCTTGTCAAGCTTCTTAACGTTAAGAACCTTCCCAAGCAACCAAATGATTTCTAGATATTGTACAAAGAGTTGCAAATCTGGCAAGTCAGTCAAACTTATCACAGTTGTAATTACCTCCATAATGTAATTATAATTGAATGTTTTAAAGACTTTCGCTTATAACAAAGCGAAGTAAAGTGGTCAACGGGCAATTTATTCATTTTGAATAAATCCCAAAACATTATGCTAGGAGGTTGTACTGTTATGAAACAGTGTAAGGGGCCACAACAATTACATAGCCTCCCTAGCTCTTCTAAAGTTGATTGGTCAAAGTATAAACAAAAGAATTATCTACATTTTGATGAACGTATAAAAATAGAACATATGAAGTCTAAAATCCAAGATAGTACATGGGTTTCTTCATATGCTTTTTTGCCGTCTCTTCACTTTGAGATAGTTTTCAAAAAATATGTGACTATTACAGAAATAGACGGTCAAGGGAAGAAAAGCAAAGGGAAAAAGAAGAAAGATAAAGTCCGTGAAATTTTCTATGCAGCACATAAAGATAGCTATATTTATAAGTACTACGGAGATTTATTGAACGAAGCATATAATAAATATGCTGAGAATAATGGAATAGATGAAAATGGTATTGCATATCGAAATAATAAAAAAGGTAAAAATAGTATGGATTTCGCATTCGAAGTATTTGAACATTTAATGAAACAACAGAGTGCGGTTATCATTTCAATGGATTTTACAAGCTTCTTTGATAATATCTCACATAAAACATTGAAACAAAATATAAAACGCGTTCTAAATGTTGAGAGCTTATCAGATGATTGGCACAAGGTTTATAGAAACCTAACCAAATATACATATGTTAATAAATTTGATGTAGATGATTTTTTAAAAAGTAAATACGGAGTAAAAAAATTGAAAAAAATGCGATTACCTAAAATTATGGAGCCGCATGAATTTAGAGAGTTTAAAAAAGAACATTTACATGTGAATAAAAAACAATATGGAATACCACAGGGATCTGGAATGAGTGCAGTATGTTCGAATGTCCACCTTATAAACTTTGATAAAGAAATAGTGGAGTGGACAAAAAGCAAATATAAAAACGCTTTATATAGAAGATATTGTGACGATCTCATTTTAGTTATTCCAATATCAAATCAGGATACAGATAAATTCCATTCAATAAGAGATGAGTTATTAGATATAGTTAATAACTATAAAGAAGATGGGCTTAATATCCAAGATGAGAAAACAGAAATTCGTCTTTATAAAAATGGTGAGGTATTAAATGAGCAACTAGAACCTTCTACACTTGATTATTTAGGTTTTGTAACAAACGGAAAAATTACTAGGATTAGAGAAAAAAGCTTATTTAAATATTATTCTAGAGCATATAGAAAAGCAAAAACAAGTAAACGAATATCATTAGCTACGAACCTTCCAGGGCCTAAAAAGGAACTTTATAATTTATATACTCATTTAGGGCATCGCTACCAAGGTTACGGTAATTTCGTTTCTTATGCTTACAAAGCCCATAGAAAGATGAGTCAATTACCGAGCCATAGCTTAATTCGTAGTCAAGTTAAAAGGCATTGGTATAAGGTCCATAAAAGACTGAAGTAATAGATACTATTCTTTTTCAATAATTAATCTAAGCAGAAAACAAGCATTTCTTCCAAAATATTAAAAAAACTAAAAGTAATGAAAATATGATCGTAACTTTTTGTATTGCTTTCTAGTTTGATATACATATATTTCAATAGTTATAAGTACACTATTTAAAGATTCATATTAATAGGAGATAAAGACAAGTATTATTTCACAGGATTCTTTAACCTTAGTAAAATCAACATCCCAGCGAATACTAAAACTCCTAGAACGTCACATTGAGAATAGGGTTGATATATTAAGTCCTCTGGTTAGAAATAATCAAGAGTGTCCGAAGTATATCAACCTTTTTGTGCGTATTTATAATCTAGTAATGAGAAACTGGCTATTAAATTTATAGATTTGATAAGTGATTTTAAATATATATCAAGTAGACCAAGAACAACTTAAGCTATCGATTGATAATGTGAGCAGAACAGAAAACATAAGTTCCAGTAATTGCAGCACGTCGGTTAGTTGAGTCTTCATCTTTTTTATGTACTTTAATTTTGCTGAAAACATTACGATAGAAGTATCATTCACCCGTTTCTTCATCTTCAGATTCCGTAGTAATGTAGTTGAAGAGAGACTTAATCGCATTAATATTCCTAGCCACGGCATTCTAAAGAACGTTTTTTCTTCACGGCATTTTCCACACTGATAATTTCTTCCTCTAAATATTCCTTGTAAAATTCAGCATTTTTTTTGGTTAAATGTTCTAAAACGGTTAGAGGGGTATTCTTAATGTGATCGACACCTGATATACCCTTTTCAAGTAATAATTCCAAATTAGATCTCGATACATCAGGTTTTTTCATTACTTATCTAATCATTTTCCATTAATCCTGGCTGACTTGCAGAATGTTATTGTTTGAAATAATCAAAAAAAACATTAGGACTTTATTCCTAATAAAATTAATGATATCCTTCCAAAGGAAATTATTGTATTTTTCTTGTTAGCAGATTAATGAAAATTATTCTATAACCAGGGATCAAGAATTACATATGGGGGGATATAGATAGGTGATAGGAAAAAACCTTGATGTAGAATGGATCGAACTAATAGTGGAAGTTAAATCATTGGGCATACAAATATGGGAAGTACAAGAGTTTTTGAGAGCAACAGTAAAAGATTTTAATAGTGTGGATAAAGATCATGAAGAGGATTCTCTGAATGAAGCTGACTGAAGCGTAAATCATCAACCAACCATCACTCTCTTAATTCGGTATTTAGATAGAGACGTAGCGATGTGGAATAACATGGATCCTGGACATGCAATTCCTGAATTTTTTCAAAAAACCAAGCAACTTTTCTGGTTTTTATTTTCCTGTTCTTCTGATGTCACCTCTACCTTATCTTCCGTTGCTCGACCTAAAAAGGGGCCGTTGATATGCTTGATATCCGGAATAACTACGCTTACCGTTACAACAGCTCTGAAGAAAAGGTGGGGCCTCACCCGTGATCAATGAATGTTTTCATCGTGATAAAGCAAAATGCTCCAAATCATGGCAACTTTATCATTCAATCGTGAAAAATAAAAAAACAAAAACGATAGAACTTCTAAATTCCTACCGTTTTCGTTTTATATAGAGAGTCGATACCCTTTCACAGTGATGTAGAGTCAGCTGGTTGAAAGTCCAATTCTGGTAGTCATTCTAAACCCATACGGTTCAATCATCGCATGACTCTGTTCATATAATCTGCGGTGTGTAAATTGACCTTCTTATTGTGATTATGTATTTCTCGCCCCCAAGCTCTTACCACCATCAACATGCAGCACTTGTCCAGTAATATACCGAGCTTCTTCGGATGCAAAAAACAACACTGTATTTCCGATGTCATATGGCTGACCAATAATTGGAGTAGGTTGAGCTTTAATTAGTCTTTCTTGGACGTCTGAACGAAGGTTTCGAATGAGTGGGGTATCAATTAATCCAGGGGCTATGCAGTTTACTGTTACATTAAACTTGGCAAACTCTATGGCTAAAGCTCTTGTTAAACTGACCAATCCCCCCTTGGATGCCGAATAATTCGATTGACCAGCCTGCCCTAACCATGCCCGGGAAGAAATATTTACAACCCTACCATATTCCTGTTCTTTCATGTGTCCTAGTACGGCCTTTGAGCAAATCCATGCTCCTTTCAGGTTCACATTCAAGACAAAATCAAAATCTTCTTCCGGCATTTTTAAAATCAGGTTATCCCGTACAACTCCTGTGTTATTCACCAAACCATCAATTCTGCCAAATTGCTTGATTATTGTGCTTACCATCTCATTTACTTGTTCAGTATCGGTGATATCCGCTTGCAAACCTGTAGCATCATACCCCTTTTCATTTAATTCATTTGCCACCTTTTCTGCTTTAGCTAGGTCAATATCATTGATAATCACTTTTGCTCCTTTTTCCGCAAGCTTAGACGCAATGCCTTCCCCAATTCCACCCCCAGAACCCGTTACTAATACAACACGATTTTTAACATTCATTAAAATACCCCCTCTTTTTCTTAACCAAAATTGAAACCATTATCAATCAACCTCTTTATACACCGACCGATTTATTTTCAAATTCAAACAAAAGATCATCACGAAATTTAGGGTGTGCTATAGCTATCAATTCCTTTGCACGCTCTCTAAGCGATTTACCAAACAATGAAGCAACTCCATATTCGGTTACGACATAATCAACCTCTGACTTTAAAGATGTTACGTAGGGCACAAAACTTTTAATGCGAGAACATGTTCCCTGTTTTGCTGTTGAGGGAAGAGCGATGATGGCCTTTCCTTCATTAGAAAGACGTGAACCTTTCATAAAATCCATTTGTCCGCCAACGCCTGCTACAGGATATCTCCCAACTTGTTCAGCATTAATCTGGCCAAATATATCGACTTCTAATGCCGAGTTAATAGAATGGAACTTATTTAGGTTTGAGAGGACCGATCCGTTATGGGTATATTCTACAGGGTATAATTCTATGGATGGGTTTTGATGCACATAATGATATAGTTTTTCCGTACCGATTATCGCTGTACAAACTGTTTTACCTCTGTTGATTTCTTTTGCTTCATTTGTAATTACACCTAGTTCCATCAATTCCATAATTGGGTCGGTTATTGAACCTGAATGAACACCCAATCCCTTTTTCATACGAAGTGACTGAATTATAGAATCGGAAAGACTACCAATACCGACCTGAATGGTAGCATAATCCGGTATAAGCTCAGCTACATATTCTCCAATTCTCTCATCGACTTCCGTTGATTTCACCCGTGGGACTGTAAGTAATGAGTGTGAGGATGGAACAAAGCAATCAATGTCTGACACATGCACTAGTGTTTCTCCATTTGTCAAGGGAATATCGCTATTTACTTCTGCTATTACATATTTCGAATTTTGAATAAGTGCTGGAACAACATCTACCGACAATCCAAGGTTGCAATAGCCCTTTTCATTAGGCGGAGATAGTTGTATAAGAGCAACATCCATTTTCCCCTCTTTTATCCAACGTGGAATTTCGGAAAGATTTACAGGTATATAGTCACAAGCATCATGAGAATATGAGTTTTTTAGTAACGGAGAAGCTAAGAATGTACGAATCTTAAAATGTGAAGTTAAACTAGAATCCGCATAAAGGCATGGACTGCCAACCACGATATTATATAAAAAAACATCTTGTAAACGTTCCTTTTGTCGAACCAATTCCTCCACAAGAGTTTGTGGCTCATTACAAAAAGGGGCAAGAAATACTTTATGGAATGACTGTATAGCTAAGATTGCTTGATTGGCTCTTCTTTGCCGGCTATGATAGATATCTTCCCAGTTTTCATTGAACATCCTTACGCCTCCCTTGCTTAGGGCTCTTTTTTATTGAGCGGTAATACACCGCTCTATTATTCATTTTTTATACCTGCATATTTTCCACAATTGTTGCAATCCCTTGACCACCACCAATACAAAAAGTAACCAGACCATACTTTTCGCCGCGTCTTTCCATTTCATGCAGCAATTTTGTCATTAAAACGCCTCCTGTTCCCCCGATTGGATGACCTAGCGCAATCGCTCCACCATTAACATTCACCCTATCAAGATTGAGATCCAAATCTTTAATGACCGCAAGAGCTTGGGCCGCAAATGCTTCATTTAATTCAATAAGTCCTATATCATCCAATGATAAGCCAGCTAATTGTAATGCCTTGCGGGTGGCTGGTGCTGGTCCAATTCCCATAATTTCAGGAGATACCCCAGCAACTGCTTGGGCAATAACTTTAGCTTTTGGTTTTTTTTCATATTTCTGAGCTGCTTCTTCCGACATCATCAATACAGATCCTGCCCCGTCGTTCCGTCCACTGGCATTCCCAGCCGTAACCGAACCGTTTTCTTTAAATACAGGCTTCAAATCTCTAAGTTTATCCATGTTTGTAACACGAGGGTGTTCATCAACTTTAAACACAACAGCCTCTTTTTTGTGCTGTACTCGATAGGGGACAATCTGTTTCTCAAAATGTCCTTCCTTGATGGCTATATGAGCCAACTCCTGACTCCGTAAAGCAAATTCATCCTGTTCCTGTCTTGAAATTTGATACTTTACTGCTAGGTTTTCTGCAGTATGTCCCATTGTTAAATTCCCATATGTTTCAATAGGCTGGGCACGAGGCTGGCTTTCTGTGTTCGAATCAAGAATTTCAGCATTCCCTACACCAAATCCATATCGCCCATTACGAATATAGTAAGGAGCCGTACTCATGCTTTCTGCACCACCTGCTATTATGATATCCGATAATCCACACATAATCTGTTGGGCTCCATTATTAATGGCTTGAAGCCCAGAGCCGCATTGGCGATGTACCGTATAACCAGGAACTTCGATTGGTAGACCTGCTCGTAAGAGGGCCAATCGGGCTAAATTAGGTGCATCTGCACTTTGCTTAGCCTGGCCTATGATGACTTCATTAATATCATTCTTATCTATTCCCGTTCGCAACAAGATTCCATCAATCACTCTCGCTGCTAAAAAATCTACGGGTATATCTTTTAGACTTCCTCCCATTCTCCCAACTGCGGTTCGAACAGAATCTATAATGACAGCGTTTCTCATTTTGGTAGTCACACCTTTCTATAAAAATTGAAGCACCCTATGAATCTATTACTTACTGGAAAGACTTTTAGCAAAACGACTTACTTTTTCAATCTCTTCATATTTTATACCTGTTTCGGAACCCATCCTTGAAAGCATGTCTACCAATTCTTCAGTTGCAACATTCCCTGTCGCTCCCGGTGAATATGGACAACCGCCAAGCCCTCCAACAGAACTATCGAATTTAGTAATCCCTGCCTGTATCGCCGCGAATGAATTGACTAATGCCATTTTTCTTGTATCATGAAAATGGCCAACAAAGGATGTATCAGGATATAAATCCCTCAGCCTTGAAAAACGTTCATAGACGATTTTGGGATTAGCCTGACCATTCGTATCTCCAATATCAATTTCATCCGCTCCAAGCCTGATAAAACGATCGCTCACAGTTTTCACTTCCTCAAACGTAACCTCCCCTTGATAAGGACAAAAGAAAGCCATCGATATATAGGCACGAATAAAAATTCCTTCTTCTTTTGCTTTATTAAAAAGCTGCTCACATTCATCTAAGGATTCAACTGTTGTCTTATTAATATTCTTCTTATTAAAAGCTGAACTGGCACCGATAAAAACGGCAATTTGTGGTACTTTCGCTTCAATCGCTCTTTCTAAAGCTTTAAGGTTAGGTGTCAGAGCAATATATGTTAAACCAAGTTCATTACAGAAACGGGCAATTTCATCGGAGTCAGACATCTGTGGCACCCATTTTGGGTGAACAAAAGCCGTTGTTTCCATACGGGAGAACCCCAATTTGGCAAGCCTGACGATTAACTCTTTCTTTTTTTCTGTAGGAATCGCTACCGGTTCATTCTGCAACCCATCTCGCGGTCCTACTTCAATTATTTCAATCTTTTTTGGAATAAACACCAGTTCATCCTCCTATTAATAAGATCTTGGCAACCCAAGGACATGTTCAGCTACATAGGAAAGGATCATATTAGTAGAAATAGGAGCTACCTGATACAATCTAGTTTCCTTGAATTTTCGCTCCACGTCATATTCTTCGGCAAAACCGAACCCTCCATATGTTTGTAACGTTGTATTCGCCGCTTCCCAGGAAGCATCAGCCGCAAGAAGCTTCGACATGTTCGCCTGCGCCCCACAACTTTGTCCAGAATCAAATAACTCCGCTGCTTGATAACGCATAAGATTGGCCGCTTCTATTTGAATATGTGCTTTAGCTATTGGAAACTGAATGCCCTGATTTTGGCCAATTGCCCGATTAAAAACCACTCGATCTTTTGCATAATTTGTTGCACGCTCAATAAACCACCGACCATCCCCGATACACTCTGCTGCAATGAGAATCCGTTCTGCATTCATACCATCCAGTATATATTTAAATCCCTTTCCTTCTTCACCAATTAAATTTTCCACCGGAACTTCTAAGTCATCAATAAAAAGTTCTGTCGTGGCATGATTCATCATCGTTCGAATCGGACGAATGGTTAACCCATTTCCAACAGCTTCACGAAGATCCACTAATAAAACAGATATTCCTTCTGTACGTTTTTTCACTTGATCTAATGGAGTGGTACGGACTAAAAGAAGCATTAAATCAGAGTGTTCTGTACGAGAAATAAACACCTTTTGTCCATTCACCACATACTTGTCTCCCTTTCGGACAGCTACAGTTTTCAATTTAGTTGTATCAGATCCAGTATTCGGCTCAGTCACCCCGAAAGCTTGTAGCCGAAGCGAACCATCTGCTATTTTTGGTAAATATTTTTTCTTTTGTTCAGTTGATCCATGGCGAAGTAATGTACCCATTGTATACATTTGTGCATGACAGGCACCGGAGTTTCCTCCAGAACGATTGATCTCTTCTAAAATAATGGAAGCCTCCGTGATTCCTAATCCTGACCCGCCAAATTCCTCTGGAATGAGAGCTGCTAGGAATCCATTTTTTGTGATTTCCTCCACGAATTCTTCAGGATAGGCTTGTTTAGTATCCAGCTCTCTCCAATATTCATCTGGAAACTTACGGCAGACTGCACGAACACTTTGTCTTAACTCTTCATGAAATGTATTTTGTTCCTCCATAATCACATGACTCATCTCGTTTTCCTCCTAAATTCAGAATACTTTTTCTAAAAAAGATCGGCTAAAATTTCTAAACAGATTGATTAAATTGAGGTGTTCGCTTTTCAAAAAAGGCATTAACACCTTCCTGAAAGTGTTTCGATTCAAAACATAATCCCTGTACAAAACCTTCCAATTCAAAGGTTTCACCAATATCTGCATGTACACTTTGATTAATTAATCTTTTTGTAAAACCTATTGCTATATCAGGTCCTTCTGCAAGCTTTTCTGCTATGGAATATGCTTCATCTAGCAATGAATTATCTTCAACAAGTCGGTTAATGAATCCTAAATCATATGCTTGTTCCGCCGTTACTTTTTCACCCAAAAGCATTAATTCAAAAGCCCTTTGACGCCCTATTAATCTTGGTAAAAAATGAATGGATCCTAAATCTGGGATTAATCCGACTTTTAGAAAGCTTTGAACAAAGAATGATGAACGAGTTGCAACAATCATATCGCTTGCTAAAGCCAGGCTCATACCTGCCCCTGCAGCTGCACCATTTATCGCGGAAATCACTGGCTTTTCTAATTGCATAATAGATTCGATCATTTCATGTCCCATTTGCAATCTCTTTCTGCCCTGGATAGCATCCATTCCCTTTAATGATTTTAAATCTCCTCCAGCAGAAAAGACCTTTCCTCCACCCGTTAAAATTACAACTTTAACCGAATCATCATGCCGTAAGGTTTTAAACAGGTATATTAACTCATGACGCATTTCGTTGGTGAGGGCGTTTCTATTCTCTGGCCGATTTAACTTCACGAGACATATCCTGTTTTCAATGATTGTTTCAATATGGCGGAATACCATCAACCAATCCCCCTCTATTTTCCAGTGAATTGAGGAGTCCGTTTTTCCACAAAGGCTCGAACTCCTTCTAATCTGTCTTCTGTATCGACACAGCGATTGTAATAGACGATTTCTCTTTTTCTCGCTTCTTGATCTGGCATCCCAAATAACTCATCTACAGATGCTTTACAGCTTTGAACAGATAAAGGAGCATTACGAGCAATAGTTTCTGCAAACTCTAGGGCTTGAGTACGTAGATCAGTGGATTCTGTTAATCGATTTATTAACCCTGCCCGGTCCGCCTCTTCTCCGGAAACAAATCTACCTGTACAAATCCAATCTTTGGCCCGGTGAACCCCAATCCGTTTCGCCAGCAACCTTGTACCACCGCCTCCTGGCATAATTCCGCGGGTTACTTCTGGCAAACCAAACGTAGCTGTCTTCGCAGCGACAATCATGTCGCAATTCAAGACCATTTCAAACCCACCTGCCAATGCATAACCATCAATTACAGCGATTACTGGTTGCTTCATTTGTGCTATTGAATTAAACATTTCCTCAAATAACTCATGTTGTTTTCTCCATTCAGTTTCCGTCATGTTATTTCGTTCTTTTAAATCAGCACCGGAACAAAAGGATTTCTGATTGGAAGAGGTAAGTAACACGACACGAACATCACTTTTATCTATAGTTTGACAAATTTCTAAAATCTGTTGGGCCATTTGTGTAGTGAATGCATTCCTTGTTTCTGATCGATTTAAAATAATTTCCGCAATATTATTTTTCTCTCCAATTCTTTGCCAATAGACGAATGGCATGAATAATCGCTCCTTTTATTCATGAATTTTGTCACTTCTATATATGACCCAATCCTTATCCTTTGACCTCCGACATTTTCCCGATAACTCCTGTTTCTCTAAGCTTATCGATGGCTTCATGGGAATAGTTTAACTTTGAAAGAATCTCTTCTGTATGTTCTCCGAGTATCGGAGAATGAGAGTGTATTTTTCCAGGTGTTTGCGAGAATTTGATAGGGAATCCAAGCTGTTTAATGACACCTGCTAGAGGATGGTTCATTTCGGTAATCATTTCTCGTTCAAGAAGCTGCGGATCGGAAAATACCTCATCCAGGTCGTACACTGGTCCCACACATGTATCCTCTTTTTGTAATAATACCAACCATTCCTTTTGATTTTTCCGTTTGAATAGTTCAGTCATTTCTGCTTTTAATTGAAATTGAACATCCTCCAATCCATCCTTAAGTGGAATCCATTCGGGCTTCCCTACCAATTCACAAAGTCTTTTCCAAAATTTTTCTTCCAAAGCACCTACCGAAAGATATTTGTTATCCTTTGTTTCGTATACACCATAACAAGCAAATTTTCCTGATAATCGAGTTTTTGCTCTTTCTGGAACATCCCCTGAAGCAAAGTACTCTGATGCCGAAGCATACAGCCATGAAACGGCTCCATCCATCATGGAAACATCAATGTATTGTCCTTTTCCGGTTCGTTCTTTATGAAAAAGTGCCATACAAATTCCGGATAAAGCCATTAATGCTCCTCCTCCGATATCAGCAATTTGGACTCCTGGTACAACTGGCTTTCCTTCTCTTTGTCCAATAAGACCCAATACGCCACTATAACCGATATAATTCATATCATGTCCAGGTAGATGACGATATGGCCCTGTCTGACCATAACCAGTTAAGGAACAATAGACAATCCCTTCATTGATGCTAGAAATATCATCATAGGAGATGCCTAAACGTTCCATGACACCTGGACGAAAGCTTTCTAGAACGACATCCGCTTTTTCGGCCATCTTTTTAAAAATTTCTCTGCCTTCTTCGGACTTTAGATTTAATTCAACACTTTTTTTATTTCTGTTAATGGTCAGGTGCCTAGCCCCAATCCCTTCAATATCAGGTTTCCCCCAACGTATATAGTCTCCAAAACCCGGTTCTTCAATCTTAATGACTTCGGCACCATAATCAGCCAACATTAATGAACAATAAGGGCCAGGCAACAACCTTGATAGATCCAATACTGTAATTCCACTAAGTGCCCCCATTACCTCTCCTCCTAATATTCGAAGATTGTTTCCAATTAAAAGTTTCCCTTGAAGGAATAATTAGTTATTTGGATGTAATACGACCCGTGCTGTCGTATCCCGTTTCGCCATACGTTCATGAATAACAGACGTTTGTTTCAAATGGTGGATTTCACTAATATTCACATTTAATTCTCCAGCTTTTACTAGACCTAAAATTTCTTGCATCTCTGATCTCGTAACCCCTTTTGTACCAAGCATTCTTAATTGTTTCAGAATCATAACTGCTGGTTTCAATTCTGTAGGTGTACCGGATACATTGCCGATAAGTACGATTCGGCTGTCCTTTTTCAAGCTCTTTAAGCTTTCTGGAATATAAGAACCACCAACAATTTCAAGAATACAATCTGCTCCTTTTCCATTAGTAAGTTTCTTAACTTCTTTTGAATAAGTGGCATCCGAATTAATAATGACTTCATCCGCCCCTGATTTTTTTAAATACTCTACTTTCGACTCTGAGCTTGTGATTGCAATGATTCGAGCGCCAATCCATTTCAATACATCGATTGCATGCGTTCCAATCCCTCCGCTTGAACCAGTAATGACAACATTTTCATCTGGCTGCACCTGTGCAATGGTCTTAATTGCATGGTAGGCTGTGCCCAGGCTGCAAGCTAATACAGCAGCGACATCGTCACTCACCTCATCAGGTACTTTTACCCAAGCTGTTTCGGGTAAAGATACTAGTTCCGCGTATCCACCATCAAGCTCTTCACCAACAAATAAGGCATTTTGACAAAGTGGCTCTCTTCCAGAAAGACAATATTCACACTCACCACATGTTGAGAATGGCAAACAAAGCACACGGTCTCCTTGTTTAATCTCTTGTACGCTGCTTCCTACCTCTAACACTTCCCCAGCCGCTTGGTGTCCCAAAATAACGGGTAATTTTGTTCTAGGAAATACACCCTTTCTTGTTAACGTGTCGTGATAACAAACTCCACAAGCTGCAGTTTTTACCAATACATCATTTTTACCTACCAGAGGTGCTGGAACTTCTCCATATTTAATTTTTTCTGGCCCACCAAATGATTCGATATAACATGCACGCATAATAATCCCTCCAATATTGATTTACTATATATTATTAATTTGTTGAATAACCATCGACTGAGCCATTTCCACTAAACGCTTTCTGATAATTTTTTCCCCATTTGGACCTTGCGTTTTCGGAAAATCATCGACGATAAAAAAGTGCTTCGGCCGTTTAAAATGTGCTAATCTCTGACAGTGGCTATGAATGTCTTCAATAGTAAGCGAGCTGGACCTTTCTAGTTTAATAAAGCTGACAATTGTCGTTTTTTGGTTATGTTCCAATCCCACTACCTGAGACAGTTCGATTCCATCAATTTCATTTAAAAAACCTTCTATTTCGGATGGGGAGACTAAAAATCCCGAAAGACGTAAAGCTTCGCGGAGACGACCGCGGTATTCAATCGTCCCGTCTTGATATTTGATTCCTATATCGCCAGTACGGAAATAATGATCCTCTAAAAAGGCTTCCTTATTTTTTTCAGGAGCGTTATAGTATCCGCTCATGACGTTTATTCCTGAAACTGCTATTTCACCAGTCTCTTTATCCGGGACTTCCATCAAGGTATTGGGATCGATAATTTTCACTTTACCGCTTACTGGCTTACCACCTGGTATTACTCTTGTACTTAATGGGTCTTCAGGTTTTTTCAGAAGAAGCATCGAACCGATTTCTGACATTCCATACGTATGGAGCATTCGGTAATTAATGTTTTGTTCCATTTGACTCATGATTCCCATACTGTCATGGATAAATATTCCGGTCGCTCCGATCCGTAAACTTGAAAGATCAACGGAAGCCTTATTTTTATATTGGATGATGATTGAGTGCATTTCATCAACAGCATTCAAAACTGTACATCGATGTTCTCTAATTAACTGACAAACACGCTCAACCTGAAATGTTTCGGGTGCAACAATTGTGGCTCCTCCTAGTAAAGAAACCCAAAGAGAATTCAAACCGAAAATCCCACAAAAAGGGAGGAGTTCCAAGGAAGTGTCTGCTTGATTGATTTTCATATGGTGAAAAATATTGGAGGAATGTCCTAATACCGTTTGGTGTGACAACATTGCACCATTAGGACGGGAAGTAGACCCTGAAGTATATAAGATATTTAAAATATCTGTCTTTTTTGACTGGAGGTTTAGCTCATCATGTATCTTGAACTGTTCAATGAAATCTTGCATGGGCCATGCGCCGTAGGGGGATGAATTGGACGTACAAACCGCCATTCTCAGCATAGGGAACTGACTGAACTTGGATACCTTTTCCGTTGTAAAAAGTTCTGGCATAATGTCTTTTAAGACTTCATCGTTGGTGTGCCCATTTGAATCCCGCGTAAAAAATAATATTTTACTATCAGATTGCTTAAGAATATAGGATAATTCATGTGAGCGATATCTAGTATTTAAGGCAACTAGGGTTGCACCAATCATCCCACACCCTATCTCTAAAGTTACCCAATCAATTGAGTTTGGAATCCACACGGCAACGTGGTCGCCACTTTTAATTCCTGCACCTTTTAAGGCATTTGCAACATTACTGGATTTATCCAATAATTCTTGGTAGGTAATTTCCAAACCAGCCTCAGTGATAAATGCCGATTTATTTTTTAAATGATTCACAGATAGTATTCTTTCAATCCACTCACTTACACTCTTAAACACATTACTACCTCCCAATTCCTATTAAAGCCATGCATATTCTTGGTTGTTAGGCAGATCTTATATGATACTTTAAAATAGAGTCATCTCTAGTATCTAATCTTTAATCCTTATTAAAACTGGCATTTCACCTTGTTGAACAATTTCATTTCGTTGATTAATTAATTCATAATATCTATTTAAAATACCTGTTTCTGGGTTTGATTTCGATAGTCTTTTTTCTGTAATTTTAAATCTTACATGGATGGTATCCCCGATAAATATTGGATTTACAAACTTCCAATTATTAATACCAAGCAATGCAACAGCTGATCCTTCAAAAATCCCTGAACGGCTCATTAACCCAGTAGCAATCGAAATCCCTAGCATCCCATGAGCAATTCTTTGGCCAAATTTCGTTCTTTTCCCAAATTCCTCATCTGTATGAAGAGCATTATAGTCACCCGATATCCCGGCAAACAGCATAATATCACTTTCCGTAATCGTTCTTCCTGGAGTTTCAAAAGTGGTGTCTACTTCAAAATCTTCGAAAAAAAGAGTTCCCATACAATCCCTCACCTTTGCTAAAAATTTACGTTAAGTGTTTCTCTATCAATATCTTTCAATAAAGTTAGCCAAGGTAACCCCAAATCAGTACTGCTGAAATATAAATCACTCCTACCCAAATCATAGATATAACGGCATAACCCATAATATCTTTTAATTTTAATCCTGATAACGCTAGTGCCGGTAAAAGCCAAAATGGCTGAATTAAATCGTTCCATGAGTTTCCTAGCATAACCGACATCGAAGTTTTACTTAGTGAAGCACTTAAATCGTTTGCAGCGTCAATCATGAAAGGTCCCTGAACGACCCAATGTCCACCTGCTGATGGCGCAAAGAAGTTAATAACAAAGGAACTAATTAAACCCCAAAAGGGTAGTGTTTCTGAGTCAGCGATGTTAATAAACACTGTCGAAATAGTTGTTACAAGTCCTGATGCTGCCATTATTGCCATAATCCCTGCATAAAAAGGATACTGTAAAATAATCCCAGATATAGTTTTAATCCCTTCTGTTAATTTAGCAATATATTTGGATGGGGAACCTAAAAGGATGATACCTAGGAAAAGAATGATAAAATTAATGATATTGATGTTTAGGAAACCACCATCCAAAAAGTAAGAAACGATGTAAATAATGCTCATTAATCCAATTGCCATAACAAGTAAACGGCTATTGTTCAATTTGTTTGCAATAGTATTTGTTTCTAAAACACTTTCTACTGTTGCAGCCGTTTGTGTTTTTACTTTTTCCAAGCTTGAATCAAACTCAATAATTTCATCTTTTTCCCGTGGATGTAACAAAGAGTTAATAAATGGTAACGTAATGATAGTCACGAGAGCCGTAATGATCATAGGAAGTGAAAAAATAGTATCTGATAATGGAATGATCCCCATTTGCCCTTCAAGAGGATGTTCTGGTGATGAAATGATCAAAGGAATACTAGATGAAATTCCAAAACCATACATTGTCAAACCGCTATATGCTGCTGCAATGATTAATGGATAATGGACCCCTTTTACCTGTGTGGCTAATTTTTTAGCAACAATGCCACCTATGACAAGACCAAATCCCCAGTTTAAATAACATCCGATACCTCCAACCAATGTGGCTACCATAATTGCCATTCGTGGTTTATGTACTTTACTTACAATTTTTGATAATATTCGATCAACAATAGGTGCGCTCGCTAAAACGTATCCCATTGCTAAAATAACTGCCATTTGTGTAGTAAACGCTAAAAGATCCCAGAAGCCATTTCCCCAAGCTTGAGTAATACTAATAAAGCTTTTGCCTTCCACTAAAATCGCCAGAATCAAGGTAAGTATAGTTAAACCAATTGCAAAAACAAATGGATCAGGTGTATATTTTTTCATCAAGATTGTAAAAAACGAGGTTATTTTGCTCAATACAAACATCCCCTTCGTCCCATAATAAAATCTTCCTTTTAGTTATTTCTATTAGCCCATATAACACATTGTTGATTTTATATAGTTTAAATCCAAACAGCCTTGTACCCTTCGATAAAAGAGTTTTTATTTTTACATGGAACGAAAATAGGAGTTTCTGAGAAGTATTTACACTGTCTCTAATGACTTTGATGTATACGCTTACATTTTCGATAACATTTCTATTTATTATCTGTGATTAAAACTTCCTAATCCTAATACTTATTTCATCAGCTACTTCTTTAGTTAGCATACCTTTATTAAGAAGGTCTGCTCTATCAAACTGTGCAGTTAAACCTACTAGAGCAATAGATAATTCCACTTTATTTTCGTCACTGAATATTGGTGCAGCAATACCACAAATTCCTTTTAGATATTCCCCATATGTAATGCAATAACCATCATTCCTCACTCTCTCAATATCCTTTTCTAGCAATTGTATTTCTACCGAGGTAAACGTTTTCAACCCTCTATCTTGTCTTAGATAATGCTCTCGCTGTTCCTTGTCCAAATAAGCTAGGAAACACATTCCAAATGAGCCATCTGTAATTGAAAAGTGTCGGCCTATTGATACATTAACTCCGAAATCATTACCTTCCTCCTTCGCTATAATAGCGACTTTTTCGTCACTGACTTTATTAACTAGTATGGAAGTTAAACCAGTTTCCTTGGTCAATTTTTCAAGGTACGGCATTACTATAGAAATGTAATCTAGATGTTCCTTTGCTCTCTCACCCAAAACTACAAGATAAGGTCCTAACGTATATCTTTTTTTATCTTTTTCATAACGTACAATTGCAAATTCCTCAAGACTTTGTAAGATTCTATAACAGCTTGCAGGACTTAAAGATAAAGCAGTTGCAATTTCTGTTATAGTACTTTCACGAAATCGTTTACGGCTTAATAACTTTAATATTTGAAAGGCATTTTCTAAAGCTGGAACTGAATATTTACGTTTTTCAGCTTTAACTTTATTTCCCATATTTTACACCTCCTAGGAATATTTTATATACAAAAACTTTTTTTGTCAACTGAATTTTAAATTTTCAGAATATTTGTTACATATTAAATACGTAATGGTTGTTATCTAATTTATTTAGAAATCTGGGCTGTACCACCTATTGCTATGTGACCACGAAGTCTATTGTTAGTCATAATATGTTGCCTTGCTCTTGTATCCTTTATCCTCTTTGACAATTTTATTTCTCCGTTTTTACTTCTTCTAATAAACACAAATTATCCCTCAAGCATCATCATCGGATTTTATATTTAAATTGTGCTCTCTAACTGAGAAGGTACTTTTAATTATCTAATGTTAATCCCTCATTTTAAAAGGTGAAATTATCCATATTAATAATAAGAGCTTGAAAGTCTATGTCAAGATATTTAGATTGTCTACACTTAGCTGGACAGATACTTTACGGGCCTTACGTACTACAGGTAAGGGAGCACTCAAGATGCCCAAAGAGAACGCCGTACATTCACTTCCGAACTTTTTTTAAAAAAAGATGATTCAACTTTATTAAATTAAAAAAACAAGAAAGGGACTTATTGAAGAATATGAACTTATTCCTTCTTCTTTAGATCAGTGGATTCAACAAAGTGAAAACACGGGTTCTTTTAAGGAAAAAGGTAATCGTTCTCCCAAGGAAAAGGAACTTATCAAACTACGAAATTAAGGGGGACCTAAATAAATAATAAGATGGTGGATATCTTATTCCATTTATGAAACATCTTGCCCATGAAATTGATTGATCCGATTAGAGATAGCACTTCATAGATCAGATTGGCTTACGTATTTCCCCGTCGACTATTCCCCCAAGTTGTTTTTTCTTATATGCTTCCACATATATCCTTTGGTCCTCCTTCCTAATACTGCGTCTCCATTCGGTCGCATATTCTCCTATTCTCTGAAATACCCTCATGATTTGCCTTGCAAAAAATCATATTCGGAGGTCATTATAGGAGACGTCAGGATAAACTATTTTTCGACAAAAATCACAAAAAAAAGAGACAGGCACAAGTCCTGTCTCAAATACATATTTGATTATGCATGAAAATTCATACCGTCTGTTGTTGCTTTGATGACTCCCGTGCGGACGACGAAGTTTCCAAAGTGTTCGCCTTCTTGCCGTTCTTTTGCGTAACGTGAAAGCAGTACACGCAATTCGCTTAATATTTCTTCTTCGCCAATATTTTCGCGGTACATTTTACTGAGTCGGCTGCCGTCAAAGGCCGCTCCGAGATACATATTGTATTTGCCTGGCGCTTTCCCGATAAAGCCAATTTCTGCGAGGGCTGGACGAGCACAACTGTTAGGGCAGCCCGTCATACGGATGGTGATTTCTTTATCCCGAAGACCGTTTTCATCAACAATGTTCTCGATTTTCTCAAGTAAATCCGGTAAATAACGCTCAGCTTCCGCCATCGCCAATCCACATGTAGGAAGAGCTACGCATGCAAGTGAGCTGCGACGGAGTGCTGAATAATGCTTGCCATCCGTCAAACCGTATTGTTCCATCAGTTCATTGATTATTTTCTTTTTTTGACTGGAGACGTTGGCAATGATCAGATTTTGATTGGCTGTTAACCGGATATCCCCTGTATGGACTTTCGCGATTTCACGCAAGCCGGTCATCAGCTTGTAATCTTCAAAATCGGCAATACGGCCACTTTGGACAAACAGGGTATAATGCCACTTGTCTTGCACGCCTTTCACCCAGCCATAGCGGTCCCCATTATGATCGAAATGGTATTCCTTCGCTTCAGCCAAGCTCCAGCCAAGACGGTTTTCCAGTTCAGCTTTTACATTTTCCAAGCCAAGTCGATCAACCGTATACTTGAAGCGGGCATTTTTTCGGACGGAACGGTTTCCATAATCCCGTTGAATCGTAATGACCTTTTCCGCCACATCCAAAATTTGGTCTGGTGTACAAAAGCCGATTACCTTGGCAAGCTGAGGATATGTCGCAGTGTCGCCATGGGTCATGCCCATGCCCCCGCCTATCGCTACATTGAATCCGAGAAGTTTAGCATCTTCAACGATTGCAATGAAGCCTAAATCTTGTGAATATACATCGATGTCATTCGATGGCGGAACAGCGATACCAATTTTGAACTTCCGTGGTAAATAAAGCGGTCCGTACATCGGTTCCACTTCTTCCACATCGGGTGTTCCAACCACCTTCTCTTCATCAAGCCAAATTTCATGATAGGCCCTTGTTCGTGGCAATAGATAGTCACTCAACCTTTTTGACCATTCATATACTTCCGTGTGTATCTCTGATTGATAGGGATTCGAGTTGCACATGACGTTTCGGTTCACATCACCGCATGCTGCAATCGTATCAAGCATGGACGCATGGATATCCTGTATCGTCTTTTTCATATTCCATTTTAAAATGCCATGCATTTGAAATGTCTCACGTGTTGTCAGCTTTAACGTGCCGTTTCCATATTTCTGGGCAAGTTCATCCATGACAAGCCACTGAGCTGGCTGGGCCACACCTCCGGGCATACGTACACGGAGCATGAATTGATAAGCTGGTTCAAGCTTTTGTTTTTGTCTTTCATTTCGAAGATCCCGATCATCCTGCAAGTAACTGCCGTGATGCTTCATCAAACGATTATCATCATCGGGAATACCGGCACTTATCCGGTCTTGCATCACTTCCTTGAGTGTTCCACGCAAGTAGTTGCTTCTTTCTTTTATCTCCTCGACGTCACTAGGCGGGCCGTCTGGTGCTTTTAATATTGATTTTAATGATGGATCCACCATATTATTTATCTCCTTTCCCTCCAAAATCAGTATACATCTCGCTGATAGAGTTTTTCTTTTTGCATGTTGTTAAGATAGCTTACTGCTTCCTCACGGCTCATGCTGCCTTCTTTTTGGATAATCCCTATAAGGGTTTCATGGACATCATGTGCCATATTTTTCTCATCCCCGCAAATATAAACAGCAGCACCCTCTTGCAACCACTTGAATAGCTCATCACTATGTTCAAGCATGCGGTTCTGTACATATACTTTTTCGTCGGTGTCACGCGAAAACGCAACATCCATCTTAGATAACACACCTGATTTCAGCCACTTTTGCCATTCGGTCTGATAAAGGAAATCCGTGACGAAATGCTGATCCCCGAAAAACATCCACGATTTACCTTGTATTCCCGCTTCCTCACGTTCTTGCATAAACGAACGGAATGGAGCAACGCCTGTACCCGGTCCTACCATGATGATTGGGGTATCTGGATTACTCGGCAGCTTGAAATTTTGGTTAGATTGAATATAGATCGGCAAGGTGTCACCTGGTTGTAACCGTTCCGCACATAATATAGAACAAACGCCATTTCGGTCACGTCCATATGTATTGTACCGAACGCTTCCGATTGTTAAATGGACCTCATCTGGATTCGCGGATAAAGAACTCGCAATCGAATAAAGACGGGCCGGCATCTTCCGAAGAGTGGAAACGAACTCCTGTGCCGATTCCCCCCATTGGCCAAAGTCACGGATTAAATCAAGCAAATCTCTTCCATGACGATAGGCTTTTAGTTTTTCTTCATTTCCTGGTGACACTAGCTCCCGTAAGTTTTCATTGCCTGAAAGCTGTGCAGCCTGTTCAAGAAGCGATTTAGTCAGAACAGTTATCTCCAAATGGGAGCTGAGTGCTTCTTTAAGCGAAAGAACATCTCCCTGTTTGTTTATGTTCACCTTTTCTTCTGGCTCCCACTGGATCGCCTCAAGAATAAGGTCTACAAGGGCAGGATCATTTTCAGGATAAACTCCAAGACTATCACCAGGTTCATATGTGAGTCCAGAGCCTTCTAACGACAACTCCAGATGACAAGTTTCTTTATTTGATCCACGGCCATTCAAGTTTAGATTTTCCAATACTTCCGCTTTAAACGGATTTTTTCTCGAATATACGGATTCAACAGCAACTGGTTGCTCAGCAGGGGCAACAATAGCCACTTCCTCGCCCTCACTTAAACTCGCAATTACGCCTTCAAGCCACTCGGTTGCAGGCTCATCATAATCCAAATCGCAATCAACGCGGGGATAAAGCCTTTTACCACCAAGCTCTTCTAAACGTTCATCGAAGTCCTTGCCCGTTTGGCAGAAAAACTCATACGAGCTATCTCCAAGGGACAACACGGAAAATTGAAGATCATCCAGTTTCGGCGCACGCCTTCCATTTAAAAATTCATGAAACGTCAAAGCATTATCCGGAGGGTCTCCTTCACCATGTGTGCTAACTGCAATAAGAAGGTTTTTGACTTTCTTCAACTGATTCGGCTTGAAATCACTCATGGAAGAAACGGCTACTTGAAAGCCTGTTTCCTCTAACTCCTTAGCCGCATTTTCAGCAATCCTTTGGGCATTGCCTGTCTGTGATCCATAGAGAATGGTCACTTCTTTTGATAGGATCTTTTCTTGTTGTTTAACAAGAAGTTCTTGCGATGGTGCCTCTGTTATCGCAGAAAAAGCCTGGGTCGCAGACAAATAACCGTTCAGCCAAACTTTTTGTGTTTCTGTCAAAGTTGGCAAAAGACGATTGAGAAGTTCTACTTGTTCTTGGTTAAACGGACTGTTCATTACCTGAAGTTGCAACGATTTCCACCTCGCAAAAGAATAATATCTTCATTATGTATAACGAATATTCAAATAATTATTGTTATAGTCGTATAACCTTTTATTCTAGTATACAAACATAACAATAATGAAACGACATTTTTGAATTCTATATATTTCTAGTTAAACTTTACCAGACGTAATATCATTAGTAAAATATATTTATGTTATTTAAACTATTAGGAATACTAATGATTAGGTGGGATCTATGTGTATTACGATGCATTAAAAACGTTTGTAACCCTTGTTGAAGTCAAAAACTTCACAAAAACTGCTGATATCCTTCTAATGTCACAGCCCAATGTTAGTTTACATATAAAAAAACTGGAACAAGAGTTTCAGACAAAATTACTTCTGCGATCGCCAAAGTATATAAAAATCACCCCAACCGGTGAAATTTTATACGAGCGGGCAAAGCAGATGATTACGATATATGAACAGACGAGACGAGACATCGAGGAGCGCCACAATACGATAAAAGGAGAATTAAAGATTGGTGCTAGTTTTACGATTGGCGAGTATATACTCCCCTCTTTACTCATCGATCTGCAAAATGATTATCCCGAACTCGAGCTTCAAGTCATGATAGGAAATACCGAAGAAATTGTCCAATCGGTCCAGTTATATAAAGTGGATATAGGCTTGATTGAAGGCCAGACCAATGAAAAGGAGCTTTCCGTCCACTCCTTCATGCAAGATGAGTTATTTATTGTTTCATCTAACAAACATGAACTAGCCAAGAAAAAAAATCTAACGATATCCGACCTGCAAAATCAGGCATGGGTCACTCGAGAAGTAGGATCGGGTACCCGTGAATACCTGAACCACCTTATCCGTTCAAACGGGCTGAAAGTCAAGTCGCTTTTGACCATCAGTAGTAACCAAGGAATCAAAGAAACACTTATAAAAAATGGAATGGGACTCTCTCTCCTATCCCGTAGTGTTATAGAAAGAGATGTGCAACATCATACCCTTTCAATCCTACAGGTGAAAAACGAGACGTTTCCACGTACGCTTTCCTATGTTTACTCCCCTATTATGAAAGATAAGAAGAACGTCCAAACTTTTATAAGTTCGTTAAAACAAAAATGGCCAACTTCATAGAATCAAAGCGAAAAAACGTCATATAAGTATTAACCTCCAAATACAATCTGTTCTTACTGGCATTGAAAAGTCATGTGAGTAATATACATGTAGTACTGTTTAATTTCACTTAAACGGGATGGATTAAGGTAAGGAGGTAACTCATTGACGAAGCCGATTGATTTTACAGTGTATGCGGATAGAATACCTGAACCGATTCGAGCTGACGGTGCTGGTGCAACAGATCTCGGACCACGTGATATTTTACGAGCCTTGGAAAATCCGGATATGCTTGTGCCCCCGGTGACGGATGAGGGAACTGTTCCGAATTTACGGTTTTCCTTCTCCGATACGAATATGGTGTTAAAGCATGGTGGGTGGTCAAGACAAATTACAATACGTGAATTGCCGGTCGCCACGACACTTGCAGGAGTTAATATGCGTTTAACGCCAGGTGGTGTAAGGGAACTGCATTGGCATAAGGAAGTCGAATGGAGTTTTATGCTCGCAGGCAGGGCGAGGATAACCGCTGTAGACCAGAATGGGAAAAACTTCATTGCAGACGTTGGTGTTGGCGACCTTTGGTATTTCCCACCTGGCATCCCCCACTCGATTCAAGGGTTGGAAGAAGGGTGTGAGTTTTTATTGGTGTTCGATAACGGGGCTTTCTCGGATTTAGACACCTTCGCAATCTCAGACTGGTTCGCCCATACCCCTAAAGAAGTTCTGTCTGCTAATTTTGGTGTACCGGAAAGTGCATTTAAAGATATCCCGAAGCGGGAAAAGTACATTTATCAAGGCGAAGTTCCCGGTCCAATCGATCAAGTAGCAATTCCAGATCCTTTCGGTACCAGGAATTTCACGCATAGCCTACTTGGTCAAGAGCCTGTTAGATCTCCGGGGGGATCGGTCCGTGTTGCGGATTCCACCAATTTCCCTGTGTCGGAAAATATATCTGTAGCGCTTGTCGAAGTCTTACCGGGAGCGATGAGGGAATTACACTGGCATCCGAATAATGATGAATGGCAATACTTCCTGACTGGCCAAGGACGGATGACCGGCTATGCAGCTGACGGAACAGCTCGTACGTTTGATGTAAGAGCAGGTGATGTTGGGTACATGCCATTCTGCTTTGGACATTATATCCAAAATACAGGCAGCGAGACGCTTACGTACCTAGAAGTATTCAAAAGCCCCAAATATGCGGATATTTCATTAACCCAGTGGATGGCATTGGTTCCTAAAGAAATTGTGGAAAGTAATTTAAATGTGGGATCTGAAGTGATGGACGCATTAAGGAAAAAGAAATGGGAAGTGGTCAAATTCCCTGGATATACGTACAATGATTTTGAATAAGGATAGAAAACAACATCTTATAATTCAGTACTCATCGAACAGGGTCCCTTTAATAAAGGAACTCTGTTTCTTCTTGTTGGAACGCTCTTCTTTTCTTGAAGGCCTGGAGATCACTTTCTCACTTTATTGGACGGTTCATTCTGAAAAAATCAGAAGACATAGTGCCGCAGCTTATTGCACTTGAACCAAATTTTATACAAAATCCCGATCCGAGATGAACCAGAAGGAATTCATCTTAGGTTTTTTGAAATAGTCAAACTAAATAAGGGCTTTTTACTATTCTTAAGTATAGCTTTACGGTAATTATTTTTTGTTATGGAGGGGTTTTATTGAAAACACTTTTCAGATATAACTGGATGATAAGAGAAGACTGGTATCGTTGGTGTGAAAAGTTAAGTGAAGATGAGCTTTTGCAAAACCGAACAGGGGGAATGGGAAGTATCTTGCACACACTTTTCCATATTGTTGATGTCGAGTGGAGCTGGATACGTCTCTTACAGGGGAAAACTGATTTTCAGGAGAGTTTCCAAAATTATAAAAGCTTGAATAAGGTTCGAAATTTGGACACGGATTTTCATTTAGCAGTGGAGGACTTTGTGAATAACTGGGATCTAAGTATGGAAAATAAATTATTTCATGATACCCTGCCCGATGGAAAAATGGTAACGGATACTTGGGGCGAAGTTATGAGACATACCATTGTTCACGAAATTCATCATATAGGACAACTATCCATTTGGGCAAGAGAAGTGGGAAGAACGCCTGTTTCTGCAAACTTTATCGGACGGGGTCTTTCCTCTTATTTTAAAAAATAATTCAAATAGATATTAGTTTATTTCTCTGTTTATTAACGAATGGATGCTCTAAAGTACATCCCCTTTATTGTAGACTGAGGGAATTGTTTTTTTTGGAATATTGTACTTAAACTAATAGGGGCATTAGTTGAATGATCAAGTAGGAGGAGGCGCTTAGCCTCCGACCTCTCGCACGACCGTCAACATTGTTCAATATACATCGATTCAGGTAACATCGACATAGTTTTTTTGTATCTCGTTCCTATGCTTTTCTAATCCCTTATTATCAAGGGGGTTCAGGGGGTGTTACTTCCTATCATGATTCCGATTACCCCACCCAAAATGGATGCGATTTAACTCATGAGCGACCGATTACAAACGTAATGTGAGCCGCCTGGTTTCGGTTATTTTTCCACAATTTTGCAATTATCAATATATTTGCTTCCCCATTCCGTGAGCTCATTAATCGTTGGAAAGAGCTTTTCCCCCAATTCGGTTAGGGAGTATTCCACTTTTGGCGGTACTTGATGATAGGCCTCGCGGTGAATAAGTTGAAAGCTTTCTAGCTGCCTCAGTTGTTTAGTCAGTGACGAGTGCGTTAAGCCGTCGAATTTCCTTAACAGTTCGTTGAATCGTATGGGTCCGTCCTTTAGATGAAAGATAATTAAGAGGGACCATTTACCCGACAATACTTTCTGAGCCGTAGTGAACGGGCAAGTTAAATCAGCACTTGTTAATTCAATCATGGAACTCCACCTCTTCCTTTACTCTACCTTCCTATAACCTCTATCCGTCACCATAAAAAACAAGCCTGCATTTAACGGCTGTCCGCATTTCTTAATATCCCATTGGATCGTAACGACACAAAAATATCGTACTATTCAGAATTATTATAATCCTTTAAGATTGATTATGCATTCAATTTATCTTTAAAGGAGTAGATGATATGTCGACGAATAAAGGGAAATTCAATGGTAAAGTGGCATTGGTTACAGGGGCAAGCCGTGGGATAGGGGCAGAGATCGCCAAAAAGTTAGCTGCTGGCGGAGCGGAGTTTATAGGCGTTCATTACGCCAATAATAAGGATGCCGCTTTAAAAGTTGTGGAGGAGATTACATCCTTCGGTTCAAAAGCGGTGGCTCTGCAAGGAGATTTAACCACTGGTATTTCCGGTATAAAAAAGCTTTGGAGCGAATTTGAAGAGGCTACTCGCTCGGAGCTGGGGACTGTACACTTAGATATCTTAATCAATAACGCAGGTATCTCACCGGCCATTCCCTTTGAAGAAACTTCGATTGAGACGTTTGAAGATGTCATGAATGTGAACTTTAAAGCTCCTTACTTTCTTACTCAGGCAGCCAGCCCATTTTTTCGGGACGGAGGACGGATCATTAACATTTCTACTGGCTTCACCCGCGTGGCAGGCCCCATGCATTCCATTTATTCGGCTTCCAAGGGAGCCATAGACACACTTACTTTAGCCTTAGCTCCCCATTTTGCATCCAGAGGCATTACTGTCAATGCCGTGGCCCCGGGAATTACGGCCACTGATATGAACGAGGATATGCTCTCCACCCCAGAAGGACGTGCCGGAGCGGAGGCATTTTCTGCATTCTCTAGAGTGGGGACCACTGAAGATGTTGCCGATATCGTTGCATTTGTAGCTTCTGAGGAAGCACGATGGATTACGGGGCAAGTTATTGATGCCTCTGGTGGAAGCAGACTTTAAAAGCAAAACCCACTAGTGGATATGGATTTTAAGCGAGTTAATAATAAACGGATGATTGCTATTTGTCCATTTAATTAGGAAAGAAGAGAAACCTGCATTGTTTGGGGTTTCTCTTTAGTTGCCTCTTAGTTACCTAAGCAGATAATTTTCAATAACCGTAAACTTTAATACGTTTCTGTCAATTCTTATTCAAATAGCTATTCCCTTAACTCAATATCTTGACATGAATCAGTTAGAAGCGATATTCATTCAAACACAAGGCAATCAGTAAGAACATGGCTGGAAACAAATGGCCTTCCGCATGTTTGCAAGGTTTTCATTGATGCAGGAACCTCATTCTATAAATATACATCACGTGAACGTCTATTCAATCGGCCACAATTAAAACATCTAGGTGTCTCGCTTCTCTTAAAAGTTGTGCGACAATCGAACCTTGGATGATTTCTTGCCATCTTTCTTTTGCTGAATGTCCAATGATGACTTGTGTAGCTTTTTTGTCTTGTAATTGTTTAGTGACTTCACTTACCACCATTCGCCTGTTGGTTGTTGAATACATTTCGAAAGTACCACCTAATCGTTTCGTAAGGTTCTTTATTTTATCCAATATAATTTGCTTGTCATTAGGTAATGTTCGTTGATCCTTCACATACACTACATACCACTTTGCTTTAAGTCGATAGGCTATCCGGAAACCCCTTCTAATCAAACGCTCAGAGTCTGGTTTAAGGTTAACGCAAACAAAGATTACTTCTGCTTTTCTCCAAGGGCCCCTTACCCCTTCTTTTCGCTTGAATGATTCTAACCTATCGTCTACATCATCTGCTAATTCACGGAGTGCAAGTTCTCTCAAGGCTATAAGATTTCGAGTCTTAAAAAAATTATTCAAGGACTGCTCCACCTTATCCATGGTATAAATATTCCCTTCTTGCATTCGCTGCCTAAGCGCCTTTGGGGAGACATCAATTAATTCAAGCTCATCGGCCAATTGTAGAATCCTGTCAGGAACCGTTTCACGTACGCGAACCCCTGTAATTTGCTCTACACTATCATTCAAGCTTTCTACATGTTGAATATTCATAGTAGAAATAACGGATATCCCAGACTCCAATATGTTAATAACGTCTTGATAACGTTTTTGGTTCTTACTTCCTGGCACATTTGTATGAGCCAATTCATCAACAAGCACAACTTCAGGATTACGGATGATGATTCTGTCAAGATCCATTTCCTCTAACAAGACGTTCTTATACGGAACCTGTTTCCGGGGTATTGTTTCTAACGTGTCAACTTGGGAAGCCGTTTCTTTACGACCATGTGTCTCCAATAATCCAATCACAATATCAATTTCACTTTTCTTTAATTGATTGGCCTCCCTCAGCATGGTATATGTTTTCCCTACGCCAGGAGCAGAACCAATATACACCTTTAATGTTCCTCTTTTCACTCCCTGTATTTTTTCTTTTATTTCTTCAGGCGAGAGTCTTCGGTATGGATTCTTTTTCTTTTTTTTTGACTGAACGGCAGGCAATACCCTTTCACCTTCTCCTTTTGTCCTATCCGCTACAACACATACATCAATGTTTTTCGTTTGGCCCAATATCTTATTGACTATAGAACCATGGATGATTTCTTCCCATCTCGTCCTTTTGGATTGACCCAGGATAATCCGGGTTATATAGTGCTTCATGGCATACCCAACGATTTCTTCAGCAATATCACCCCCGTTTATGGCTCTTTCTTCAAACTTCCCATTTAGCTTTATGATAAGTTTTTGTATAGAACTTTTAAATAACGACTCCTCTTTAGATAGCTCTTTCTGACTTGGAATAAAGCTAACCACCACTAAATCTCCGCCTAATCGTTTGGCTATTTGATCGCCTCTTCGAATTAAAATGGAGCCATTCCAATGGTATTGTACACATACCAAGATTCGTTCAGAAGCACCAGATGGTCCCATTAACCCTTCCTGTTCTCTATGTTCAGTAAGATCTTCTTCCACTTCTCCAGCCAAAAAACGGAGTGACAGCTCCCTAAGAACCGCTAAGTTATCTCGATTATATAGTTTCATATCGGCTTCTGTTTTCTTGTTGTTTTCCATGATTTTTCCTTCTTGCAGACGTTTAAGTATTGCTTCGGGTGTCACATCCAAGAGGCGTACTTCGTCAGCCAGCGTCAACGTATTCTCGGGTAGGATCTCACTTACATGAAGCGGGAGATTCAGTAGGTGTTCAGCAACTTTCTTTACTCCTTTCAATTCATAAATATTTATTGTTGTGATAACGCTGATATCACTTTTTATTAATTCCATAACATCTTCTAATCTAGTCGGATTTTTAGCAGACGGCCGGTTTTTGTGAGCTAACTGGTCAACTAAAACCACTTCAGGATTTCTTTTTTGAATTTCAGCTACATGTAAATCTTTCCTAATAAGTCCATTACTCTTCCATTCAATTGTGGGCACTGCCTCTAGGCAACCTACTTGCTCCATTGTCATTTGGTTACACCCATCACTAATAATCCCGATAACTACGTCAATACCACGCCCTTTCAACTCATTTCCTTCCATAAGCAAATGATAGGTTTTTCCGGACCCACTAACAGATCCGAGTATAATCTTCAGTCTGCCTTTTTTGATGTCGGAAATAGATTGTAGAATTTCATCTGGTGTTTTCCTTCGAAAGTGTTCGTTCATATAACTACCCCCAGATTCCTTTCTAGATTAATAGGAGAGTGAATAGAACTCTCCTAAACTCGATTATTTTAGATCATCCAAAGCAATATTTAATTTCAACACATTAATATGAGGTTCGCCGAAAAGTCCAAATGAACGATTTTCCGTATTTTCTTCGACTAGATTATATAAACTTTGTTCAGATATATCCCTCTCTTTTGCGATACGCGGAACCTGAACAAGTGCTCCTCTTGGAGAAATATTTGGATCAAGACCTGACCCAGAGTTTGTCATCAAGTCAGAAGGTATTTCCTCTTTTTTAATAGAAGGATTCGCTTTTAGAAATTCAGACATTTCATTTTTGGTTCGTTTGATCATTTCTTCATTAGATGGTGAATAGTTTGGCGACCCTGAACCTGCAGCGTCGTATTCTATAGAAGAAACCCGGCCATGAAAATAGCCAGCCTCTTCAAAAGATTGACCAATTAATTCTGACCCGATGATTTTCCCTTTTTCATTTTTAATTAAGCTGCCTTCAGCTTGTGCAGGCATCATCACTTGTGAAAGTCCTGTTATGAGTAACGGATAAGCCATACCACATATCATGAATAGCACCAAAACTACACGTATATTTTTCAACATCTATTCTCACCCTTATATTTGATTTTAAGCTACTTTAAACAGTTCAAGTATTAGGTCTATACATTTAATGCCAATGAAAGGAACGACCACTCCGCCTAATCCATAAAGGAACAAATTCTTAGTTAATAATCTTGAAGCGCTCATCGGAACATATTTTACACCCTTCATGGCTAACGGGATCAGGAGCGGGATAATAATGGCATTGAATATCAATGCTGATAATATCGCACTTTGCGGTGTGGCTAATCCCATTATATTTAATGTATTCATTTGTGGGATAGCCAGCATGAACATAGCTGGTATGATCGCAAAGTATTTAGCCACATCATTGGCAATGCTGAACGTTGTTAATGCTCCACGTGTCATGAGTAACTGTTTTCCAATCGCCACTACTTCAATGATTTTTGTAGGATCTGAATCCAGATCCACCATGTTTGCTGCTTCTTTGGCTGCATTTGTTCCTGTATTCATTGCTAGCCCCACATCTGCCTGTGCCAATGCAGGGGCATCGTTCGTGCCATCCCCGGTCATCGCGACAAGTTTGCCTTCCGCTTGTTCACGCTTAATTACGGCAATTTTATCTTCCGGCTTTGCCTCGGCAATGTAATCGTCTACCCCGGCTTCTTTCGCGATTGTGGCGGCCGTTAAAGGATTATCTCCGGTACACATGACGGTTTTGATGCCCATTTTCCTCAATTCATCAAATCGCTCTTTCATACCTGCTTTAACGGTATCTTTCAAATAAATGACACCTAGGATCCGATTTCCTTCTGCGACTACTAAGGGCGTTCCCCCTTGGCTTGCTACTTCATCACTAATGTCTTGCAAATCGCTGGGAATGTTTCCGCCTTCTTGCTTTATATAGTTCTTTATTGAATCGACGGCACCTTTTCTGACGATTCTTCCATCGGAAAAATCTGTCCCGCTCATCCTCGTTTCTGCCGTAAAGTCAATGCCTTCCGAGTCACTTTTTTCTAATTCTTTTTCAAGTAATCCTGATCTTTTGGCAAATTCGACAACAGAGCGGCCTTCCGGTGTCTCATCATGTAAGGATGAATAGGCTGCGAATGTAGTAAGTTCCTTCTGATTCACACCCTGTACTGGCAGCAAGGCATGAGCCATCCGGTTACCATGTGTGATCGTGCCTGTTTTATCGAGAATGATAGTATTGATGTCTCCTGCAGCTTCTACAGCTTTGCCCGATTTGGCAATCACATTGAATTGTGTCACTCTGTCCATTCCAGCTATGCCTATCGCTGAAAGAAGACCCCCTATGGTTGTTGGGATCAAACATACCAATAATGCCACCAAAGTTGCGATTGGCAATGTCACTTTAATATAGGAAGCAATAGGTACGAGTGTCACACAAACAAGCAAAAAGATAAGCGTCAAACTCACAAGGAGTGTACTAAGTGCAATTTCATTCGGTGTTTTTTGCCGTTTAGCTCCTTCTACCAAGTCAATCATTCGATCCAGGAATGACTCCCCCGGATCACTACTAACTTTTATTTTTATATAGTCACTCATTACTTTTGTTCCTCCAGTAACAGAACTGAAGTCTCCACCCGGTTCTTTTATGACATTCGCAGATTCACCAGTTATTGCCGATTCGTCAACAGCAGCCACCCCTTCAATGACATCTCCATCACTAGGAATTAAATCATTGGCCTCCACTAAAACCATGTCACCTTTTTGCAGTTCCGTGGCATCGACTATCTTTACAGATCCATCTTTTTGGATTAACTTTGCTTTTGAATCAAGCTTTGTCTTTTTCAGACTATCCGCTTGTGCTTTACCACGACCTTCCGCTAATGCTTCAGCAAAGTTGGCAAACAGGATGGTCAGGAGCAAAATGAAAGTCACTGCACTGGTATATCCCCTATCTGATATTCCACCAAATAAATCGGGAAATATAGTTAGAAAAAGGGTCAAGACAAATCCTATTTCCACCACAAACATGACTGGATTTCGTGCCATGGCTCTGGGATTCATTTTTTTGAAAGCATCTTTTATTGCTTCAAAAAGCATTTCATTATTTACTTTTCCATTACGCATCGTATTCATCTGTACTACTCCTCTTCATCGTTTATCTAATCGTTAACCATTCTGCGACAGGTCCTAGGGTAATCACTGGGAAGAAAGTCAAAGCTCCAATAATTAAAACCGTACATAAAAGAATGACAAGGAATGTAGGATTATCTGTTTTAAATGTACCCATCGTCTCTGGGACACGTTTTTTAGCAAGTAATGATCCAGCAACAGCAATCATCGCTATCATGGAAAAATAACGGCCAAACAACATGACCAAACCTGTGGAAATGTTCCAAAAAGGTGTATTATCCCCTAAGCCCTCGAAACCAGAACCGTTATTGGCTGCAGCTGAAGTAAACTCATATACAATTTGAGAGAGCCCATGGAAACCTGGATTTGAAATGGCCGATGTCCCCATCTGTGCCGTTAGTGCAATAGCAGATGGTACCAAAATGATTAACGGATGTAGAAGGATTGTCATGGCTATTAATTTCATTTCCGGCCCTTCAATTTTCTTACCTAAAAACTCTGGTGTACGCCCGACCATCAGTCCAGCAATGAATACAGCCAATATAGAATACATAAGAATGTTCATCGTGCCTACCCCATCACCACCAAATACACAGTTCAGCATCATCATGGCCAGTGGCGCTATACTCCCGAGCGGCGTCAGCGTATCATGCATATTATTAACTGAACCTGTAGTGGCAGCTGTAGTCACCGTTGTAAATAGGGCACTCTGAGCCACCCCAAATCGGACTTCTTTCCCTTCCAAGTTTCCACTCTCTTGTGAAAGGCCTATTGCCTCCAATTTGGGATTTCCATTTTGTTCACTAGCATAATTCACATTTAGGAAGACAAGCATCATGAGTCCCATTGCTGAAAATAAGATCCATCCTTGTTTGTTATTTTTCGCCATATATCCGAATGTTAATGGAAGGGCAGCAGGAATGAGAAACATCGATAAAATCTCTAATACATTCGTAAATCCATTAGGGTTCTCAAATGGA
Organism: Peribacillus sp. NPDC097264; assembly: GCF_050277925.1. Taxonomy (NCBI): domain Bacteria; kingdom Bacillati; phylum Bacillota; class Bacilli; order Caryophanales; family Bacillaceae; genus Peribacillus; species Peribacillus sp. NPDC097264. Next base: position 85,825 of record NZ_JBNNSR010000002.1, read on the forward strand.
TGTGCCGAGTTGACACCGAAGAATCCACCACCGTTTGTGCCAAGGTGCTTTATTGACTCCAATGCAGCCACAGGTCCTCTTGCAATATGTTGGGTGGCTCCCTCTAACGTAGTAGCCATTACCGTAGAACCAAGGGTTTGTGGCACCCCCTGGGATACCAGGACCAAACAGACAAAAATGGAGAGAGGCAGTAGCACCCGAGTGATGGAACGAATTAAATCTACATAAAAGTTCCCTAAACTCCTCTGACCGGTCACCCCCCTGAAAAAAGCGATGCATAAGGAAAGACCGGTTGCTGGTGTCGTGAACATCAAGAATATAATGACAACCATTTGTGATAAATACGAAAGTCCGGATTCTCCGCTATAATGCTGTAAATTGGTATTAGTAAGAAAACTTGCTGCCGTATTGAATGCCAATAACGGATCCATGTTGGCTATCTCGCTTGGATTGCCCGGTAAAACTCCCTGAAGCCGTACAATCATGTATGAGATGACAAACATGACTAAGTTACTTAGAAGTAATGCCTGTGCATATTGCTTCCAATTCATATCGAATTTCTTAATACCAGATATTTTAAGAATGCCTCTTTCTAACCACCCGAACATACGGTCTTGCCTCGTGGTTTCAAGGGAATATACTGTCGTTAAATATTTGGCCAATGGTACGGCTAGGATCACCATCAAAAACAACACCACACTGATTTGTAAAAAATCCATTTACATTTCCTCCGTTATCGTTCTATTAATATTTCTCTGGGTATAATAAAGCATGAATTAAATACACGGTAACCGCCCCGACAATAAGAATGAATAACATGTTATACTACTCTCCTTTTTTCGTTATAACTTTGTTACAAAAATGAATGAATCCATATAAAAGTAAAAAGGGTGTACCCATTAGAAAGATTGTTATAGCATCCATCCAAACCTTCCTTTCACCTTTTTAAATCTTTACAATTTACCTCTGGCGCGATCAGTGGAGAAATAGGTACCAAAAGAACACAAAAAATAGACCAATGCTTACCCCTTCTCCAATAGTCCGCATTGCATGGCTATCCTAGTTTCAAAAGTGAAAAAAGTGATTCACAATCCAAACAGGAATATTTGCAAAAGCAAACAGTATTAGTGGAGAAAAAGTACTCATTGGTCTACTTATCGCCTAGCAAGCTTTTCAGCGCTCTTTGCGATCTGTCTTCCAAGAAACCTTTTCATGTAATTATAGGCATAATAAAAAGACCTACTGAAATGACAGGTTGCTATTTTGCTACAAACACAACAAAAAAGCCTCCTGGATTAAGGTGGTCTTATGACCTCCTTCGCTTTAGCCGACGAAGTTAGCTGACGGGTAGGATGGCGAAAGAGTTCACATCCCTTCTGCAAATGCAGAATTAACCCCATAAATAGTGGGTCCTCCGTTCTCAATTACTTGAGATTTGGCCGATATCAAATTGTTATTGATGAGCATATTCTACGCTCATCAGTAAACCTTTGTAAACCTCATTAAAATTCCATATATTCGCAAATATATTCATATTTGACCATATACTTCCGTTTTTATAAGAAAAAGTATTATTTCCTCATTAATCCTATATATTTCTAATATTTTAATATATATACAAACTTGTATTGACAAAAACTTCAATCCAGCATTATGATGAATCCCATATACGATCGATGAAAAAAATCGGAGGCATTATGTTAAACCAAAAAAAGAAAATTGAAGCCGAAATTAGTGCAGCATTCATTAAATTCCAGCGTGATTTAATAGGCAGAGGTCCACAAGAAGTTAAAACCTACATTATTAATGACATGCTGATCACTCGTTTTAAAGGAGTCTTGACTGTCGAAGAAAAACACCTCGTCAGTCAGGATTCTGGAAAGAAGCTTGTAAAAAAAATGCGCTCTCTTCTACGTGAAATGTACAGTCAGGATTATGAAAAAATTGTCGAGGATCTAACAGGTTGTAAAGTCCTTTCTTCACACAGTGACATTAGTACCAAAACGGGTGAACGGATCGAAGTTTTCATAGTTGATAAGGATTTGGAGAAATACCTAGAAAATCTAAAATAAATGGGGTGAATTTAGCCGACATCGACTCAATTGGAAGAGGCATAAGCGTTGTTAATCAACGCTTATGCCTCCTCCTTCCTGTTTTACAATTTCTATCTAATTATCAGCAGCACTCCGTACTATAGAAGGGATACGCTTGACCCATCAATTAGACATACTATTGAGAGTGTTACGTACAATATGGAATGTTTAAGTTCATTTGAAAAGCCGGAAGTCTTAAAACTTTATAACCGTTTATTTCGACAAATTCACATTAAATGTCCCATTATGTTCACCACAGGTCAAATAGACAATTAACATTTTTTACTAATTCACCCTAAAAAATTTAATGTCTCATTATACCCCATACTCATATAAATTTGGGTATCTACACGTATAACCCCTTTGAATAGAAAAGGAAAAATGATTATCTAAAAGTCGTGGAATCATTTATTTCCTTCAAAATGTTTGAGTTATCTCTAAATTTTAGAGGAACAAGGGCATTTATATCAGCTACTTCAGGATATTTTATTAAATACTCTCTAATTTCAGAAAATTTAACTGGTTCCTCTCCTATATTCAATCCTTTATACAATTCATTAAACATCTTATAATCATTTTCTTCATCTAGTGTTAATCTCCATTGTGGAAAGGTATATTCATGAGGAAGTTCTACCTTATTAACATTAAATAAATGAGGATTGTTAATGAAGTAAAATGAAAGATATTCTGTATGGTTTAGTGGATAGGAAAGGGCTAACAGCTTTCTTAGAGCATTTACAGAGTATACATCAGCACCTGTCCCAATAGCATGATTGCTGGTAGGTATTGTTAAATCCGCACCACTCTGTATATGACTATCTATTAAATAATCGATAATTTCTGGAGATACAGCTGGACAATCACCAGTAACACGAAGGACAATGTTCGCCTTTGTCAACTCTACTGCATTTAAAATCCTGTTTGCTACATTTTCAGGGTCTCCCTTAACAGTTGTCACTCTTCCATCTAAGGTGAACTTCGTTAATGGGGAATCCTCCTCCAAATCAGAAGTGGCAAGTACGATATGATCTACTTTTTCAGAAGCCAAACAATTTAATAAACATCGTTTAACGGATTCTACTCCATTTATAGGAAGTATTGCTTTTCTCTGTAACCTAGTTGATTTCAACCGTACTACTACAACAATTGTGATCTTTGGTTTTATAACGTTTGAAGGTAAGATGGATTCATTCTTAAGGATATTATTTTTCGCTAAAAGCGGTAAATTGCTTTCAAAATCCAAAGGCATATATCCATTAATATTACTTGATCGTTTATAAGTAATCTTGTTAAAAGATATCACCTCACCCTGTTCAATATCCTGTTTAGCAACTACCTTTAGAGAATCCTTCAGGTATTTTCTCTGTGATTCATTAACCGTGGCATCCCCCATCACAATCTCAGCTAGCCTTAGTTTATTAACCATCTCTTGAAATTCTTTCGGTTCTAGAGAAGAATAATAATCAAAACCTTTTAAGGACCTGTCAAGTGTGATATGTTTCTCAATTACACATGCACCTGCGAAATACGCTTGGACTGGCAAATCAACGGCTAAGGGATTTTCACCATCCTCATGATCTGCAAAACCAATAGCGCAATCAAACCTATTCTTTAAATACGTTAATCGAGCTAAGTGGACATCTTCTTCTTTAGTAGGATAACCTTGAAACCCGTACATTAAGATTACTGGTAAAGATGTATTCAACTTAATAAATTCTAGAGTTTTTACAATTTCATGATCGTACCAACCACCTATTCCTAGTAAAATAGGTTTATTTAACTTGGAAATTTCTTCGATCAAAAACTTTGACTGAATGATGGTTGGTGGAATTTTAAAACCAGTAATATACGAATTATACTTCTTAGCTAATTCCATACCCCAGTCATCAAATACATCGACCCAGATTTCTAAATCATGTTCGATAGCAAGATTTAACGCATCTTTCCACCTGGCTTCATTAATAAATAAATTGATATAAGCCTGATACCCTTCATAATCTGGTGTGGCTAAATGATCGTATTTAAACCATTGAAATTTAACTGCATCGGCACCTGCAGTTGAAGCCTCAGTAATTAGCTGTTCAAGATTGTTTGGTTTGCCTTGATGAGCATTTGCAATTTCAGCAATAATTTTAATTTCAGACAATTTTTTCACCTTTATTTCAAGTATTTTTTAATATCTTTGTTTATTTTCTAAATACACCTTGAAATTCATCTTCTGCCATAGTTGGTAAGATTGATAGGGTCATGATTTAAGGTTAATAAATCTACTATCCATTAAATTGGGAGACCTACCAAGCAGTCCAACCGCCATCGATTGAAATATTTTGCCCTGTTATATAGCTTGACGCGTCAGACGCTAATAAGGCAATTACTCCTTTTAAGTCATCAGGGTGTCCGATTCGCCTTAGAGGACTCTTTTCAATTAATCGATTTACGAATGTTTCATCTTTTTGTACGTTACTATTGGGAAATGCACCTGGAGAAATACAATTTACTCTTATACCTTCATTTCCATAATGGCAGGCAAGGTAACGTGTATATTGGATGATTGCGGCTTTTCCTGCTCCATAATGGGGGGGATTATGATAAGGGTTGTTAACGTATAAATCTGGGTTAGGAGAAATAATCCCGTACATAGAGGCGACGTTTATGATTACACCACTTTTTTTGGAAATCATATATGGCAATACATTTTTTGTGCATTTAAAAACATTATTAATGGTTCCATCTATTCCTCTGTTCCATTCTTCTTCGCTTATCTTCTCTAACGTACCACCAGAGCCAAAATACGCATTATTAATTAAAATATCAATGTTTCTTCCCATTTTATTGATTTTAGAAAAGCAGTCAGCGATTGATTTATTATCTCCGACATCCATGAAAATACCTGAACTGCCGGTATTATAGGATTGATTTAATGAGTCTGCTAATAGTTGACACTTCACTTGATTTTTACTTGCAATAAAAACGGTCGCCCCTGCTTCTGCTAAACTTTCTGAAATAGCCGCTCCTAAATACCCAGCTCCACCTGTTATAACAGCCGTTTTTCCGCTTAAGTCAAACATTTTTCCTAAACTCATAGGGTAGAAGCCTCCTAATTCCACATCGTAGGATTCTTTATATTTCTAGGGACATTTTTAAATAACTCCATTAATTGAAGCATCACATAACTTGGTAACTGGGGAACTGTCTCCATTTCAATATTTTGTTTAAGTTGTGTTAATGTTTCACAACCAACAACAATACTATCAATCTGTGGCAAATCTCTTACAAAGCAAAAGGCTAATTGATAAGGGGGGATTTTGTTTTCAGAAGCAATTTCTCGAAGTAAATCTATCCATTTTTTTGCTTCTTTTAAATGTTCAGGTAACTCATTGCTCGGTAATAATAATAATCCTTGTAAGTAAACACTGCGAGCATATATTTTTATTTGATGTTTTGAAAGTTCATCCAATAACCCCGAATGGATCAAATCTTGATCAAAAACATTGATAGGTACTTGAATCATATCAAAACAACCAGCGGCAATTACCTTTCGTACACCTTCCGAACTGTAAACAGAAGCACCGATGGTTTTTATCAGACCCTGTTGTTTTAATAATGCTATGCTTTTAATGACCTTTCCATTATGCGAGAATAAATTATTTTCATTATGCAATAAATAGCCGTCAAGGACCGGAAGAGACAATTTATTCAAGGATAGTCTCAAATTTAGCTCTACCTCATCGTGAATTCTCTTAAATGAAGCAGTTTCTTCCACTTTAATTTCCGGTAATTTTGTAAAAATCTTCGGAACGTTTTTTAAAAGGTTCTTTTGTTCCTGTAAGAATTTCCCTAATAGACCTTCACTTTCTCCATAACCAGGAGCAGTATCAAAAGTCGTTACTCTATTTAAAAAAGCATACGTTAATAAATTTATTGCCTCTTCTTCATTGGGCTTACCAATCTTATTAGCGATTCCATATTGCTGTCCTAACTGGACTGTACCAAGGGTTAAGTTCAGTGATCGCTTACTGACAGGTTGATTCATTTTAACTCCTCTCATGTACATCATGAAGCTTTGTCTTTTCTTCGTCTAAACATAATTTTTCGTCTGATACAATACTATGCTCTGTCAAAGCTCTTGATAACTCAAATAAACCTCTTAGGTTTGAAAAAAGGGGTTCACTTTCACCTTCTCTAAAAACTTTCCATTAATTACACAAGCATTACACAAGCAATCTTTATAGAAGAAATCAATACTATCACTTCTTTTTCTATAATCTAAAAAAGTTAGACACGAAATGAGGAGAGTAAATTCGGTTAATGAAAAGAAACGATTAACATCAGTTCCCAACCCGTTTTGTTCAAATAGTATATTGCCGATGAGGGACTTTACTTTTGTTTCAGGGTAATATATTCATATGTGGACGAGTATGTGAGGGCACATGTAAAAGTATATTGAAAACATTAAATCGTCATGTTTCGTTATCATGATTCGTTTCCTTTATACTCATAGTCTCTCTTTTATTAAGTTTCTCTCCAAAAAACAACAGATTTCCAATTATAAATACCAAATAGCCAAGGATTCCTAAAAATCACTTGGCTAAATTTATTTTAAATTTACGTATTAAAATCACAATATTTAAGGTTTTCTAGTAAAACTATAATACATAGCGTTACCAAACAAACAACCCAACAATCATGGCACTAAGCATGGAGACTGCCATTCCACTAAGCAATAGCTTCCAAACATTTCTTCCAATGATACCCGATTTTTCCTCGTCTAGAATCGAATTGAACGTTCCATAAATCATGCCGACTGTACTAAAGTTTGCAAATGATGTCAGGTACGTAACGGCCACAGCTACTGTATGCGGGGCCAAACCGCTGATCTGTGTTTTCAAGTCGAGCAAGGCTACGAATTCATTCGTTGCCAGTTTGATTCCCATTAATTGAGCAACATACATCGTATCTTCCCAATTTAATCCAAACAAGAAAGCGAATGGACTAAAGATGACAGAGAAGATTTTTTGGATTGTTAACCCATCTACCGCAAGCCCTAAAATACCGTTAAGGCTAGCCGTTAATGCGACATAGCCGATTACCATGGCCATAATGACGATCACCATCTTGACTCCAACTAGCATACTGTTTGAAATGGTTGAAAAGAAGTCTTTACGTTCCTCTTTTGTAGGAATATATACGACATCTTCCTCTTTACTGACAGTAACAGGATTTAACATATTGGCTATAAGCAAGGCATTTAAACAATTCAATGGAATAGCGACGAATACAAATTCAGCCGGAACCATGGATAAATACGCACCTATAATCGAACCGCTTATACTGCTCATACTCATAATTCCAAAGGTCAGCAAACGCTTATCCTTTAAAGAACTTAATTGCATCCTGATAACAGCGAGAGCCTCCGTATTCCCAAGAAACATCATCTGGATAGAAAAGAAGCTCTCCAGTTTCGGTAATCCTGACACTTTCGAAATGAGCCAACCGACTTTGTCTATTATCCAGGTCAGGATGCCGAAATACGATAGAATATCAAAAAACGTAATAATGAAGATGATTGGCATCAACGCACTGAAAAAGAAATCCACTTGTTCGTTTGCCATAACAGAAGGAAACACGAAAGAAATCCCTTCATTTGCACAAGCAATCAACCAGGTGAAGAAAGTAGCAATCTGTTTAATGACCCATGTTCCAATGGTGGTCGACAACATGAACCATGTAATAACCAATTCAATGCCAAGCAACGTAAGAATGATTTTCCACTTCACGTTTTTTCTATTAGGTGAGCACAAGTATACGATACCCATGACAACCAATACCCCTAGAATATTCAATAAGAAATACATACGACACCCTCTTCCTTTATCTTTTACTGTTGAATACATACATAAAAAGCCCTTATTTTTCATGCTTTCGGCCACTGGACAGAAAGCATGAAAAATAAAAGCTTCTTCAAAAAAACAAAGTAATAGTGGGACCTTCTGCAAGTGATCACATAGTGACTTACAAAATGCTACCTATAACTGTTTCATCTCTTTTATTCATGCTTCCTTGTAGTCCGGCTTTTTATGGCAGCCAGGTAGAAACTATCAGACCTTTTCACTGATATTATACAAGGATATTTATATGATGATGATTCGTAGTAATGGGTATCATTCTAAATGAAAGTATTAACTATTACAATATGCTTTAAAATAGTCGGAATCATTCTACTACTATACTCTTTTCAGACAATTGATGCCGATGTATATAGTTTTTACTAACGTATTATCTCTAGATTCTATAGTTTCCAATAGGAAGTTCGCCAATATACATTACCCTTCTACCTTATTTAACTTCAATATGGTTTTTCCGAAGTAAAACTTCATTGATTTTCATCGCTAAACATTAATCACGCCGCTCTTTTGGAAGACTATAGATACCAATCATACTTTTAAGGGAGTTTTAGTTTACCATTCCAAGATAATTTAAAAATATGTAAAACTATCTTGTTTATTGTTACGTTTTACCTTTTCTAAATTACAATGTAGCAATCAATCCTTTTATGGGTAACTTTAACAAAAATAAATCATTGACTTGAAATATATATATTTTCTAAATTATTGAAACCTTATAGGTAATAGGGATCACCCTTCACTTACACACTCCAACATTCCAACACTTCGTAACACCCCTGTAATATAAGCAATGATAATTTAATGTTTAAATCAGAATTTTTTTCTATTTTTAATATTTTATTGGGTTAATTGCCTTATAATATTATTGCGCTATAAAAATAGTGCAATAATATTATAGAATATCAGGAGGAATCTTCCTTTTTATGAATAGTTCAAAAAAATCTTTCATTATCGCGGGTTCTATCATAGGTACCCTATTTGCCAGCAATTCAGCATATGCTAGTACATACCATGTTAAATCAGGTGATAGTCTATATAAAATTGCTAAAGCAAATCATACAACCGTTCAAAAATTAAAATCGCAAAATAAACTTTCTAATAACCTTATTTTCCCGGGACAAGTGTTAAAGATAAATGAATCCACGGTGAAAAGTACAACTTCAACAAAGAAACACGTGGTTAAACTTGGGGATACGTTAAGTGGAATTGCTAAAAAGTATAATCTTTCGCTAAATTCATTATTGAAATTGAATCCTAGCATTTCCAATTCAGACCGAATTCGCATTGGACAATCCATCATTGTTTCTGGAAAAGCTACTTCAACTAGTGCTACAGCTGCAAAAAGCAGTTCAACCAGTACATATAAGGTTAAGTCAGGAGACAGTCTCTCCAAAATTGCAAGCAAAAATAAAACGACTGTCAAAGCTTTGCTAGCATTAAATCCTAGCATCAAAAATGCTAATACTTTACGTATTGGACAGTCCATAAAACTTTCTGGAAAAGCCACTACATCTAGTGCAACCAGTACAGCAAACAAATCGGGCAGTACATATAAAGTTAAGTCTGGGGACAGTCTCTCCAAAATTGCAAGTAAAAATAAAACGACCGTCAAAGCTATACTTTCATTAAATCCTAGCATCAAAAATGCTAATACTTTACGTATTGGACAGACTATTAAACTTTCTGGAAAGGCAACTACAGCTGCTACAAAGACTGTGTCTTCTGCCTCTTCTGAAGTGGACCGCGTTTTAAACGCCGCTAAAAAATACTTAGGGGCCAAGTATCAATATGCTGCAAGCACATCGCGCACTGATGCCTTTGATTGCTCATCATTTACCATGAAAGCATTCCAAGCAGCAGGGATCTCCTTGCCTCGCACATCAACTGGCCAAGCTCAAATGGGAGTACCTGTTTCTTCATATTCATTGAAAAAGGGTGATTTGGTGTTTTATGATACTAATCATGATGGAGTGATTAATCACGTAGGAATTTATGCGGGGAATAATCAAATGATTAATGCTTCAACTTCCAAAGGTGTATCGTATGCAAACATCAACGGTTCATACTGGAAACCTCTTTTCGTAAAAGCCGTTCGAATTCTTAACTAATGATTTGAATGCCATTAAGCGCATTACAGAAAACCAACTGGAGTAAGCATCAAACACTGTAACTGTTTGATGCTTACTCTTTTTTTACTTCTGCATTAGTTATATCCCCTTTCTATACATACATTACATTTGAAATGGTTTCCGAGATGATTTCTTTCACCCCGCATTCATACTTCGTCATTTGACACGTTATCGTTACATTTCTAAAATAATTAAGGTATGATAAGTTACATAGAATATGTCCAAAGAGTAAGCAAACCAGCTCTTTCATTTAAATCGCATATCGTAGCAAGTAGGAGGAAAGACGTTGAATAGTTTTATTGTCATGCAAGGTACTACTTATCAAGAAGAAAAACATTTAGGGATCATCTGGTCCCCTCAAATCGATAAATCCGGTTTAGTACCTCACTCATCTAAACTGATGCAAGAAGTTAAAAGTGGCGATCGGATTTTCCATTACGTAAAGGGATCGATTGTCGCGATAAGTATTGTAAAGAAGGGATGTCAAGAAGATAATAAACCTCAAAAAATTCGAAATCATACTAGATGGACAGATAATGGTTATCTAGTTGAAACCGAGTATCGTGAATTGGAGGTCCCCCTGAATATACGTGAATACTTTGACGGTATTGCTCCATATCTTCCTATTAAATATTCAGCATTCCAGGAGGATGCAACCGGCAATTCAGGATACCTATATCCTTGTAATGAAGAACTTACACTAAAACTTTTAGAATATATGAGTATGCTTAACATCTTCAATTCGGACGAAGATCAATTAGAACTCTCTGTCGATGAAGTCATTGCTAAAGAGCGGAATCCGCTACAAGCACTTCTTGCTGAAACAGAATCGGAAGCCAAAATGAAAATTCGCTGTGGTCAAAAAAAATTTAGAAAATTGGTTACGCCTCTTTGGAACCATAAATGCCCGCTATGCGGAATAGAAATGGATGCCCTGCTAAAGAGTAGTCACTCTAAACCATGGAAGGACAGTACCGATGATGAGCGCCTTAACCCGTATAATGGATTATTATTATGCTTCAATCATGATGCCTTGTATGAAAAAGGCCTTATCTCCTTTGACGGTCAAGGCAGACTACATATTTCTGAGCAGATTACTGAAGAAACATATGATACGTACCAGTTAAGTAAGGGTATAAAAATCCCCCTTCATCCTGATAATAAACCATACTTTAAATGGCATAAAAGGAATGTGTTTGTTGATTGAATAGACTTTTATAAGTTAACCATAGGAAAAGCCCTGGAAATAGGACACTCTTATTTCCAGGGCTTTTTTAAATAGTATTCTACCGAGATCTATGGAACAATAATGCATTTATACGAACTGAGTCTTTCGTTAATAATTAAGGGTTTAAGTCCAATTCCCCACCTTATTACATCAATCATATCTAATACAAAATCATCTCCTTTTATAAATGATTATAGTAACTGTTAACCTCTCCCTCCTTCCTCAGTTCCCCCTTTAAAATAATTTGATTTTCAATAATACTTTTGTCCAATCCTTTTGAAATTACATTAATAAGATAATGTAGTCTTGGAAAAAGGAGGAAAAAAATGAGTAAAGATAAAAGAAAAAAATGTAAAGATTGCGGCCATGGTAAATGTAGATGTAAAAGTGGACAAAGAGTTCAACAAAACGTTGATGTAAGCATTGGATTCCCATTAGTAGGAGTTACTGGTCCTACGGGTCCTACTGGCGCTACGGGTCCTACTGGCGTTACCGGGGCTACGGGCGCTACCGGGGCTACGGGCGCTACCGGAGATACTGGAGTTCCTGGCGCTACCGGGGCTACGGGTCCTACTGGCGCTACTGGAGATACGGGTATTGTTGGTTTTGCATTTTCTGAACCAGTCGACGTATTTGTCCCATCTCCTGGATTACTAACAGTGACTAATGAAGAAGCTACTATTACCACTCTTACTATCACTCTCTCCGAAAATGCTGTGGTTGTTTTACAGGGACAGATAGGGTGGAGTGCACCGAGCTTTTTGAATTTAGCTGCTGTTTCACCAAACTTCGTTGATTTGTCAGTGATTTGGAGGATCCGTAGAGGAGTGGGTGGACCGATTGTTTGGGAAGGTCGTGAGAGTGTAAGTTTTGAATCGGGAGAGGATGATAGATTTTTAACTTCCGTGTTAGGCATAGATTCAACTCCTGGATTGGGGTCTATCACGTATGTATTGACAGCACAAGTTGATCCAGAGTTATCACCAGGTCTTACATTTGAGATTAATGGACCGGTTATATTTATTGCAACGGCTTATCCTGTTTAACAAGCAATTTTAAAATAGCCGACCTCTATATGCAATGTAGAAGAAACTAGAGAGTTCTATAAGTTAAAATGACAAATTACCGCAAAAAGTGTTCGGAATTTCACATTCCGAACCTTTTTTCAATTTATTCTCGGTTACTAAATAAGCTAATCTATCCATTATTAATATCTATTTAGACCCTTTCTTTATCTTGCCAAATCCAGTTAATCTTACATAAATTCAATACAGCGGTAGAAAAAACATCACCAGCACTGCCATTCTCCGAACCTGCTGAAGCTTTATTAATCACCTCAATAATTTTCATCTTAACCTAAAAAAACAGTAGAAAAACTCAGTTTAATGAGTGTTTCTACTGTTTGGATCATCTTAAAGGTTTGATATGCAAAGGACTCTATCCCATTACCCTGCCTATTTACAATAATGATTAATTAAATTCGCCAATTTTTCACTGGAACGTCCATCATTATATGACATCGATAAAAAACGATTTCTTATATTGTTATAAGCATTCTCGTGGAGCCTAGAAATATAATGATTATTTATAACTTCGGTAAGTCGATTGGGATTTGACTGAATATAATTGCCCAATATATCGAAATAATCATAGAACCGATTACTATTTAAGAAGTTAAAAACAAACACAGGCTTATTAAATAATATACTTTCTAAAACCACTGTAGATAAAGAGGACACCACTCCATCGACCTGAGAAATTAAATCATATAGATTATTATCTCTCGCAGTGTAAACTTTTAATGATTTATATTTCTCTGCAAGTTTCAAATATATTCCATGCTTCTTTTTACCTATTTCCCACGGATGAGGCTTTAAAATAATTTGGTAATTTTGATTATCCATAATACTCTTAATTAAAATTTCGAATTTAACAAAATCCAACTGCGGGCCCGTAATGACCAATAATGTAAGCTTATTGGGATCCAGTTCATATTTTTTTATAAAGGTTGCTTTATCTATTGGGGATTGGTGATAAATTTCATCAAATTTAGGGTGTCCTATTTCAGCAATTCGATCATTGGCTAACCCTCTGTTCGAATACCAGTTTTTCTCATATTCACCATAGACACCAACTACAGTTGTAAAAACCGGCATAAACGCTTCTTCTCCCATTAAAATCCCGTGTTGTAAACAGATGCTCTTGATTCCTTTTGTTAATCCCACAATTGAAAGCACTCTGCTTTGAATATCTTCAGTTGTTCCCACAATGATGGAGGAAATATTTTTTTTATCAAATAGGTTAAAAACCATATTAATCATCGTAACGATTTGCGTAATTCGATTAATAAAGGATTTTTGAAAGAAAACATTTCCAAATGCCGGATGCTGGTTGAATTTTTCAAAAATAGTCGTTGCCTCTTTTACAATTTCATCGGAAGCCTCATCATTTTTCTCCTCATAATTTCCAACACTTTCAATAGGAATCCCATACATTTGAGTAGCTTTTGAGCGGGAAAGTATGATTGTTTGTTTAGGATCAAACATATTCATATACGTTCGCTCAGGAATTCGAGTATAGTCTGGATTGATTAAGACCTTTCCTTCCTTTGGCTTTTTTATTAAAGGGTCTCTGATTTTTTCAAGCCAATTTTCAAAATAAGGTTGAATCATCGCCTGATCTAATCTTTGGGTTTTTAGATTCACTAGAAAGCTTTCACTTTCCATCTGACTTCTTAGTTCAGAATCAATTTGTTGATAAAAATTAGTTAACAGTACAATCGGAATCCCTTTATATTTCAAGTGATGGAATGTTTCCACAAACTCCTTATATAATGTCCAATAGTTTGATAGATAGATACTCATCTCACTCCCTCTCCCTACGTTTAAGGGCTCTTATCGAGTCTCTGAGTTCTTTACACGTTCTTTGAGCCGGCAACATTTTTGAAAACTCATTTGGGTTATCATTGAATATTTGGGCATGTATAGATTTCGGAGTGATATAATTGAAATCAAGAATTTCATTGACTGGGAAGAATGGCCAGAAATGATTGATTCTCCAAAAGAATCTTGCATCACCTATTCGATAAAAATGGGGATTCTCATCCCAGTAGGATTCAAAGGTTTCTTTTATTTTAGGTAGAATAGACATTCGATGCATAACCGAACAATGGTCCGTCATGCAGGAAGCAAGCCATGTAATAGATTTTGCTGGCCTAATAATCTGGTTCGTAATTTCTCCCGCTTCATTAAGATGAACAGTTTTTGATGCTGAATAGACAACCATAGCTTCAGGATGTTGATCTAAGTATTCAACCATCTTCTCAATCTTCTGTTTGTGATATACATTATCGTCAGTTGCGTACGTAACATACTCTCCCTCTGCCAATTCCAATGCTTGATTGATTAAAACAGCATATCTCGTTTTCTCCACCCTTTCTTCAACTGTACTTATATCACTCCTGAAAAACCTCACTCTTTCATCATCTAAAAATGGCTTAATAACGTTAATCGTTTCATCATTTGAATTATCATCCATAATAAACAATTCAAAGTCATGAAAGGTTTGATCTAAGATTGATCGAATGGTATTCGCTATATACTCTTGTTTATTATAGCTCGTTAAAATCACAGTAACTTTTGGCAAAACACACACCCCTTTTTCAAAATTTTCCTGTTAAAACCTGCACCACTGAATGACAGTCAACAAAGATTCTATACACTATCCCAATTCAGTGGGGATCCTGCTTTCAATTCCTGGGCTGCTTTTTTTCCCAACAAGTTCTCATAATATTTAGGGGCTAACCCGTACCCCGGCCTTATGACTCTTATATTATCCTTAGTCAAAACTTCTCCGGCTTTTACATCTTTGACAATATAGATGGATCGTCTAAATTTCATGGATTTTTTTTCCTCTTCAGTCGGACCATAACTCACCCTGCCCAAAGATTGCCAAGCTCTATTCGTCTCCACTACTAAAGCTTTCATTTCTTCCGGCTCCATAGAGAATGCCGCATCTACACCACCATCAGCTCGCGATGTAGTGAAATGTTTTTCAATAACAGTCGCTCCCATCGCAACACTTGCAACTGAAACACCGATACCTAGCGTATGATCGGATAATCCAACCTGACATCCGAAAAGACCTTTCATGTGGGGAATCGTCGATATATTTGTATTTGTAGGGGTAGATGGATAAGTACTCGTACATTTTAAAAGGATCAGGTCTTTACAGCCTGCATCTCTAACCGCACGGACCGTTTCATCTAATTCTGCAAGCGTTGCCATGCCTGTAGAGATGATCAAGGGTTTCCCAGTTGAAGCCACCTTTTTTATAAGAGGGATATCATTGTTCTCGAATGAGGCAATTTTATACATGGGGATATTTAAGTCTTCAAGAAAGTCCACTGCAGTTTGATCAAATGGCGTGCTAAAGGGGATGAGTCCTAATTCTCTACACCTTTTGAAAATTGTCTCATGCCACTCCCAAGGTGTATAAGCTTGTTGATAAAGTTTATACAGGTTTTTCTTATTCCATAAACTACTTTTATCTTCAATATTAAATTCTTCGTTATCAATATTCAATGTCATCGTGTCTGCCGTATAGGTCTGTATTTTTAGTGCATGCGCGCCGGCTTTTGCTGCGGCTTCGACTATTTCCAAAGCTCGGTCCAAAGAATGATTATGATTACCTGACATCTCGGCTATTATAAAAGGAGGATGACTCGGTCCAATCATTCTTCCTTGAATGTTGATATCTTTCATACAATCACGCCTCTACTATAAAATTCAGATTTCAATGTTCCTTTATGTTTATCCCATCCTTCTTTGAGTATGGAAAAATTATTTACCTCGATGGACCTACCATCTCGAATTAGTTTATTCTTCGAAAGGCCCTCGTGCTTAAATCCTAACTTTCGATGAAAGCTTTTACTTTTATCATTAAAAGATAAAACTTCACCAAAAATTTTTTTCATACCTAAATGATGAAAAGCATATTCTAACCCCAAATATCCCATTATCGTACCGGCTCCTTTTGGTGCATGACTTTCACCAATATAAAATCCCCAGTCACACGATTGTTTTTCTAAACTGTAATTCTTAAATGAGATGAGACCCAAAGGTTTATCGTGATATAAAAAAAGGCGGTAATAATGTATTTGTTCTTTCAGTACATATTCAAACCATCGACAATGCTCTTCATAGGGGATTAGTTGATCATCATACATATTCATCCGGATATGTTGCAAATTTCTCCAGTTGAAAATGATTTCCTGGTCTTCTTTTGAGAATGCTCTTAATCTATAGCCCATATCAATCATCCAATCTTATTAATTCTTCTATCATCATTTGTTGTCTTGGCAAAACATCTTTCATAAAATGATACGACAATTGTGACATTGTATGTCTCTCCGTTTCATTACTTATCATGTCAGCCAACTGCTCTGTTATAAAATTCGTCTCTATTGTTTCCTTCTCACCTAAATATTTGATGATTTTCTTTCTTCCTAGCCCTTTGCAAATCTCAACCTGATTTTCAGCAACGCTCCATACTATTGATGGTAAACTTAGGTAACACCGCTCCCAGGTTGTCGAACCACCAGCCCCGATGGAAAGATCCGCCTGACCCATCAATTCGGCAATATTAGAAATCTGACAATAAACATGTAAATTATTATACTGTTGGCAAATCGTTTGCAGCTCTTTTATATGAGGATTAGATTTCCCAGCCACCACGTCCACCTGGATATCGTCCCGTCCTAGATTTAAAAAAGATTCTATGGCCCTTCCAGTTTCATTGGTTTGGTCTATTCCTCCAAAGAAAATCAAGATCCTTCTCAAGGAGCCTTCACGTATTTTTTGCTTTTTCCATTGCTCATGGAATTCTTCTCTCAATAAAGCGTAACTCGGTCCTAGAAATTTTTTACAATGCGAGGGTACTAGAGTTTGATAACGCCGTTTAGAGTCCTCGTGAAAATTTTGATCGATCAATAGATCACAATCATGTTTTCGATCCTCTAAATCATCAATGACTATGATTTTTTTCGAAACATCCCTAAAATTACGTTCCCATTGTTCATCTATAGCATAATGATCGATTATTAATAAATCAGCTCGTTCTTTCTTTAAGATTTCCTTTGTTTGGGAAACATCCATTACCAAAGGAGCACCTAGCCAATTCGAATATTGCTTTTGATTTTGAATAGTTCCATTTACATGACAAATGGGAAGCAGAAAAACTTCAAATCCATTTTCTTCGATTAAATCAGCTGAATGTCCATCATGTTCCCTACAGATAAAACGGACCGTGACCCCCCGTTTACGTAAGTTATCTGCAAGTGTTAAACATCTCATTACATGACCTGTTCCAATCTCTAAAGAACTGTCAACCCGGATATATGCCTGCATCATTGATCATCTGTTTCCGTATTGCCTATTTTTATCATTGAAACTTTCAATTGTTCAATATGTGAATTAAGGGATGCCCAATCGGGATGTTCCTGTAACAGGCCCATAATATCTTCAAGGGTAAAGTCTTCTTTTTTTTGCAGATGATGAAGTAATTTGGTAATTAACACTAGATCATCCTCCGTATCGACTGTTAAGCGGAAAGAACTTAAATCGGTATGATAATGAATGGAAGCCAGGTTAAACAATTCAGGATGGTAATAGATATAGGGGGTTACATGCTCCCGGTAAGCGGAACCATTTGCTTCTTTATATGCCTTCTCCAGTGTCTCCATTGAGAAAACTTCCACATCGAAACCACGAGGGTATGTTCTTTCCAGCGTATTTGAAGCATAATCATATTCCTCGGCATTAAGAAAGTATTCTGCTAAGACTTTGTCAACCTTATGGTGGTCATTTAAAGGGCAATCAGCCGTAAGCCGGATTACAATTTTAGCATGATGCTTAGTGGCCGCTTCAAAAAATCTCGACAATACATCATCTTCGGAACCTCGAAAATAGGCTACTGAAAGTCTTTCAAAAAGATCTACAATTGGCTGATCTGATTCCTTGATGGTTGTTGCAACCACAATCTTATTTATGAATTTAGACTGTTTAACTCTTTCCACCTGATATTCCAGCAAAGGTTTCCCTTGAACCTTCCTCATCACTTTTCCTGGTAACCTTGTTGATCCCATTCTTGCTTGAATAACCGCTACTACTTTCAAAAAGCTCACCTTCTCAGTTAGAATAACGGTTTATCACTTTTTTCACAGCATCGATGACATCCGCTACGTCTTGTTCTGTCATCGCAGGGAAAAGGGGCAGGGTAATGACTTCCTCGTACAACTTTTCAGCATGTGGACATAGTCCTTGTTTATAACCCAGCCCTTGATAATAAGGTAACAAATAGACAGGGATATAATGCACATTCACTCCGATATTTTCTTGTTGAAGTGCACTGTAAGCCTCTTTTCTATTTCCCGTTAGTTGATCTAAATGTAGACGGATCATGTACAAATGCCAACTTGAACTAGCCTCTTTATTTTGATGAGGGATAGTGATCGCCTTTATTTTTTTTAGTTCATCATTGTACATCGTGACATATTTATTCCGTAACTCCAAAAATTTATCTACTTTCTTTAATTGACTGGATGCAAGGGCTGCTTGAATATCGGTCATACGATAGTTAAAACCGAGAAATTGCATCTCATAATACCAAGGGCCATGATCATCAATCATCTTATTGGGATCACGAGTGATCCCATGTGAGCGAAATTGTAATAGCTTTTCATAATACCCTTTATCGTTCGTCGTAATGATACCGCCTTCACCGGAAGTAATATGTTTGACAGGATGAAAGCTAAACATGGTCATGTCACTAATCGATCCTATTTTTTTCTGTTTATAAGTTGCTCCGAGTGCATGCGCTGCATCTTCAATAATAACTAAACCATGTTTTTTAGCGATAGCGTATATTTCATCCAATGGTGCGGGATTCCCCGTAAAGTGAACAGGGATAATCGCTTTTGTTTTTTCAGTTATTTTCTTTTCGATTTCATTTGGATCAACATTGTATGTTTCTTCATCAATATCAGCAAATACAGGCAATCCACCTTGATATAATATACAGTTTGCACTGGCTGCAAATGTCATGGGTGTCGTAATGACTTCGTCTCCTTCCCCAATACCGGCTGCAAAGCATGCGCCATGTAATGCAGCAGTTCCATTAGAGAATGTGACAGCATACTTTGATCCAACATAGTTTGCTAATTCCGTTTCAAATTTGGAAATATAAGGACCTGTCGTCAGATAATCTCCTTTTAAAACTTGAATGACTGAATTGATATCATCCTCATCAATCCATTGACGACCGTAAGGAAGAAACGTTTCTCTTATTGGTCTATCCATCCATTTTCCCTCCTCCTTCCGCTAGCTGATTAACGGCCTCTACTCTTGTACTAGCTCTTTCAACTCTTCGACAGATAGCCAATGGTCATTTGTATTGCTTACATAACTAAAGCCTTCCGCCACTGGTTTTCCACCTTTCGATGATCGCGCATCCCACCATGGAAATTCAGGTTGGATAATATAATATGTGTCGAATTCCAACGTCCTCCGGGCATCATCTTCCGTAATCATAGCTTCATGTAACTTTTCACCAGGGCGAATCCCTTTAATTTCGACTTCGCATTCTGGTGCAATCGCTTTTGCTAAATCCGTGACTTTCATACTTGGGATCTTTGGTACAAATATTTCTCCACCCTTCATTCTTTTGAGGTTATCAAGAACAAACTGTACACCTTGCGTCAATGTAATCCAAAAGCGTGTCATTCGCTCGTCTGTAATCGGCAATATACCTGTCGATCTGATTTTTTTGAAAAATGGAACAACGCTTCCCCGACTTCCCACGACATTCCCATAACGAACCACACTAAAACGGGTCTTCTTGTTTCCGGCATACGAATTTGCCGCAACAAATAGTTTATCAGAGGCCAATTTTGTCGCTCCATAAAGGTTGACAGGACTAGCTGCTTTATCAGTACTTAAGGCGATTACCCTCTCTACTCCTCTATCAATGGCAGTCTCAATAATATTTTGGGCACCATGGATATTTGTCTTAATAGCTTCAAAGGGGTTATATTCACAAATACCCACATGTTTTAAAGCAGCTGCATGTATTACCACATCGACACCATCAAATGCCCGAAACAACCTCTCTTTATCTCTTACGTCCCCTATAAAAAAACGAATTCTTGGATCTGTATATTCCTGAGCCATTTCATATTGCTTTAATTCATCCCTACTGAATATAATGACTTTCTTAACATCCATCTCCAAAACCTTACTCACGAACCTTCTCCCGAATGAACCGGTACCACCCGTTATCAGGATTGTTTTATCTTTTAAAGTAAACATTCGCTTCCGCCCTTTAACTTAAATTATTTGCTCAAGGATGTACTGAATTCTATGGAGAAAGGTATGACAATTCAGCACCCTTTCATAAGCATTCTTGCTATATTGATTTCTTTCACTCTCGTTATTGATATAGTAATCAATCAATTCCACACAATTAGTATGGTCCGTGTATGAAACGATTTCCTCGGAGCGAAAGTGCCTTTTTAAGTCAAGCTGATTGGATATTAGTTGAAACCCGCCGCAAGATGCGATATCGAAGGTCCTATTATTTATGCTTTTATTTTCAATTCGAAGTGTATTTGAATTTTTTTCAAAATCGAAGGCGCGATGAGGGTTCAAAATGATTTTCGAACGATTAAATAGGCTTCTTACAGTCTCGGGGACTACCCATCTATTGATGACGGTTAATCTTTCGCTGAGCTCGTTTCTAATATGTGTTTTCCACCTGTTTCCCACAAGAACCAGGCTAAATCGGGTTTTATTCAGGATATTATTTGCTAATTCTATTCTCTCTGGATATGGATACCCAACGATGCAAACGTCATATGAATACTGGACAGGGGAATCAGGAGGCTTATACAGGGAAGGATCTGTTCCTAATGGGAGATGATGAACTTTTTTATTGGGGAACATCCTTCTATAAAACTCCAAGGCTCCTAAATCTATCGTAAACACATAGTGATAATCCTTAACAATTTCAATGGTCTTATCCATATAAAAAGGATCCTCCGTCATCCAAATACATAAAGGTGAGCCGCTTTTTTTGAGGCACTCCATCAATGTCTTCTCTATCCTAAAACCCACAAGCGTTAGGATTAAATCAGGTTTATAATCGATGACTTTTTCCATTATTCCTTGTTCATATACTGGTTTCATTTTATAAATAGTGTGGCCGTAAAACATAAACGCTTTCTCTATTGCTTGTTCAATATATGGGTATATCCCTTTATAACCTGAAGAAATTAGTAAGATCTTCATAAAATTAAGTACTCCTTATTGATGGTGTACATACATCGGTGTATATCCATTTCCTCTATTCATGGTGGATGATCCCATTCATTATTATCTTAACGGTCGTCTCTATTAATTTGTTAGTTCTTTGTAATGTATTCATTATATAAAGAGCATGTGTGGGCCCGTGCTAGCGAAAATCCTATAAATAAATGGAATAAGTGTTTTTTTAGTCTGCAATCACAAGTAAAGTTTGGATCGCTATGCACGAGAAAAAGCCCAGCCATTGATTGAAATGGTTGAGCTTTCTTTAGTCCCATATCGACCCTTAACATTTGGACTACAACATAGCACTGGTTTGATTCACCCTCAATAAACACCAACATCACTTTCGGTCGTTTTGTAAATGTCTTCGATTTTCTTCCCTCTCGCCCGTGACAAAATTTCCATTCTGACTTTTAGCTGCTTCATGGCAAAATTCACGAATTCATCGGGCTCATTATCGAAGGCTTCCAGGTCAGGTTCTTGAAACCCTTCATCTATAATCTTGAATGCCAAAGGAGTGAGCTCTTCCATTCGTTTCATGACGACATCATCATATATATGGGGATGTTCGCAAATCAATCGTTGCAACAGAAATGTTCCATACCCTATATGGCGTGATTCGTCTCTTTTCAAGTTACCGACCCCCTCAAGTAAACCAGGCATCAATTTCGATGATTCCAGAGACTTATAGAAAGAGAAGTAACCAGTTTCAGCAAGAACCCCTTCGACAAACATATTATATACAGTGGCTGCATCGGCAACCGCCTCTGGTGACTGATCTGTAATCAGACGCTCCATGGCAGAGGGTAATATAACATGGAAAACTTGCTTGTATGTGTCAGTTAACATAGGGTTCAATTCACCTTTTTCACCTATAGCATCCAAAACCGTCCTGAAGAATTCTGTATGTTTCGCTTCTTCAAATAGGAAAGTGGTCAGATACATCTCCTCTTCAATCCGTCCATCTTTTGCTATTGCCATGATGAGCGGTAATAAATCGAGGGTAACGGCTTCTTCTCCAGCCTGAAATTGTGACAGTAGTCGAAGGATGCTATTTTTTTGTCCTATCGATAAAATCTTCCAGTCCTCAGCATCCTTTGTATAATCAATGGCAGCGGGATTCCATGTTCCCACCTTTTTGGCTTTTTGATATAGGCGATATGGAAATGAATCGATCATTAATCCTCTTGAAGTTGCGGTAATGGTTTTTCTCATCATTGAAACCCCCTCTCAAAATTGGAACTCATCCTTTTTTAGAACCTGTTAAATCCGCCACATTCACCATTTTTCTTAAATGGGTCTTTAAAATCTTTCCTACGCCATTTCGTGGCAAACTATCTAAAAATATGATTCTCTTTGGCGTTTTATGTTTGGCAAGGTTGTCCTGACAATAGAGAATCAATTCTTCTTCCAATACGCACGAGGACGAATCTTTCACGACACAGGCAACTAATTCCTCACCCATTCTCTCGTCCGGTACACCAACAACTGCAACTTCAGAAATGCCTGAATGCTTACTAAGGATTTCTTCCACATCCCTTGAATAAATGTTGAATCCGCCCCGAATGATAAGATCTTTTTTTCTATCGACAATGTATAGATACCCTTCATCATCCAAGCGTCCGAGATCACCGGTATATAACCAGCCTTCTTTTACAGTACGATCGGTTTCTTCATCATTCCGGAAATAGCCAGGTGTCACATTATCTCCATTGACAAGCAATTCACCGATTTCTCCTCTTGGAACTTCTTCGTTCTCTTCATTCACAATCTTTATGGTTACCCCTGGTATTGGAATCCCCACAGATCCTGGTTTAATCGGACGGTCTTTAGTATGTGCCGTGACGATGGGAGCCGCTTCAGATAATCCGTATCCTTCATACACCTTAGCACCGAATTTTTGTTCAAATGCATCCAGTAATGCTATAGGCAATGGTGCAGATCCAGAGCTGACCGATTCCAAACTGCTTGTGTCATATTTATCGGCGTTTGGGAAAGCTACCAAAGCATGAATCATGGCAGGGACTACAGAAAACGCTCTTACTTTATGGGTTTCGATCGCTGCCAATACTTCTTTCGGTTCGAAGCGTTCGAATACCACAATGGAACTTCCCACTATGTAGCATGTATGAGAAATGGTAAGCCCAAACACATGTGCAAGCGGAAGAATTCCAAGTGTCGTTCCACGTTCTACATTAGAGTGTTTTACTGAGTTTTCTGCATTGGAACATAGGTTTCTATGAGTTAGCTTGACTCCTTTAGGATTCCCGGTTGTCCCTGACGTGTAAAGGATGACAGCCGTATCCTCAGGCATCACTTCAATCAGCTTCGTATCACAATCAAGTGATGGAGACAGATAATCATAGAAATTATAGGCTTGTTCGGAAGTAGGTGCATCAACTACAAGTACGGATGGATGCACATCCATTAACTCGATCGCCTGTGCTATCTTATCAAGAAGTAAAGAAGAGGTAATTATCAACTTGGCTCCGCAATTATCGGCAATAAAAGCGATTTCCTTTGGATGTAAAGTATACATGACAGGTACAATCACAGCTCCCGCCCTTGTGATTCCCTGATAGGCAAATAACACCTCCGGGGAATTCGGCATAATGACGATTACCCTTTCCCCGGCATCCACTCCATGATTTTGCAAACCATTGGCCAACAGATTGGCATAGTTCATTGTTTCTATATTTGTATATTGTTTGCCTCCGGAGAATATTAAAGGATACTCACCGAAATCTCGAATGTTCTCATCAAGTAATTCTGAAAGCTTCATACCTGCACCCCCTGTAATGATTTGGTAGCAAGCGATTCTCTCGGTGCTTTTTCCTTCTAGGCGTAATATATAACCCAGTCAGTCAAGATAAACATGTAGTCAGGAAAAAATAATATACGCGCTCCTTCTATACTATGGTAGGCATTTCTGACAAATGCCTTTGCTATCACTTTATCCGGTAAAATCTCTTTCACTATAGAAACTCATCCATAGGCTGGGATAAAGATCAGGGTTTCTCACACGTATAGTCTTTATTAAGAAAGCGTTTACATTGTATTGGAACCAGAATACAACTCTTCTTCATCATGCCCACATCTGAACATTTATGGTTTTCCCTATGAATCATTTCTTTTATCTAAACTAACCATAAAATAAAAGGTATATTTTTACAATAGGTAAAATCAATTTATATTTTGTTTTTTTAGATGAAATAGGGTAACCGAGGTGGATACCATAAATCCCTTTACACCTACATTAACGAGTCCCCTAACACAAAAGTAAGAGGCAGAAATGTTGTTACACCACATTTTTGCCTTTTACTTTTACAACTTTCGATGCGCCCTTTCGATTAATTAAATAGATGCTAAGTAAGATGAGGACCATGCCTTCAAGGAGGGATATAGTAAATGGTTCACCTAAGAATATTGTCCCTATCCCTACTGCTATTAAAGGAACAAGAAATGTAAAAGATCCGACTTTGCTTGCTTCGCCAGAACTCATTAACTTGAAATACACTGCAGTAGCTAATGCCATACTAAAGATGGATCCAAAAATCAAACAGAATAGGTACGTTGAATTCCACTCAATATACGATGCATTTTCTACTGCCAAACCACTGCCTGTCAGAAACAGGCCACCAATGATGCTTTGCAGCGCCACCAGCCAAAGTCCATGCACTTGCGTACTGGTCTTCTTTACATAGACCACACCGAATGCCCATCCAGTTGCAGTAATAAGTGCTAGTATAATACCAACATAAGAGATTTCACCGGAAATTCCATCCAGACATACAAGCACCACTCCCGTAAAACCAATCATCAACCCCATGATTTTAATGGCGGATAGTGATTCTTTCAACCATTTCCATGCTATTAACACGACTAAAACCGGCTGAAGATAAACGATGACCGAAAACAAGCCCGAAGCTAAATATTGAAGGCCAATCGTCTGGACACCATTGAATATGATTGTATTGAAAAATGCAACGATTACGTAGATGTACCAATTTCTCTTCCACTGAATCTTCTTCCATTGAGGAAGAAGAGCTAAGGCTAATAACAGTCCGCCTAAAAATGTACGCATTCCCGCATAAAGCAGTGGCGGTGAATAATCGAGTGCCACTTTATAGACCGGCCAACATAGTCCCCATATGATCACAACGAAAGCAATGCCTATCGCTGTAACTGGCCGAGAGAGTGATTTCATCCTCTATTCCCCCTACTCAAGGTCTTGGCTACATGAAACTATGAAGTTTTACATCCCAATTTCCAAGAGATCCGTTTAGCAGCATTCGTTACTTTTTCAATTAATTCGGGTAAACGATCTTCTTTAAATCGTGCTTCGATACCCGCTACACTAATACCGGCGACAATTTGATTATCCCCATTAAGTATGGGTGCACTAACGGATTTTGTATAATTTTCAAGTTCAGAAGAAGTGATCGTATACCCGTTTTTCTTCGCCTCATCCAAAGCCTGACGAAGGATTGTTTTATCATTGATCGTTCCTATGGCCATTGACTTTAATTCTACCTTTTCTATATACGATTCCCGATCTTCTTCAGGTAAATAGGCAAGGATGATTCTAGAATCCCCTGCATAAAGTGGTGAGCGCCTACCAATGGAGGTATATAGGCGTACAGGCTGCTTCGTATCAACTTTTTCGATATACATCGCTTGGTCTGCATCCCTGATAATGAGATTCACAGCCTCTTCAACGTCATCCCGAAGTTCTTTCATAATGGGGTAGGCGATTTTCCTAATATCCAAACGTTCACTTACTAGTTGACCAAGCTGTAAGAAAATAAGGCCTAATGAATAATAGCCATCATCATCTTTTGTTAAAAATCCCATTTCTTCTAATGACACGACCATACGATGCAAGGAGGTTTTGGGTAGGTTGGAATAATCCATCATTTCGTTAAATGACAGTTTGGGATGATTCAGGAAAAGAGTAAGAATTTGCATGGATTTGACTACCGTTTTATTATGAGCTTGCATACAATGTCCCCATTCTTATTTTATGTATCCATTATTTATTGGAAGTGCTTTGTTCACCTCTCCTATATTTCATTACAAATCATGGAAAAAAATAAGAGAGCCCCATTCCCGAAAGAATGTCTTAAGGAAGACGTTTATGGAAATTGCCTTTCCCTAGTTTAATGCTAATGATTTAACCATATAGTATGAATTCCTTCAGAGCCCATGCAATCGAAATCTTCAATTCTTTTAGAAGTTGTTCCTTTTGAAGGTATGACTGTTCCGCATCTCTTAAAGTAACCCTGGCAAACTGAATGGAATCCCCTGGTTTAACTTGTCCGATGAATGGGATATCAGCCGTAATGACTTGAGCAATTTTGGGGTATCCCCCGGTGGTTTGGCTATCGGCTAGTAAGATGATAGGGTTGCCATCCGGCGGAACTTGAATGGAACCATTCGTTACCGCCTCTGACAACAGCTCCCGCTTTTCTTTTAATTCAAGCAAAGGGCCTGATATCCGATACCCCATTCTGTCAGACTGGTTGGATACTTTAAATAACTCTTGTTCGAATTGAACTTTACTGGACTCCGTAAAAAATTCGTATTGGGTTCCATTGGTAACTCGGATAACCGGCTTACTGTCGGGCATAAAATCCTTCTCGTCAACAAACCATTTAACTGTAGAGAATACGTTTAACCCATATTTCGCAGGACGAGGAGAAGCTTCATTAAAATCTATCACATCATCCACTTGTAAGGCCCTTCCCTTATATCCCCCCATTCCTGCCCTTAAATAGGTACTTTTACTATTCATGATGGAGGGAATGGAGTATCCACCCGCAACAGACAAATATGCGCGACAGCCTGATCGGCATCCCGAGAATGCAAGAACCGCTCCTTTTTTCACAAAAATAGGTCTCCACATCGGTACGGCTTCCCCATTAATGGTCGGTGATAAATTGCCGCCCGTCATGGCAAGTAAACAATCTTTTTCTATTTTAAGAGTCGGTCCCAATAAGGTGATTTCGAGGACGGCTTCCCCTTCTTCATTGCCAACCAACATATTGGCAATGCGAAGAGAGTAAGGATCCATGGCTCCGCTTACGATCACTCCGTGCTGCTGAAAGCCTTTCCTTCCTAGGTCCTGGATGCTTGTCAACAATCCTGGTTTCAAGACACGCATACTCATTTTAACTCCTCCTTACGAGCAATTTCTTTATACTCCACAGAAGAAATGGGAAT
This sequence comes from Peribacillus sp. NPDC097264, assembly GCF_050277925.1. Taxonomy (NCBI): domain Bacteria; kingdom Bacillati; phylum Bacillota; class Bacilli; order Caryophanales; family Bacillaceae; genus Peribacillus; species Peribacillus sp. NPDC097264. The sequence goes on from NZ_JBNNSR010000002.1 coordinate 113,764, forward strand.
GAATTTCACCTTATCTCCTGCTTGTAATAAGCTCGGCGGTGATTCATTAGGTAGAAATAGTGTAGATGGTGTTTGGCCAATTAGTTGCCATCCTCCAGGAGTTGAAATGGGATATACACCCGTTTGCATTCCTGCAATTCCAACGGCACCTTTTGGTATGTTCATTCTAGGTGACCGCCTTCTAGGCGTCGCGATTTTTTCTGAAAGTCCACCCAAAAAGGGGAAACCTGGTGCAAAACCAATCATATACACAAAGTATTCACCACTGGAATGGATATGAATGACTTCATCTGTAGTTAAATGATTGAAGCGAGCAACATGCTCCAGATCCGGTCCAAATTCCCCCCCATAACAAACAGGCAGGCTAATCGTTCGTTGGTCCAGGGCTTTATCATTATTCACCCGCTGCAATTTTGTTTCGATGATTGTCTGAACGACTTCATATGGGGAAATGCAGGACTCTTTACTTTTTTGCTTTTGCTCGTTATAGATCATCAACGCATCGTAATAGACCGTCAAGTTAGTAAAAGCCGGTACACATTCTATGAAACCAATAAATGGTTTTTCTTCAAGCATGTCCTTGAAGATTTTTATTTTTTTATGAATGGTACCATTCATTTCATTTCCAAAAGTAATCACGATTGCGGAATCGCCTAATGGAGATAGTACGACATTTGTTTTACTTGAAAGCTTTTCCGGCATAGAACTCATCTCTTTCCTTTTATTATAAAACGCCCAACTTTTCATCCCGGATATCCGTTATGAACATATGTCCTGGTGCATGTGTAATCATAATGGCTGGTTTTGTTTCCATCGCGATGGATTGAGGCGTCACGCCACATGCCCAGAACACCGGAACTTCCCCTTCATGAATGGTCACTGCATCACCAAAATCCGGTTGATCAATGGAGGAGATGCCAATCGCCTCTGGGTTTCCGATATGGATTGGTCCACCATGCACGGCAGGAAATCGTGAGGTGACTTGAGCAGCTCGAACGACATCTTTTTGAGGAATCGGGCGCATGCTTACTACCATTTCCCCATGGAAAATGCCAGCTTCTATACAAGGAATATTCGTTTTATACATAGGAACATTGCAGTCTTCTTCAATATGACGAATCGAAATATCATTGTTCAACAAGGCATGTTCGAAGGTGAAGCTGCAACCAATCAGGAATCCCACCATATCATCTTCCCAATAATCTGAAATATCCGTCACTTCTTCTACCCACTCACCATATTTATAGATGTGATACTTAGGGATATCTGTCCGGATATCGCCAGCCTGAGCAGCGAACTTAGGTATAGGTGAACCAATTTCAGTTACATCCAGTAAAGGACAAGACTTAGGATTACGTTGACAGAATAACAAAAAATCGAATGCGTGCTCCTTTTTCAAGATAGCTAGGTTTGCTTGCGCATACCCATTTGCCATCCCTGCAGTCGGTTTCGTCCATTCATTATTACGGATCATGGAGCGTAACTCTTCAGGGCTCGCTTGGGAAAAATCAATCATATTAGACATCTCCTATGTAATTTGGATTTTTAAATGGGCTCATCAATTGAATACTATTAAAATAGTGAAGGTAGTTGGGTGATTAATGTATACCCACCCATTAATGCCATAACGATGACAACGAATACACCGGAAATCGTTAGCCACAATGGATGTTTATAGTCACCTACAATATTCTTCCTATAAGCGGCGATTAATAGCGTTCCAAGGGCGATTGGTAAAATGAGGCCGTTAATTGCCCCTACCACAAGGAGTACTTTAACCGGTTTACCTATTAACAAAAAGCAAATGGTGGAAAGAAGAATAAAGCCAATAATGATCCAATTCGCTTTTTTCTCTATCTTCTGGCTGAATGTTCTGATAAATGATACAGAAGTATAAGCAGCACCTACTACTGATGTTATGGCAGCTCCCCACATAACAACACCAAAAATTTTATAGCCAGCATTTCCAGCGGCAAGTTGAAATACGGATGCTGCGGGGTTTTCCGAATCAATTTGTAAGCCTTGTGATACAACACCCAAGACAGCTAGAAATAGAGCAATTCTCATAACCGTGGTTATTAAAATGCCTACGACGGAACTTTTCGTAACTTCTGGAAGGGCCCCGACACCTTTGACTCCCGCATCTAATAGACGATGTCCACCTGCAAATGTAATATAACCGCCCACAGATCCCCCAACTAACGTAACGATTGCAATGATATCTATCTTATCGGGAGCGAATGTCTTCACTACCGCTTCCCCAACTGGAGGAGAGGTTGTCCATGCTACGTAAACCATCAAACAGATCATTACAAAGCCAGCAATCTGTGTAAATCGGTCCATGGCTTTTCCTGCTTCTTTCACCACAAAAATCAAAACAGCAATGACTGCGCTAATGGCTGCTCCAGTTGTTGGAGACATCCCTGTCATCGCGTTTAAACCTAGTCCAGCTCCAGCGATATTCCCTATATTAAATGCAAGACCTCCCAGAACGATGAGAGCCGCTAAAACGTAACCTAGCCCAGGAAGAACCATGTTAGCAATCTCTTGTCCTCTTTTTTCAGATACAGCAATAATTCGCCACACATTAGTTTGAGCAAAAATATCGAGAATAACAGAAATAAGAATGACGAATCCAAAACTTGCTGCCAGACTTTGAGTATAAACCGTTGTTTGCATTAAAAATCCTGGTCCAATAGCTGACGTTGCCATAAGGAATGCTGCACCCAACAATAAAGTCTTATTGGTCTTTGGCTTATTTGAAATTTTATGTACCGATGTATTTTTGATTGGCTCCAATAGAATCTACCTCCTAGATGTTTGATATTAAGCGAATGAACTGACTGTAATTTCAGATAATTCTAGCGATTTTTTAACATGACTTGCAAAGCTTAGTGCGTGAGTTCCATCTCCATGTATACAAATCGTATCTGCCTTAATTTCCACTTGCGTTCCTTGCTGGGACAGCACCTTTCCTTCCTTAACCATGGTAATGACTTGGGCTACGGCTTCATCATCACTTTCAATCAATGCATTCTTTTCCCTTCGAGATGTCAATGAGCCATCTTTCTGATACGTACGATCGGCAAACACTTCACTAGCGGTCTGTAAACCAATAGATTGACCAGCACGTATCAATTCACTCCCCGACAAACCGAATAATATAAGTTGTGGGTTAATTTTATATACGGCTTCTGCAATGGCAAGGGACAAATCTTTGTTTTGAGCCGCCATATTATAAAGTGCCCCATGCGGTTTGACATGCTGCATCCGGCCTCCTTCAGATTGCAAGAAACCATTTAATGCACCTATCTGATACACCACCATATCATAAGCTTCCTGGGGGGAAATATGAATATTCCGTCGCCCAAATCCCATTAAATCTTGCAAACCAGGATGGGCACCGATTTTTACACCCTTTTCCAAAGCTAACTGAACTGTTTTTCTCATAACAGTTGGATCCCCAGCGTGAAAACCGCACGCAACATTCACTGAAGTAACATAATTTAAAATTTCTTCATCATTTCCCATTCGATAAGCTCCAAAGCTTTCTCCTAAATCACAATTCAAATCAACTGTATGCATGAGTATTCCTCCATTTCAACGATCATTCTTTTACTCTTCTCATCGATTAATAGTTTGTAAAGTATTCAACATTGTCCCGAAATTCGGAATGTCGGTTTCGTATTTCGGAATTTTCTAAATTGTATCATTAGTTTTTCAATTACACAATATACTTGTTAGATTACCTAACATCTAAAAATTATGAAATATGGTAAATACCACCCAGTTTAATAGGCATTTTTTCCTGAAGGTTTAATTCCTAAATAACCACGTTTTCTTAAAATTTCTTGGTATGAGCTGTCCGTTACTTCTTTTTATCCCTCCTGATTTAAGCCGACCTTTACCTTTGAATAATTCCATAGTACTATTTAAAAAATTTCTTTATACATAAATAAAAGAACATGTCTGGAACCAAACTGTTCCAGACATGCTCTTTTATCATTCTAGTAGTTATATACAAGGACCATGCTCAGAAAATGAGGAGGTTCATCTCCTGTCATCCTCGCGTACATTTTTTTGCAAAAGGTCACGGATATCCTTTAAATATTGTTCAGTTGCTGGTGCTTCCACCACTACCTCTTCTTGCTCTTTTTTCCTAAAAATAGAGTTTGCCAACTTCATGAATATGAAAATAGCAAACGAAATAATCAAGAAATCAATCACGGCCTGAATAAATGACCCATATTGAATGACCGCTTTTCCCACCGTTATGGACAGTGAAGAAAGATTGATTCCCCCTAGTAAAATCCCAACAATCGGCATGATAATATTTTCAACTAGTGACGACACGATTTTTCCAAAAGCCGCACCCATCACTACTGCAATCGCAAGGTCCAGTACGTTGCCTTTAGCAATAAACTCCCTAAATTCCTTAATCATACTACCTACACCTTTCAATCTTTACGTGCTACAAGTTTATCAGATTCACACGAAAAAATGAATAAGTCTAGAAGCATCAATAGAAAAAATGACATAAGATTAAGCACGTAAAACAATCCTACATCCCTTTTTCATTAATCATTTCATACTAAAATCAGAAATTTTCTTGCTCTTTACCCTTTTTCTAATATCGAAAAGGACAACTATTAAAAATCCTGTGAGCACCATCCCCGTGAGCATAAACCCTCCGGCGATCCCAATCCGTAAAAAACCAAGAACCGATGAACCGACAACCACACCGATAGAGAAAAACGCATAAAAATATCCATAAGCCTGTCCACGTGTTTCAGGCGTCGTTGATTGTATCAGGAGGGAATTGATGGAAGGGAATAAACTTGAGAATCCAATGCCATATAGAATCATCACAAGATATAATGTCAACGTCGTCGTCATTTGCCCAATCAGCATTTGACTAATGGCTAAAACAGCCACACCAATAAGCATGGTAAACAAAGGAGCAACCCGGTTAAATACTCGATTTGTCGGTAAAATAAAAAGGAACACCGCTACAATTCCAAACATGCTCATTAGTGTACCGGACATCCGGGAACTATAGCCAAGTGCTTCCACATGCAAAGGCAGCAAATAAGCCAATGCCCCTTGGGAAAACATCAAAAAGAATGCTCCCATAAATGCCTTTTGTACATCCCGGTTCCACTTGAATGAGACATGCGACGCTTCTCTCTTTATCTTCTTGACATGTACTTGACGTAATAAAAAAGAGCTAACAAGTAATAAGACACCGAGGGCGCCTATTACGGTGAAGACATTCGGAACGGACGTTCTACTCGCCATTATCCCACTGAAAGCTGGCCCTATAATGGCGGCGATCCCCACGAATGACCCTGTTACCGCACCTTTACTTCCTTGTTCATCATTCTCCGTTGTATTCGCTAGAAGCGTAAATGCAGCGGGTACAATAAGCCCGCCAAAAAAGCCGTGTAAAGATCGAACAATAAGTAAAGTCATAGGGTCATCAACGAAATGGTAAGAAAATAATGATGCACTCGTAGCGGCCAGTCCAAATATCATCATCGAGAGTGGACCTATTTTATCCGTTAATATTCCCGATGTGATATTGCCAAATGAGTTTGTAAACGAATATAAACCAACCACAATACCTGCAATAAACGCGCTCGCCCCTACTGACGTCGCAAATGTACTCATGACCGGCAGCTGAGCAAATAAGTCTATAAATGAAAAGAATATAATGCTATAGATGATCCATGATATTCGGAAAGGCTTTACATGGTAGCGATCTTTCGCTTTTTTTAAATAAAGGTCAAAGATAAAATTCCCAAACGGAATAAACGCGGCAAATACCGCGGCAAGTGACCAACTAATCGACCACTGGATGCGAATGGCTGCATATAGAATGCTTCCGATATACAAGAGGAAAATTCCCCCGTGTATACTACCATTAATCGTCACTGCAAGCGGTAAATCAGCAAAATACTTTAGTGGCATAGCAATAAGTAATAATGTCAACAATGAAACGCCATCCAAGATTCCTGCCAGGCGTAAATAATCTATAGGCGAACGATGCATTTTAAATCTCCTTATCATTAAAGTAGTTTGTTTCTACAGTAATCTTTCTATCATCATATCTTAACTAGATTACTATTTAAATAGTAGTGCTTATTGGTTGTTTACAGATACATTTAAAACGAGACTATACATAGTATTATAATATTAAAGTGGAAGGAATTGGTTAATACCCAAACCGCACTCTCGTTCCTTATATACAATCATACACAGTAGAATTAGATATTGTTATTTATTTCAAAACCATCTAAAATATGTAACATGGATAAATGATTACATTTTACGGAGGATATATATGAATGTAGAACTTACAAGATTTAGGGTGAAGGAAGGGAAATCAGAACAAGTAGATGAATGGATACGATTTCTTAATGAAAATATGAATGATGTGCTGTTAACACTTGAAGGTGAAAAGATGTATGTGGAAACCATTTTTAGAGAGCTTTTAAATGGTGATGAATATTTATATTGGTACTCTGTCCAAGGTGAAAATGGTGTTGAAGTGAACGAATCAGAACACTGGATAGATAAAAAACATGTAGAGTATTGGAAAGAATGTATCGATGAAACATTTAGACCGGTCGATTTGAAAACCGAAGTAGTCATGATTCCCACCAATATAAGGGAAAACATGAAATGACCTCAATTTTTTTGAGGTTTTTTGTATTTCGTTTGGAATCAGTAAGACGATCAGACCTTGCCTATCACCGCTTGAAACATAATTTAAGGTTTATGAATTTCAACATAATACATCATTTAAGATTAATTGCTTCATAAACCGCTGTTCAACTATCCTATCCAGTTACAAGCATCATAACGTTTACTCTTCATTATACAGGGGAAAAAACTAATATAAATGAAGAAAAGGAGCTGGAATCATGCATAACTATACACAGCAATATATTAATGGCGAATGGGTGGATTCCACAAGTACAGAAACGATTGATGTTATTAACCCAGCTACAGAAGAAGTCATCGGGAAAATTAGTGCTGGTAGTAAAGAAGATGTCGATCGTGCCGTGGAAGCAGCGCGTGCTGCCTTCCCGTCCTTCTCTAGAATGGATATAGAAGAAAGAATGAAACTTTTAGAGAATATTGCTAAAGAATATGAAAACCGGAAAGATGATCTTGTTAAAGTTATAACCGAAGAGTTAGGTTCACCTATTACTCGTAGTGAACAAATTCAGTACGAGATGGGCTTACAGCATTTTAAAAAAGCTGCTGAACTCCTTAAAACCTTCGAGTTTACTGAACAAAGAGGAAACACCTTAATCAAAAAAGAAGCAATTGGCGTTGCCGGTCTTATTACACCCTGGAATTTCCCGACAAATCAACCTTCTACCAAACTAGCAAGTGCATTTGCTGCTGGTAGCACCGTCGTACTAAAACCTGCCGCCATGACACCATTTGCGGCAATCATCCTAGCAGAGATTTTTGATAAGGCCGGATTACCTAAAGGTGTATTCAACTTAGTAAATGGATCGGGCTCAACCATTGGGGACGCCATCAGTTCTCATCCAGGTATTGATTTCGTTTCCTTTACCGGATCTGGTCCCGTGGGAACGAAAATCATGGAAAATGCGGCTCAGGATATTAAAAAAGTGTCACTTGAACTTGGAGGGAAATCTCCGTTGGTTGTTTTAAAAGACGCTAATGTTAAGGATGCGGCACGAACCTCCATTTTAAATGTTGCAATGAATACCGGACAAGTTTGCACAGCGGCCACACGGACCATCATTCCAAAATCGATGCATGATGAATTCATTGACGCCGTCAAAGAAGCACTTCCCGATTTTCCCGTAGGCAATCCACAGGATAAAAACACCTTCATGGGACCACAAGTTTCTAAGGAACAATGGGAAACTGTTCAGTCCTATATAAATAAAGGTACTGAAGAAGGAGCCACTCTTGTCGCTGGTGGACCAGGAAAACCAGAAGGACTCGATAAAGGATATTTCTCAAATATCACCGTTTTCACCGATGTTAAAAACGATATGACCATTGCCCAAGAAGAAATCTTTGGACCTGTCATGTCCATACTGACTTATGAAACAATCGATGAAGCCATCGAAATCGCCAATGACACAAAATATGGATTAGCGGGGTATGTATTCGGTCAGAATCCAGATGAATTGTTCAAAGTGGCTTCAAACATCCGGGCCGGCCAAATCACGGTCAACAATCCAAAAACAGACTTCTCTGCACCATTCGGAGGTTTCAAACAGTCAGGAATCGGTCGTGAATGGGGGGATTACGGAATCGAGGAGTTCCTAGAGCCGAAAGCTATTATAGGTATGCCCTCTTAATGGATAAACTGGGTGTCCTTTTGGGCATCCCTTCCCTTTACCTTTTAGTAACTAACCCCTAAATGAATTAGTTCCATATCCCCTAATAAACAAAAGAAGTCGCTCAATACCCCCCTGAATTCTTAGAGTATTGAGCGACTTCTTATATACTGGATTTATAAACCTTAGCGTGAAGGTTTAGGAGCTGAACAATCTGAACAACTTCTCTGATTGCTCCCTTTAAATTTAGTGAAAGATTTTTCAAAGATATTTCCGCATGAACATTTAAACTGTAATTTTTGGGAGTACCCAAGATATTCAGTAGAAAGTAATTCACTATCGGAATTCTTCGTGACATAGTCACGGATATTTTCAATAGTCCATTTTTTATTCATATTAACACACCTCCGATAGTGTTTCCGAAATAAACAAAGGGGAAGTTTCGGATCATTCCCTTTCAATGTAGGTAAAAGGCACCCTAATCCACTTGAGTACCCTATTATAGCATTACTTTTATTATATGACACATAGCTCTTTCGTATTTGAATGAAATAAACCCTTTTCATTCTAAGGAAGAAAGGCTAACATCGAACTTCTGCTCTACTATTTTGCTTTCTTACTCTATAGCCCGTTTTAAAATGCGCGCTAGGAGGATTTTTCATGAAAGCATTTACATAAGATATCTCTTCATTTAACATTTAATGGACACATTAGTATATAAACAATTGGGTATATGAATGAATAGAATATTTAACCAGACGTTCTTTGTACTGACATTCATGATAAAAAACTTTTAACTGGAGTGTTGATAAATGCATATTGAGCTAAAAAAAGAAGCAGTAGAACAATTAAGAAAAGTGGACTATAAAGAGAACGAAGGGATACGAATCGAAGCCATCTATCTTGGAAGCTGTTCCATTTATGTGGAACACGAACTGAAAATTGATAACCAAACAGAAGAAGATGAGAAATTCATAATCGATGGAGTGCCTATATTAATATCAAGTGAATCCAAAAAGCACTTACCGAATAAAGTATTTCTTAGCTACAGTGATAGTCTTGGATATAAACTATATTCAGACGAAGAAACATTCCGATATAATCTCCAATTGAAGAGAGTCAATTAATAAAAACCTCAAAAAACCAACTTCTATTTCAGTTGGTTTTTTAAGTGTATCCATATCGTTGATTCTGTTTTAAAACTCGACCGTTTCCAAGTACAACCCAGCTGGGTCTGCCATACGGCCCGTTTGGATTCTTTCTTTCGACTCAATGATACTTGGGATATTTTTAGCATCTATTTCATTCAATCCGACTTCTATTAACGTTCCCACAATCTTTCTAACCATATTATAAAGGAAACCGTTACCTCGCACTCTAATTTCGATGAAGCCTGCAACTTCTTCTATATCAATAGAATATATTTCACGGACCATGGACTTCTTCTTTGACTTTGCATTCGAATAAGCCGTAAAATCGTGACTGCCTATAAAGTACTGACTACCTTCTATCATGCTTGATATATTGAGGTTTTCCTCAACGTGCATACTATACTTTCGCATGAATGGATTTGTATAAGGTTCGTTCCAGATCTTATACAAGTAGGTCTTATCCTTCACATTATAACGGGCATGAAAACGTTCAGGAACCAATGTAACTTCCACAATACTGATATCCCGTGGTAAATACCTATTCAAATAATTCATGACTTCAGTTTCAGTCATATTCAAACTCATCTTAAAATTGGCTATTTGTGAAAACGCGTGTACACCCGAATCGGTCCTGCTACACCCAATGATTTCAATGGGTTCTCCTACCATTTCCGTTAACACACTTTCTATTTTTCCCTGAATCGTATTTTCACTATCGCCAAGTCGTTGCCAACCCTGATAGCGTCCACCATCATATTGAATGGTCAATTTGTAGTTATTCATTACTTCCTCCTACTATTATTACTAAAAGATTGTCTCCAAAAGTACAGACAAACCAGACCCCCATTCAATCCTTCATGAGGGATAAAATGATTTTTTCATTATTAGTAACACTATTAATTTTTAAAATATTTTTTATAGAATTTAAACCTTTACTCTCCCATTTTTTAGAGAGCTCCAATTACTTACCAGTACGCTCTTAATATATGTAAAGAACATACAAACTCAATTATGCTAACAAAAAAAGTGCTAAGCACTTCTGCATAGTGTACCAAAGGGACCGATGTCATGCAATGAAACAAACTATTCAAAATACCTTTACGATGCATCATGTTAAAGGGAATAAATTGAGAACTTTATAAAAAGTCCAGGTACAACCCCTTAGGAGAAAGAAGCTGATTTTCATTGGCTTCTGTTTCATTTTTTCGATTTACACTTTGGTGAAGAAATTTAACTTCGAACCTTTTGATGTTCAAGATAGTCGACGCTATAGGTGAAAAATCAAAAATTCAGATTTACATTTTGATGCAAAAAAGACCTAAACCCTTATTAGATTAAGGATTTAGGTTCTTTCTATATGAAGACCTGTAGGGGGACTACCCTCTATAGCTTCTCTATAGACACTAACAAACTAAAGTTTGTTTATTATTATTTCAACCATTCACTTTTTTCGGTTGCTTCATCTCCACTGCATATTTGATATTAAAATAATTTCAAAGCTTTGCTAATGGCTGTTATTTTATAGACATTTGAGATGAATTGAATAGTTCGCAACTCCATGAATTTTACGTGTACTGCCTTTTTAGCCCTCCTTTTTCACGAGTGAAACGCCGCTCGCTTCGTATTTTATAATTTTTTGAATAAGCGTTCCAAGATAGGCACCTGCTTCAACAGGGGGAATGCCGCCTTTATGAATATTCGAGACGACCATCCGTTCTGATTCTATCGTCCCGATACGCGGTTTATAGCATAAATACGCGCTGAGCGACTCAGCTGAAACAAGTCCCGGCCGTTCACCAATCAGTAAAATCAGGACATCCGGCTGAAGTATTTCTCCGATTTCATCCATTAGGGCAACACGGCCTTTATCGACATAAAAAGGCGTACCGGTCTGAATGCCTAAATATCCTAATGACTGAACGAGTGATAAATATACATCTTCCACGTTCTCCTCAATTGCTTTTGCACTCAACCCATTAGAGACGACAATTTGCACGCTGGGTAAAGACTTGCATTTCTTTTTAATGATCTCTATTGCTTCATCGGACAATCTCCGACCAAGATCTGGACGGCGTATGTATTCTTCTTTATCCTTGACTCGTGTCTGAACTTGAAATAAATTTAGTTCCTTTAGCAACTCGTCCGGTACTTCTCCGTATACAGCATCAACTGCTGCTGCATGATCAAATCGAAATTGAAGCCAAGTATTCGTTTTTGGTCTTGATCCTGCCCGGCCTACCGCTATGCGTGCCGGTGTTTGCCTTTGTAGTTCCTTCACCAACTCAGTATTTTTTGGGTCTGGACCCTTATGATTCAACCTTTGTTCATTTCCCAAGATTAAGTTCCCCCTTTTTACGAAAATAAAGAAATGTCACCCGCATTTGGGCCAAGGCGTCCGTTTTCATAGATCCCCATTTTCTCTAACCACTCAAGAAAAATCGGTGCCGGTGTTTTCCCGAATAACCGGTTTAATGTAGCTACGTCATGATAGCTCATAGATTGATAATTTAGCATGCAGTCATCACCCATTGGCGTGGCTATTATGAAGTTTACACCTGCAGCCGTCAGTAAAACGCCTAGGTCTTCAATGTCATTTTGATCGGCTTTTATATGGTTCGTGTAGCAAATGTCTACTCCCATAGGAAGGCCATGCATTTTACCCATAAAGTGATCTTCCAGACCAGCACGGATAACCTGCTTACTATTATATAAATACTCTGGACCAATAAAACCGACGACAGTGTTGACGATATACGGATCATAGTGGCGGGCAAAGCCATAATTGCGTGATTCAAGCGTTAGTTGGTCAATGCCAAAATGCGCTTCTGCAGATAATTCAGAGCCTTGACCCGTTTCAAAGTACATATGCTGTGGCCCCGTACCCGTTCCCTGTCTTTTTGCTAACTCATTAGCTTCTGCAATCAGCTCAGCAGAAATGCCAAATGATTGGTTTGCAGCTTCTGTTCCTGCGATACTTTGGAAAATCATATCCGCTGGCGCTCCTTGTCGAATGGCTTTCATCTGCGTACTTATATGGGCAAGCACACAGTTTTGTGTTGGAATCTTCCATTCTTGTATAAAATCATTAGTCGCGTGTAGAAGTCGCTTCACACTTTCAACAGAATCATTGACTGGATTAATGCCAATTAGCGCATCACCAATTCCATACGAGAGACCGTCTTTAAGCGATGCAAGCATCCCTTCCACATTGTCGGTCGGATGGTTCGGCTGAAGCCTTGATGATAGAGTACCTTTTTGACCGATGGTAATATTACAGGTCGTTAAAATCTCCATTTTGTTTCCCGCATGGACGAGGTCTAGATTCGACATGAGCTTTGTGACTGCTGCAATCATTTCACTAGTCAGTCCTTTACTAAGCCGCTTCAGCTCTCTGTCTCCAGTTTCATTGCTTAAAATGTATTCCCGTAATTCTGCAATACTCCAATTTTTCACTTGCGAATAAACCCTTTCATTTACGTCGCCTTCAATAATGGCGGATACTTCATCCTGATCAGTAGGCAGAAATGGATGGTTTCGAATATCAGCAAGCGTAATGTCACTGATAACTGTTTTAGCGGCGATGCGTTCTTGCACATTTTCCGCTGCCAGCCCCGCAAGACGGTCCCCGGATTTTTCTTCATTTGCTTTTGCAAATACTTCTTTTAAACTAGTGAATTGATATACTTTACCACCAAGCATCGTTTTTAACTTCATACTCTATCTGTCTCCTTTATGATGAATGAAACGTTAATGTTTTGACGACAACAGGCACAACTTCGGATTGCCGAGGACGACCAATGTCCATATAATTTCCATGTTCGACATTTAACTGATCAATGCAAATGACACTTTGCCGGGCATTCATCGCGTGTAATGTCTGGCCAAGCACTTTGGCGTGATCGGTTTGTAAAACAATGACCATCGGCTGTTCCGGATCATGACGCATATCCATCACTTTTATAATTCCTTTTGCCAATGCTTGAATATCTTTAAAGCTCATATATGGCAAATCCGCTAGATAAATGACGAAATTTTGACCTTCCTGAAATGAATCATATACCTCTATCGCTTCTATAAAAGACTCTTTGAATTTTGAAAGCCCGCTTTTAAACCCAGCTTCAAACGAGAATTTGTATACAGGCATATTTTTCAGAGGTAGCTCATCTGAAGCAACCTGAATCGTTGCACCGCTTATTTCTGTCGTTTGGGTTCCAGCACCGATTACCGTTGCCCGCACAGTCTCTTTGGGTTCGATCCTGTTCCATTTAGTAAGTTCTCCACTGTTTAACAAGGCCGTTGCCAGCTTAACTCCAATATCACTGTACAAGATGTCAGAGGGTTTTAAAGAATCCTTCTTATACATGCATTCAGAAATGCCACCAGAAAAGATAACATCTTCAACCTTCGTTTTCCAATTGGGCAGATGGCCAAGGAGGAGCACTTCATCTTTTAAATCAGGTTCGTTTGCTAGAATACGCGCAATCGACTCGGTCATAAATTCCGTCACTTTATCAATATCAGGGTGATGTATTGAATCCCCCACTTTAAGAGTCCAACCTTCCTGTTCAATTAACTTTTGTACAGGAGGTGAAATCGATGTGATCAACCCATCACAAAATTCAATGAGCCTTCCTCCAATATGCAATGTACACGTACCCAGCAATTCCTCCCGTTTAAAGACAGCGATATTCGCTGTGCCACCACCGATGTCGATGTTAGCTGTCACTTTTCCCGTTTTCACCGAATAGTCATATGCACCGGAACCTTTCGCCGCGATGATACCTTCTAGATCTGATCCAGCTGTTGCCACAAGAAAGTCACCCGCTTCACCTGATAGGTGATGAACGATTTCGCTTGCATTTCGTTTTGTCGCGGCTTCACCGGTTATGATGACAGCTCCTGTTTCGATATCTGATGGATGTATACCTGCCTCCTCATATTGCGACCGAATGATTTTTTCCACGCTAGAAACATCAATGGTCCAAGCATCTTTAAGTGGTGTTCGAAAAATAGGACTTTTGTAAAAAATTTCTTTACCGACAATTTCAACGCGTGGGACATCTGTACTCCCGGCGGTATTCATTAGTGAAAAGCGACTGATAATAATTTTGGTTGTGCTCGTGCCGATATCTATACCGGCGCTAATGATTGTATCTTGTTTTAAATGAAATCCGGCCATCTAGACACCCGCTTTCCTCGTAAAAAAGGCGCCATTACAAAACCGACGATTTTTCGTCGAACTGTAAAGGCGCCTTTGCCAGAAACATTCACTTTTATTAGTGTCAATATATCAAATATTCTATTAAATGTAAAGATTATAGCAGACATACCATTTTTGTTATTCTTAGCTGTTTAAAAAGATAAGCGTTAAGCTTTCTTCTCATCGAGAAATTCAATATTCTCTTCTTTAAGATACTCTCCTTTTTTAATTATACCTTCTTTACGGTCCTGTTCTTCGAGTTTTAATGCAGTTGGTACGGATAGCCAAAAAGCGAAGGCAATGGCACATACTCCAGCAAGGAACTTTCCGGCAAGAACCGGCAAAATTAGATTTGGCTGAAAGTTAGCGGTAAACGATAAATGATCTCCTAGCAAAAAAGCTGCACATACCGCAAATGAAATATTGATAACTTTGTCTTTAGGTGGCATGTATCGAATGAGCTGGAACATTGCTAGAATGTTTGCTACTGTTGCCAAAATCCCAGCACTTCCAGTAGAAGATAAACCAAGTTTACGGCCGCCTAGTTCAAGCGGTCTTGCTGCATATTTACGGAGTAAATATACCATTGGGAAGGCTCCGGCAAGCATGATACCGATATAACCTGCTGTTTCAAGGGCACGGAACTGATCTTTTTCATCAGCCATGATCGGATGGAAACCCCACCCTCCGAAAACCGTCGAAAATATTCCTGTGAAAATTTCAATAATCGAGAAAACAAGCACCAGTTTAATTAATGCATCCAGCGCTCGCCCAAAAATCATAAAACCACTGATCATCATCCGCGGGAAAAATTTAAGTCCGGCTGCAATAGCGACCACGAATAGGAGCAGAGGTAATAAATTGAGGAAAATCTGCCCATATGCCAGTGCGAATTCATGTGTTGAATCAGCTGTTGTACTGATTTCTGTACGGATGTCTGTATTAAATAAAACGACCAATACACTAGAAATTAACGCGCCAATCGGAATCGTCAATACGCCTGACATAATTCCAAGTGCCATATACTTATGATCGCGTTTATCAAGCATCGCTAATCCCATCGGAATCGAGAAGACAATGGTGGCACCGGCCATATAACCAACGATCAATGCCATGATCCAGCCTTCATATGATCCCTTCAATGCATTTGCCAGTTGATATCCGCCCATGTCAGATGCCAGAATGGCTGTGGCTGCAATCGCCGGATCAGCACCAAGAAGGTTAAAAAATGGTCCGACGAGTTTATCAATAAAAATCGTCAAATACGGAATGGATGCCATGATCCCAGCAGCCGGAACAAAAATATGACCTACTGTATGGATACCGTCCATGAACTCTTTTCCGAGCCCTTGATCCGGGTTTTTTATAGCGGCAATGGCTCCCGCAAGAGCACACGCCATGATAATATATATTACACTCGTCCCGATTAACTCCATATATATTTCCTCCAGTTTTCTTGATAATTAATATCATCCAATTCTATATTCTCTTATCTCTTACAAATATTAGCATCTTTTCAAGAACAAAAAGACGCTTTAAAGAAGTGAGTCTTTAAGCGCCTTTGCTTAATAATTTCTTATGTACTTGTTAATTGGAATAATTTAGAATAGTTTCCTGTGCAATTGACTCCATTGTCAGCTGACGGGACATGCTCTCCCTTCGAAGGGAGGTATAAGCTTCCTGTTCAGAGAGCTTATTTCTCTCCATCAGTAAACCTTTCGCTCGTTCAATTAGCTTTCGCTTTTGAACTTCATCCTGTGCTGACTGAATTGACTGCTTTAGCGCCTTTGCTTTGTCAGCCTGATGAAGGGCTACCGTGATAGCAGGAATCAAATTTGATTCCGATATCGGTTTTACGAGGTACCCGAGAATATTATCCTGTTTGCTTTTTTCCACGAACTCCTGTTGGCTATATGCTGTAATAAGAAGAATTGGCAAATCAAGTTGGCGACCAATGATGTTACTTGCTTGCAAACCATTCATTTTTGGCATTTTTATATCCATTAATATGAGGTCTGGCTTCATCTCAAAAGCAAGTTCAATCGCACGGTCTCCGTCTCCCGCCTCTCCTACCACTTGAAAACCATTATCCTGAAGCATCATCTTTAAATCCATTCGAATAATCGATTCATCTTCAGCAATTAGTATCCGTTTTTTCATGATGAATCATTACCTCCTGGCTCAGCGGGAACTTAATCGTGGCATGTGTACCACTTTGAACTGTCATATACGTGAATTCTCCCTCAAGATCATTCACAACGAGATTATGAACAATTTGAAGCCCGAGCGAATAGGAAACCTCTGACATCCCGACGCCGTTGTCGTGGATGTGCAGTTCAACAAACTTCTTCCGAGAAAAAAACTCGATATGGATCATGCCGGATAACTCTCCTGGAAATGCGTGCTTCAATGAATTTTGTACAAGTTCATTGACAATCAAAGAAACCGAAACAGCTTTTCTGGAAGATGTTAATACTCTGTTGCCATTGGACTCAATATTCAAACCTATTTTATTATGAAGTCCATTACGTACCATTGATGAGCTAATCTTCTTCGTTAATTCAATTAGGTCAACATCGTCTTCATCCACGTTTTCATTGGCCAAGATCAATTCATAAACGGAAGAAATACTGAAAATCCGGTTTAATGTTTCCTCAAAATGGATTTTATTTTCAGGTGGATATACTTGGCGCATCTGTAACCGTAAAAGACTTGCGACAGTCTGTAAATTATTCTTGACTCGGTGATGAATCTCCTTAATGACAACAGACTTCATCATTAGTTCTTTTTCTTTCGTGCGCAGTTCTGTCAAATCCTGAATGATCATCAAAATACCCTTCAGCTCATTTGTTTTACTGTGCATCTTCACCTTTTTCACTTCGATGTTCTTTGACAACACCGTCAACTCAGAAACAAAAACTTCTTCCTGATTATCTAGAACTTCTTCTAAAAAAGGAAGCAATGTTAAAATTTCCTCATGTTGAATGCGATCCGCTTGGCTCATTTCATTTATAAATCTAACTCCGGCAGCATTAGCATATACAAGACGTTGATCAGCGTCTGTAACGAGAAAACTTTCCATCAACAGATCTGGTACAATCGGATAATCATCAATAGTTTCGGCCATAAGATTCCCGAGCGCTTTTGATCCAAATGAAATATCAGACGGCTCATTCAGGTTATTATAAGTACCAGAAAGTTCCTCTTCCATAATCATTATAGCAATCACTTCATGATTATCATTACGTATGGGCACCGTACTTTGCTCAACAATTTTACCTTCTTGTGTAATAGCTCGATTCCGATCAGACTTTTTCCCAGTACTAAAACTATAATGAACGCCTGGCTCAAATACTTCATAGACGAATTCCCCTACAACGGACTTTTTATAAACTGCTTCCTGGGTCCTCGGAAAAGCTTCGGCTACAACAATTGCCCGTTTGCTAGATTTCGTCATACAATCAATAAATATACACTTATTACTAAGTTCAGCATAAAGATGTAGCGTATTCGCTATGCTAGCAACAATCTGAATATCTGAGCCTGAAAGATCAGTATATGACTGGCAGAGCTCTTCAATTGTAGTTTTGTCCATATAAAAACACCTTATCATTGGAGTTGCAACACTAACTGACATGCTGATTCTTTATCATGAATAATAGTTCTGATTATTCGAGTTTTTCGTTATCCCACCCCCTGTACATTCCGCTAGGAGTCATTACACCAATCAACTGGATAAATATTCACTCCCGTTGATGAATTCAATCAAGAAATATACATTTCAAGAAAACCTATCTCCCAAATAATCTTCTACTCACAATCTTATAGAAAACTTCTTTCAATAACACTGGGATAAAATATAACATTTACATACTATTATTTAATTTAACCATAGTTCTTCCTCTATTTTCAAGCCATTTCCAATAAAACATTAAAATGTATGTTATATAATCTAACATATGAATATAGACAATGGAATTTTTTTCATTTATAGTTTAAGTATAAGTATTAGAACCTTATATAAGTCTTTTGAATAGCCTCACAAACCTGCTTATCATGCGTGTAGTGTCCTCCGCTAACACCAATTCCTCCCACGCACTCACCATCGACTTGAACTTTTTGAATTGGATTGACATAAAACAAATATATTTTATTGGATTCAATACATGTCAAGACCCAATTTCATTTTTAAATTTAATTTCACTCTAGATTTCAATAAATCTTATTCTAGTACCATGTAAAGCTTAACCATTACAATAAGTGTAATAACTTTAAGGAGGATATTACTATGGGCATTAAATTATTACGTTTTGAATATGAATCTCAAGTACATTGGGGTGTTTTAGAAGAAGCCATTCGAATCATTGAACATGAGGCCGAATCATTAAACAAATTATTAACTAACGGGTATGAAGCCATTCAACATGCAAAAACAAATGGAAAAATCGTTACTAATGAAGAAATCACTTTACTTTCACCAGTCACTGAAGATGCTAATATCTTTTGTCAAGGAACCAACTACAGCGTACACCGCGAAGAAGCAGGTTTTACAAAACAAAAGCCTCCGTACAATTTATTGTTCACAAAAGCGTCTAGCACATTAACATCCGCAACGGCTGATATACTCTGTCCTGCACATGTGAAATTATTGGACTATGAGATTGAGCTTGGTCTGATCATAAATAAAGACATCACAGAACAAACCACGATTACAGGGGATAATCTGAAAGACTACATTGCTGGCCTTGTTATCGCCAATGATATGTCTGCACGAGACGTGCAAATTGTAGAACAACAATGGTTCAAAGGAAAAAGCTATCGAGGTTTTTGTCCAGTAGGGCCTTACATTTATTTATTAGAAGAAGATGAGATTCAATACCTAGATCAACTTGTTCTTCACTTAGAAGTAAACGGGGAAACGCGCCAACATGTAATAACGGATCAATTACTTTTCAAACCAACAGAAACATTAAGTGAAATGTCCGAAATCTTCAATTTGAAAACAGGAGACCTTGTGCTTACAGGAACGCCTGGTGGCGTATGCTTACGTCTAAATGCAAATATCATCCACTATTTTTCTGATAATACAATTCCTCATGAAGATAAAATCTCTTATTTTATCGATACGCAAAAAGACAATGGATACTTGCAAGATGGCGATGTTTTACGTCTTTCCATCAAAAGCACAGACAATGTAATGGACTTAGGCATGCAAGAAAATAAAATTTCACATGCAATACCTGTAAAATAAAGGGCTGATTCTACGATTCCAGTTTTCTGGCTAGATTAATATTTCCATGTGTGAATTTACCTGCCAACCTATTCCTACCATGAAGATTGTTGGCTAGGATAAAGGTAACGAAAGTTTGCTATCAGTTGAAAAATGGACAATGGATAGGTCAAATAAGTATTGGCCACTTTAAAATTCGTTTAATCTATAAAATTTGAAAACGGTTTCCTTTTAAATTCAATTACTTTCTACTTTATAATGGAAACTGTACACTATTGAAAAACCAAAAATTGAGGTAAAAATGAAGACTAGGTTCGGTTCCTAGACGTATCTAGTCTTCTCTTTTCTCTCTGACATTCAAGAATCGCTATTAACATTTCCATATTTTTAATAGGATTTTACTACTTAAATTCTTCTACTAAACCCACTTCACCACTTCAATATATATTGATATTCCATCTAAATCCCTATCTCGTCGAATCTTCGCTACGAATAATTCCGCATTTAAAACTAATCTCATTTAATCTTTTTTATATTCTTGAAAATAACGATGACAATGGGCAACGAATGCCTCCGAAATTTTTGTAGGGAATAAATATCGATGCTTTAATAAGCCGATGGTACGGGTAAACTTCTTATTTTCAATTTTCAAGTGCTTAAGTTTACTTTCATATAAATTAACAGCTGTTTCAGGTGTAAAGGCTGCACCATGTCCATTTTTCACAAGCTGTAAAATGGTTGTTGCTTCTTCTACTTCAACTTGATAAGTCGGTGTATATCCTATTGATTTACAAAATCGGTCGGTAAATTGACGAAAGGTGTACTTATTGGTTAAACCGATAAAAGGTAGTTCGTCAAATTCCAACAAATTAATTGTTCCTTCTTTCTTCTCTTTATATGATTTTGGTACAGTTAGAAAAATTTCCTCTTCAAATAATGGAACCCATTCTACATTTGGATGTTCGATTTGCTCAGTGGTAATACATACATCATATTTTCCATTTTCCGTGAATTGTTGTAAATTTTCTTTTGATAACGGTACTTGTTGATATTTAACATTGGAATAATTATTGAAAAACTGATCTAAGATATTCGTGAAAGTATATGGTAATGTCGTCACAATCGACAAGTTCCCACTTCCCTCGCCTCGTCTTTCCTCTAATCCACGCTCTAAATGATGTACCTCAGAGAAAACGCGCTCCGCACGTTTGAATAAAAACCTTCCATTTTCATTTAATGAAATGCGCTTGCCACTACGGAAAAACAAATCCATCCCTAACTCTGCTTCAAGATTAGTGATCGCCTTACTTAACGCTGGTTGCGAAATCGATAGTTCTTTAGCTGCAAGTGACACGTTTTCTAATTGTGCGGTTGTATAAAAATATCGTAACTTTACTAGGTCCATAATTTTCCTCCTACCCTTAATAACCTCAAGTTATAAGGAAATAGTTAATTGGTATTTTTCATTATATCAAAATACGTTTAAAATGTAATTGTCACTGATATATGAACAAATTGTGAACAAAAAATATATGGGGGTTTTCAATATGAGATTAAAAGAAAAAGTAGCGATCATTACAGGAGCAGCATCCGGTATGGGGCAAGGAGAAGCTATCCGTTTTGCAAAAGAAGGCGCAAAAGTAGTTGTAGCTGACTTGAATTTAGAAGGGGCAAAAGCTGTTGCTGAAGAAATTAAAGCGTTTGGCGGAGAAGCTATCGCTGTATCTGTGAACGTTATGAAAACCGAGGATATCCAAAATTGTGTCAAAGTAACAGAAGACACTTTCGGTCCAGTTGATGTCTTAGTAAATAATGCAGGTGTATTTGATAAATATGCTAAATCATTAGATACGACATTAGATCAATGGAACTTCTTCTTAAATATTAACTTAACAAGTGTATTCGAATTCTCGAATGCTGTTTTACCTAGCATGATTGAGCGTGGTACTGGTTCCATCGTAAATATTGCTTCTGTTGCTGGTTTGGTTGCAGGTAAAGGTGGAGCTGCTTATACCGCTACTAAGCATGGAGTAATTGGGTATACCAAGCATTTATCTTCTGAATATGCACGCCATGGTATTAAAATTAACGCTATTTGCCCAGGAACCATCGAAACACCTTTAGTTAAGGATGTTTTAGCTGGAATTCCAAAAGATTTAGTACCGACTCGTACATTTGGTCAAGTAGAAGAAGTCGCTGATTTAGCTGTATTTTTAGCATCAAATGAAGCGAAATTCATAAGTGGTGCCGCTGTACCAATCGATGGCGGATTTACCATTCAATAAATATACAAATTTTTAACTGCTTAATTTATAAAATAATACAAAGTGGAGAAGCAACGTGCTTGTTTCTCCACTTTTACGAGGTGACATCATGAAAAAACAAGGGAAAATCCACTATGCTTGGTGGATTATGGTGGCAAGTGCTGCAATTTACGCCGCAAGTGTCGGAATTATCGTAAGCTGTGCAGGTTTACTATACCGTGCAGTAGCAGAAGATCTTCAAGTTGGGGTTTCTAAAATTAGCTTGTATACATCGCTAATGTATTTAACTGTCACCATTTTACTACCATTTGCAGGAAAGATATTGAACAAATTTGATATCCGCTATATTTTAACGATTGCTGGTATTATAAATGCGCTAGCATTTGGATTAATGGGTACCTATCATTCTGTCTTCCCTTTCTATATTTCAGGGATTGCTTTAGGAATTGGTAGTACATTCTTAATTTACGGGTCCATTCCTTTAATCATGAACAACTGGTTTAAAGCAAAAGTTGGTACCTCTTTAGGTTTTGCTATGGCATTCATGGGGGTTGGCGGTGCGGTCTTCGCTCAAATCACCGGTGTCTTGATTGAATCGATTGGCTGGCGCTCAACATATATGACATTAGGTGTTATTGTAGCCATTCTTATTTTACCATTCTCTCTATTCGTTATTCGTTCAAAACCAGAACAACTAAATATGACTGCTTATGGTGCCGATGAAGTCTACACCGATACTACTAATACGCAACAAAAACCTGAATCAGGTGTCTTGAAAGGTGTTGCAATGAAATCCCCAACATTCTATTTGGTTGTTTTATTCACAGGGCTTTTCGGACTGGCTTCAACCGTTAGCTTCCATGTACCAAACTTTGTACAATCCGTAGGCTTTAGTGCTACAATGGCTGCTACAGGTGTAACTTGTGTAACGATTGGTCAAACAGGTGGTAAATTCCTGCTTGGTGCCATAAACGATAAAATGGGAATTAAAGTAGCTCTATTTGTTGGTATTGGCGGGGGTATGCTAGGTGTTGTCGCACTACTTATTTCTGATTCATTCGGAATTGGTATGCTATATACTGGTGCCTTACTATTTGGTATAGGATTCTCAGGGTCTACCTTACTTCCTCCAGTCGTGATTCGCGAAGTATTCGGCGGGCGAGACTACGCATCCATTTATACAACGATTATGTCAGCCTCTACATTAGGTGTGGCATTCGGTACAACATTATTCAGTTACATTTTTGATTCAACAGGTTCTTACTATACTGTATTCATTATTGTTATTGTCCTCTTTATCATTACGATTTCTTCAAGTTTAATTTCTTTAAAATGGAAGAAAAAATTAAATTTTAACTAATGAAAAAGCCTACAAGATCCTATGAGATCTTGTAGGCTTTTTTATAGCCACTCTTCAAACTGAAGAATCATTTCACCTACACCCAAACTAATACGATGTGAAGTATAGGGACTAACATCCATTTCAAAGTAGTCACTACAAATTATTGGCATAAATAATTTACTCATGCTCAGTTTTTAAAAACTATCTCTTTTAGTTTTGGTATTTTCTTGAAAAAGGTTGTATAATAGGTCAATTGTTGAATAAGTTTGAAAGGTTGTTTTTGTATGAGCTATTTTAAAACTTACATGTTGCTTATTGGAATCATGATTATTTGGGGTTTCAACGTTTCTGTTATAAAAATTTTAGTTGAACACATTCAACCTGTGACCATAACTTCTCTAAGAATTTTTACGGCTTCTTTGATAGTCTTTTTAATTTTGGGAATGCTTGGCCTCATTCGTCTTCCAAAAAAATCTGAACTTTTTTACATTTTTGGGGGAGCCCTTTTGAGCGTAGTCTTTCACCATTATTTTTTAGCAGAAGGGTTAACAAAAACTTCAGCTACGAATACTGGATTGATTTTGGGGATGGGACCTTTATTGACAGCCATCTTTTCTATGGTGATTTTTCGCAAAAAACTTACATTCATTCGAGTTCTTGGGTTTATTTGTGGGGCTCTTGGCGTGAGTGTTACCGTTTTGGCCGGAAGTGGAAGCATCCATTCTATTAATCTAGGAGATTTTGATATTTTACTCTCCATTCTTTCACAAGCGCTAAGTTTTATCCTGATTTATAAAGCTTCGAAAACGATGGACCCGCGGCTATTAACGGGTTACATGATGCTAATTGGATCATTTATTTTATTTGCCATAAGTCTTTGGAAGGAACCACATGGTTTAGCTTCAATCTCATCTGCTTCGTTTTCTATCTGGGTAGCTTTCTTTTTCTCAGCTATTTTTGCTACAGGAATAGGTCATATGACTTATAATTACATCATTGGAAAGGTTGGAGCCGCAGAATCCTCTATCTTCTTAAACTTCAACACCTTTTTTTCATTAGTCGGTGCGGCTATTCTTTTGAACGAAGCAATCGTTCCAGCACATTTTTTTGGTCTTATCTTCATTGTTTCAGGAGTATTACTTGGATCGGGAGCAATAGAACTATTGTTGCTTCGTCGAAAAAATAAAGCTGTGTAGTTCTAACTGCTATTCATACAATTGATTGTTGTCCCATATTCGACCTAAAATGGATTGTACATCACTTGTTTTTATTCCACCTAGTCGTTCCGCAGCAATCTTTTAGAAAAGGTAAACGTACATAACTATTCCTTTATAATTACTCCTTTCAAACTGTCTGTACTAGTTTAATCTTTTTTTAATCCCTAAAAAATGAAATGAAACTTAATTATAACTAAGAAAAAGCCTACATGACTCTATGAGATCATGTAGGCTTTTTAGCTTCAAATATCATAAATTCTACAACCTTGTTCTATATAAAGTTCTGCTTCTCATGATTTCAAGTTTTCCTTCAGTAAAAACAGGGTACATATTACCTATAGCAACACAGAAATGAGGTGTAATATTGGATACAAAAAATGAAATTGTTACTCATATATTAGATAAAGATACCGAGTATTTTAGTAAGTTATACTCTAATCATGAAGAAATGCTAAAGAGTATTGCCTTAAAATTAACTGGATCTAAGATCTATTCAGAAAACTTAATTTCAGAAGTTTTTAAAGAGTTATGGGACTCTCCTCAATACTTTAAGGATTCTAACGACACGAAGATATCTACCTTTCTCATGAAAAGGATCGTTTATAATCATGTATATTATAAACGTTATCTTAAAAAAGATTAATAATCATACAAACCTTACTATTAAATCGTCTCCTCTACTTCACCATATTCTCTTCCATCCAGGAATTAAAATTAATTCTATGTTAAAAAAGGAACTTGAACTTATAGTCATAAGAAATACAGAACTTTTTCCGTAATAAACTAGATGAATGAGATTTCGAAGATTTCCCAAGAATTAATTTTTCATCATCTATCTAGAAAACATAATTGTGTAATATAACATTTCACATAGAAATTAACCCATCATACACGACGTTTAATTTGCAGGTAAAAGGGTTCGGAAGTATTTAATTCCGAGCCCTTTTGAATTTTTATTAAAATCTGTCGTGATAATTTGTTTGTCATCATATATTCTTTTCTCTAACTCGACAAGCTACATGCCATTATTAGATCTATAATCATAAGAAAGCACAATTCCACAACAGAATTGCGCCAATAATAGTAATAATCAGTAAAATATAAAGACTGCATTTGAAAATTTCCTCATAACCATTCCCTCTTTTTTATAGGTCAGAGATCATTCCGCCATCTACTACGAATTGACTTCCAGTAGAATAGCTAGATTCATCAGATGCAAGGTATACAACTAAATTAGATACTTCCTTTACTTCTGCTCTTCTTCTAAGGGGAATATCTTGTTCAAGTTGTTTTAGATATTCTTCAACATCTGGTTGGTCAGCCATAGGGGTTTTGATGATTCCAGGATGTACGGAATTCACACGGATGTTATATGGTCCAAGCTCTGCAGCAGCACCTTTTGTCATACCGGTTACAGCATGTTTAGAAGCACTATAAGCAATGGCAGTTGGTGCACTTACCAAACCATCTACTGATGAAATGTTAACAATAGAACCTACACCAGCTTTTTTCATAGAAGGAAGTACTTTTTGCATTCCTAAGAATACACCCAGCTCGTCTACCTTAAATGTTAATTCGAAGTCTTTTACAGTTAGTTCTTCTAGTGTTTTGAAGATACCGATGCCTGCATTGTTTACTAAAACATTGATAGGACCAAATTTTTCTTCTGTTTTCCCTACAACTTCTATCCAGTTCTCTTCACTTGCAACATCTAATTTGAGAGCGATTGTATTTTCCCCCAATTCTGTGGCTAGTTTTTGTGAACCTTCAAAGTTTAGGTCTGTAATCGCTACTTTTGCGCCTTCTTCCACGAATTTACGAACATGCATGGCACCCATACCTTGTGCTGCCCCTGTAATGATAGCTACTTTACCATCCAATTTACCCATGATATTCCTCCAATGTAAAATAAAATTCCCGCTTACTTTCTCACAATTATTATTTGTCAAGGAACTGTATTTATCCATTCAATTTTGGATATTCAAAGCCACTAAATATTTTCCAAGCAGAAAAATATGGTTGAGTCACTATATTCTCCTTATTTCGTACACTTCTTTCGAAAAGTCCATTGCATGTTTCAGTAGCTAGACATGATATAATTAAAAATGATTGTAGAAAAGCAATATTATGATGGAATTTAGCTAACCTTATAGGTTATATTAGTTCTTGTGAATAAAAGAGGAGCTACAAAATACAATGAAAAAGCAATCACAGATGACCTTATGGGCTCAAGTAGTTAAAACAGGAATTATCAAGTCAAATCTTATTCCAATGATCGCAGGATTAATGCTCGCTTTATATACTTATCAATACAGTTTTGTAGATAACGTTTGGAATATAGTTTTTGCATTTTTAGGAACAGCTGCCGTTATAGCCGCAGCTGGTGCATTCAACAACATTTACGATCGTGATATTGATGCCATTATGGCTCGTACAAAAATTCGCCCAACGGTTACAGGTGCCATATCAATTAATAAAGTTCTAGTAGCTGCCATTTCACTACTAATAATCGGGTTAACTTTATTATACTTAACCTCTCCATTAGCATCTTTACTTGGATTTTTAGGGGTATTTTTCTACGTTGTCCCTTATACAATGTGGACTAAACGCCATACTATTTGGAATACGGAAGTTGGTAGTATTTCTGGTGCCATGCCTCCTTTAATCGGTTGGGCATCAGTCGCTCCAGATATTTGGCATCCCGCTTGCTGGGCATTGTTTTTAATCATGGTGATTTGGCAAATGCCTCACTTTTATGCGATTGCCATCCGTAAGGAAAAAGATTATGCTGCAGCAAATATTCCCATGCTTCCCGTTGTAAAAAGTAGGAAACGGACATATATTCAAACAAATTTCTATTTAGTTCTATTGGTGCTGTCCAGCTTTTTATTTCTACCACTAAGCTTAGGCCTTACTTTAATTTCACTTATTTTAGGCCTGATATGGTTAGGTCTCAGCTTATTCGGACAACGTAAAAACGAACTGAAGGTTTGGGCAAATAAAATGTTTATATTTTCCTTAGTACACATGATGGTTATCTACTTTACGGTAATTATCTACGCTTCAATCGGGTTAATTTTAAACGCATTATAATGTTTCCACCTAAATTCACCCATAAAATAAGAGCATTCAAAGACTTTTTAAAGCCTCTAAGAAATGAAATTGAAGATTTAATGGACGAACTTTTTGAAGCTTGAACGTGAATTGACTGCCCTCTCAATTGAGTAGGGCTTTTCAATTTGTACAATAATCCTTTGGTAGTACGTTTCCACTAGTATATTTTGTCATTTATATTACTTCCTAAAGAGATTAATAGCATTATAGTATTCTTGTCTAGCAAATGATGGTACCTCCGCAGTATCGAACATTTTCTATAAATTATAATTGTGTTCTATATGAAAAACACTGTAATAAAAGTTCGATTAGCTGTTGCTGCCTCTTTTTTCTATTAATTCTAAAAATGAATCTTGTAGTTCTCCTTCTGTATCAATAGAATCAAGTAGTAATTTTGGTTCGAACGAACAATCTTTTAAAGTTGAACAGCCATCAATTACTCCTAGCATGTTTGAAATAGTATCCATCATGGTTTGTTCAATTATCTTCATTAATATATCTTTATTTTCGTCTGTTAAACTAGTGTAAAAACCAATAGTTTTTTTCCAATAATCATCTGTTTTAGACGTAATATTTGTTGTTTCATACAAGTTTTTGTATAGTTGAAGGTTCTCTTTAACTATAGATTCATAAAGTGATTTAACAAAAATCTCATTCATTTTATTTCCTCATTTCTAGATACATAAAATCCAATAAAATTTTACAACTTAGAATTTGGTATGTCACCATAGACTCTTCTTTTTCTGCAATTCCCCTAGCCAATAACTGTCTAGGATTCTCTACCACAACTATTAACCGTATTATAAGGAACTCCCTCTGCTAATAATAGTTGGTTCCTCGGATTGTTTGGCAATAGGCTAGCGATAGAACCAGACCATTCTTTCGCCTTAACAGTACCTCTCACCCCTGCTTTTTTAGTAGTTACTACCCCTTCTTTGTTACGGCTTCTGCACCTTTAGTACCTACCAATGAAGTGGCCACTGTTCCTAAGTGCATAAGATAGCTTGAGCCTGTGAGTAAGCATTACCACCTACCATATCTCGTTCGTATGAGTCTATGATAGATTTAGAAATATGCGTATAGATTTGAATAGGATAGATGATGGAATTAGTCATGCCTTTAAAACTCTCTCCAAGACTTGTGACAAAATCTTACGTTAAGGCCTTAATGGGTTTGGTGCAAACAGATAAATCTCATATAATATCTTTTATTTAAGCGAAACGATATTCACTATATGTAGTTCGGAAAATGTGGAGCTAACTAAAATAGGGGCTGTCTAATAAGTCCTTATTCCAGTGAATTTTGCTAAAATAAAGAGGCAGAAATGTTGTTAAATCAACGTTTCTGCCTTTTACTATTTATTCAATTTCGGTGTAATTACCCCTTTTGGAACAGCCCCATCTTTAAATCTTCCATTGTCGGGAATGTTCTTCATAAACTTTTCCTCAAAGGTGCTTACTCACCTACCATACCGTCATTATCGTTATCACGCATATAGGGGTATAACCAATGATCCCTCGTTATGGGCATACTGAAACCTGCTTCTTTTGCTTCTTTAATCGTAACTTGTCCATTTCCGTTAGTATCAACACTAGAAATATCACCGTTTTTATTGGAACTCGTTGAATTTTGATTTGATCTATCTGAATTAGAAGGTTTGCTGCCTGTTAAACCGAGTGATGCATTTACTTCATCAGGATTTCCATTGTCAAATGAATCAACAATCTTGTTGCCCCTTAACGTATAGGTATATTGATAATGTGAAGGAATCTGCGTTTTCGAATTTGGATATGTAATAATCGCTTCAAAATTAGTGGCTCCACCTGCACTACGAATCGCATTCTCCATATAAGCTTGGTCACCGTGGCGGTTAAGTGTACTATCTTGTGGGGTAATATTATATGCATTCGATACCCCTCCGAGAGAATCAGCGATGATATGTCCTTCATCTAGAACATCGCTTTCGACACCTGGAACTTTCGCCTCATCCGAATAGTATCTTCCAGACGATGTGACAGGTTCGTTACGGTCATCTTGTAAAGTGATTTCTTCAGCAATGACACGTACTAGTTGCCCATATTCATTAGTAAATGCCCAATATTCACGGTCCCCATAGCCAATGTCAACAACGACGTTGGGTTCACGATATCCAGACAAATCACCACCATCAATTTCAATACGTTTGTATCCTGAGAACTGTTCATCATTTGGTTCGGTTGTTGTTTCTTCAACTATTGATCCGTCAACTTCCGTATTGTTAGTCTCTTCCTTTATACTATTTTCATCAGTATCGACTGTGGTTACTTCTTGGGAATCTGTTTCTCCATCTGTAATGGTTGCATTTTCTTCGTTCGTGCAACCGACCATAAACATAATCGTTAAAAGTAATGCTAAATAACTTGTTATCCTTTTCAATTTTAGTACTCCTTATAATAGTATTATAACTTTAATAACTTAATAACTTTAAAAACATTTAATTGTATCTTATCACATAATGTTATTCTATTTTTCTTTTCCTCTGTACAACTCACCCAATAACTCACGTACAAATTCACATACTCCGTTATAATTATTTTCGTCAGTGTGATTTAGGATGAGTTTCCATATAAAAAAATACATAGCTGAACCCAATGAAAGGCCAATCCATGTATTAGTATCTAAGCAAT
This sequence comes from Peribacillus sp. NPDC097264, assembly GCF_050277925.1. Lineage (NCBI taxonomy): Bacteria > Bacillati > Bacillota > Bacilli > Caryophanales > Bacillaceae > Peribacillus > Peribacillus sp. NPDC097264. The sequence goes on from NZ_JBNNSR010000002.1 coordinate 144,281, forward strand.
TTAATTTTTATCATCATTATTTTTTCGTGGTAATCCCTATTTTGTGCCCAAACTCAGGCAACCCGTTGCTATCTTTTTGGCTTCACATATAAATAATTAATAACAGAAAAAAAGACTAAAACTTTTGGTATATCAAGGGTTCCGTGCTACCCATCAGATGACCTGTAAGGGAATTGAACCCCCAATTTCTTCCGTGCCAATTGTCCAATCATTCGCCTATCAAAAATCCCGAATCGATAAATGACTTGTCAACTGTTGACTAATCAACTATAATGAAAGCCGATTCAAATTCCAACAAAAAAGGGTGAAAAATATGTTACAACAAAAAACAGCTTTAGAAAAATTAATGGATGAACGTAAATCGGTGCGTAAATATGAGCCTGGTGTTACTATTCCTCGTGAGCAAATTCAACATATTTTAGAGCAAGCAACATCAGCTCCATCATCAAGTAACTTACAGCCTTGGCGCTTCCTTGTTATTGATGATCAAGAGCAAAAGAAAGAACTACGCATTGCTGGATTTAATCAGGAACAAATCGAAACATCATCAGCGATTATTGCGGTATTAGGCGATAATGAAATGTATAAAAACGCTAAACAAATTAATGATTTAAATGTTGAGCTAGGTTATATGCCACGTGATATTGCTGATATGATGATTGCCAATTCTGAATCTGCATATAGTAATTTTTCTGAAATTGAACGAACAAATATTGCACATTTAGATGTTGGTTTAATTTCTATGCAAGTAGTACTTTTAGCGAAGGACATGGGCTATGAAACAGTAATAATGGGCGGCTTTGATAAAGCAGCATTCGCTAAAAAATATGAGCTACCTGCCAATGAGTTACCGATGATTTTAATTGCTATCGGAAAGCCTGCTATGCCAGCACGTAATTCATCACGTTTACCGTTTGAACAAATTATTCGTTTTTCAAGCTAAGTGAATTAGAGGAAGTATTCACATGACGTGTTATTGATTCGTATCACTAAATCATTAATCATATCTTGATTCACGTAAGTTTGAAATTTGTTACACTTTATCCAAATGAACGGAAATGCTATCATATAGGGATCGCAAAGCGTCCAAAAGCTAAATGTAACAAAGAACAGTTTTTGGCGTACATCATTAGATACCTAAATTGCTTTTATAATAGGGCCGAATTCGAACACAAGTTTTAGTGAGCGCAAAACGACGAGCAACCAATGTGAGGAGGAATAGTATGGAAGTTTGTTTGGATGATAAGAAACAAATGATTATGATGTTGAAAAGGTTAGACCGTCACGTCACTCAAATTTTTGAAAAAAGAACAGAAGTTAGTTTGACTAGATATGAAATTTTAGTTTCTTTAGTTAAAAAGGATAGTGTTACACAAAAGGTACTACAACAATCCTTAGCTATCGATCAATCGGCCATTACGCGCCATTTAAAGTTGCTTGAAGAACAGCAATATGTCGAACGCAAACGTAATGAAAAAAACAATCGCGAAGTACTTGTAACGATTTCAGATAAAGGACGAGCATTATTAGAAGGCTGTACAATGTTTAAAGATCAATTTATGAATGATCTCTATGATGATTTTTCAGATAGCGAATTACAGGAGCTCAAGCAATTTCTCACGCGCTTAAATCGCAATATAGAGAAGCTTTAATTTTTGCTCTTCATTGTAAAAATCTATTGTATTAAAACAGACTAAGAGTAGCAGCTAGTGATTCTTCAAATACTTGGTTTTCAGCCGAAGCAGACGTAAGGATTTTTTCTTCTTCTGTAAATGCAGCCCTCAGTTGTTCATTTCTTTATTCATAGCCTTGATATTTCGCAACTAATCCTGTTTAAACTATAAATCATATCTACAAAAGAAAAGCTGTGCCGAAATCCACTTAAACCTGGATTTTTGACACAGCTATTTTTGGCTTATTAAACTAATTCCAGTACCGCGACAGCTTCGTAATGTGGTGAGTGTATCAAATATTCCCTTAGGCTTCCCAAGGAAATGTTTGATATGTTTGGTTACTTATCTGGAAGTTCCTTACGAAATCAAGCTGTTCTCCAGGCATTCATCTGTTTAACTATGAATCTATGAAGCATCCTTTAGTGATGCCTCTTCATTCTTACCACCATTTTCCTGGAAACCAATTAAATCAGAAATAGCTTTAAAAACTACATCCCCGGTAAGTTGTATTCTTTCAGGGCTTACATGCTCTATTTTATCCTCTAAAGAGTGATAATAAGGCTCGATATCAGCTCCCCCAGGTGGTGTACCAGGTTCCATCCATATGAACAATGCTGATGGTACCCCTTTCTCGTGGAATGGTACATGATCAGACCTACTCAACATATGAACAGGCAATAAATCCTTATTAATGTCTAGTTTTTCAGCAGCTTGGTGTGTTGATTGCGAAACAAGATTCGATTTCCCATCTACAGTATTAATAAAAAGTTGCGAGGCAGGTACCCAAGCCGTACCAGTCATATCCATCTGAAACTGAACTTTTGTTCTTTTAACTTCATCTTCTGACAAATTACCGATATGGTATTTCGAACCTACAAATCCAAGTTCTTCGCCCCCAAATGCAGCGAAGCGTAATTCTTTGTCGCCATCATAGTCTTTAAAAATCCTTGCCAACTCCATTAGTGTAGACGTCCCGGAGGCATCATCATTGGCCCCTGGCGCGAATGCAACACTGTCCAAATGTGAGCCAATGTAATAAATTTCAGGATTTTCAATGCCTTTTGGTTTTTTTACAGCGATTACATTGACTGTTTTTTGATTCGTCAGTGTTTTAATTGAAAGTTGGACTTCTACATTTCCTTTGGAAAGTTGAGAAACAAATGCTTCCCCATCCTTCTTGGTAATTGTCGCAACCGGAATGTTAGGGCGTACGCTGCCTAGGGAAACAGATGGAAGGGTAAAGCGATCCTGGTTGTCATATATAAGGACACCTATCGCACCTGCAGCCATTGCGTTTTGCACCTTGGCCCCGGCAGTGATTCCACCATTTTGTATTAAGGCGATTTTGCCCCTTGCAGCCGCAGTGAAATCACTCGGTTGGCCAGCACCCGCATGATAAATATTCCCTGTGATACCGTCCCCAGTCGTTTGAGGGGCTCCGCTAACGGCCCTCAATGGAAGTTTTTTGTTATTGTCGGAGAGCACCTTAAGTATCAATTCAACTCGATTGCTCCTGGGCGCTTCCTCGATTTTGGTCTCATAGCCGTAACTTTTCAACACACTTTCAATGTATTCAGCACCTGCTCTCTCTCCTTCGCTGCCTGCCTCCCTTGGCCCAATATCAACACTTAGGTGTTTGATATGCTTCATAACATTATCGGAGTTAAATGAACCATTAATTTTTCCAATCGCGTATTGCGTGTACGTATTCAGGACATCATGCGCTATTCCGGAAATGCCCCCGCTGCTTTTCTGATTATCAAGCAGGCGTTTAAAACTCTGCATTTGTTTAATTACCTTATCGGTCTGTCCTTGTTTTTGAAAAAGAGCTACTCCGCTAATGTGCATTTTCAATGTACGGACCGCGATATCACTCCGAATATTCCCATCTTCTTTAAAATAATCAATTTGTTTTTCCATGTCTGCGAAAACATTTCCTGTATGTGGCATATCATTGAAAATTCGATTTTCCGCAGCCGTAGAACTCATTTGGTTCGTACCAAGTAGAAATGCAATTATTATCGCTATTGAAAAAACTTTTTTCAGACCAAACCTTTTCATCATATTCCTCCCCTGTATATATGTTGTAGTACCAACGGTTTTAACTTTTGGTAGAGTGTCAAAAAGTTTTTTTGACAAAGTCTCTTATAGTATCTTAATATTCTGTGAAACTATCGAAACATATGGGTACGCTGTGTTATCACTACTAGATAATTATGGAAAGTAGTGATAGGGCTTTAAGTACTGCAGAATGTGCCTATGTTGACGTCCCTTCCTGATTCTTTAGGCATCAGTGTACCTACAATCCTTCGTTAAATCCAGTCATAAGGAAAAGGCTGGCGAAGTATTCTTAGGAACTCGAGGTAGAATGGAAAAAATAGTGCCAGCTTCTTCCGTGTTATCCTGTTGTCTAGGTCTAATAATGGGATATAGGAACTTATGTAGCCTCTACGAGACTAGTAATAACTCTCATTATTCGATTCTAACGCGAAGTTCAGCCTCCATACCTTCATGATACGTGGGTAACTGAAGCCCCATCATTTACAAGGTCAGTTTTTACTAATGCGTCTTTACTGTCATGTTTGTCTCACCACGACTTGACACCCCGTGATACCAAGTGAGAGCTTTTTGAAGATGAATGCTCCCTTTTTGCTTTTTCAATCTAATCCTTGATTTTTTTTACATTCCACGCCTTTACTTTAAAAATATTAGTTGCGTAGCTTGGCAAACTATCCGCTCTTCCCAAATTCTTAACAGGGCCCTTAAGGAATACATACCCATAACATTTGGCATTTTACAAATTGAGGAATTCAAGAGCCGTTTATTTACCATCAATTCTTATCCAACTTAAGGGAAACACCTCTTAAGCACCCTAATAGGAGAGCGCCTGCAAATCACCTCCCATCAATTTTTTAAGATACATTTTCCTCCGTCCCCTTCTAAAAATACAAGAGTGGTGTAATCATTCCATAAGAATAGCCTGATACTTTATAATGATAAACACTATCGTTAGTAGCATAATTAACTATGTAATTGGGGTAAGTTTCAACGACATTAATAACAACTACTAATGGATGGAATGGATACAAAAATTCCTATCTGATATTTTAATTGTACGTTTTAACGTGTACCTTGCCTGGCGCAGGAGGTTAGAGTCGAATAGGCACCAAGTAAAAATTACAAGGATAAAATGGCTAAAATTGATCACTAAACTAGACGGGACAGTTCTCCAACTGTCCCAGCCATTCTATAGGTTTTTTTCCTATGAATCTCATAAATGCGAAAATCTATAATCAAGTTTGATAGAGAAGTGCCCAAATCAAAACAAGGAAGCAACCATGACACAGCTTTTTTTTCTTATAGTTCTCTACCTTTCCCTTGTGTGGCGTTAAAAGTCCATGATAGTTTAAGTTTATCCCCTTGGAATTGATTTTGATCTCCCTCGTTATCAATGAAATTGAATTTCACTACTAAATCATGTTCATCGCCCACCTTAAGGATGCCACCATCCAGAGCTTCGTTAAATATCTTTTCTGACACCGCTTTTGGGCTCATACCCTTTAGCTTATCCAATGTTGTTTTGTAAATGATTTCATTATATTGGTCCATATTGTACAGAAATTCCACTTCAATATACTTGCCAAAATCCTCCGTGTTATCCCCTTTGGCATCAACCACTGAATACTGGGTACCCAACGTCACGTCTTTGATATCTAGTGTCCCGTCATTATGCAGTTCAAAAACATGCGTCATCGAGTCTCCAGGAGCGATGTTGCTGATATCAATGATCTTTGTGGGTTGCACAGATAAATCGAGTGTCCCCGCCGCAAACGTACTGCTCGCATCTGCACTGTCACTAAAGTACGCAAAAGTTCCCCCTCCAATTAAAGATACCCCCATTATTCCCGACATAATTCCCATACCTAATTTCTTTTTCAATTCCATATTTACTCCTCCTTAAGCTTTTTCCCTTTTTAGGGATATTAATTTTGAACGACTATCAAGTTTAGTTTTATAACCGAAGCTAATTGATATTGTTCCTTCGCTTTCTTCTTTACTTCCAATTCCACTTAAGGTCTACCCAATCGGTAAAACCTGCATTTAGAATAACAACACGCTCAATAGAATAAGCAGTAAAGCGCTAGTCTCACGTGAATTGACAAAGAGACTGATATAAGGAATTGTAACCCCTATATAGATGCCCAATGAAATATAGTGGCATCCGGTAGTGTGATTGCCCTATGTTATGTATTGCGTCCCCATCCCTTAAAAATCCGATGGGTAATCAGGATTCCGTCACTTGTTTTATAAGTAACAATCTCCCCTTTTTAACATGATCGGGTTGTCCGCTAACCGGCTTTTCTCTTCATTAATAGCATCGGCATTCGCTTTCAAACTGTTATACGCTTTCGCGGAGATCACATTCGGATTTTTTTGATGATCCAACAGCACTTTAAACCAATCACATTTCGCCTTGAATAGAAACATGCCCCCTAAATCGTCTTCTGTTCAAGCTTAGTGTTCTACCTGATCCCCCCCTCAAATCCATAACTCGGACAATACCTGAGTAAAATCTACTACTTGGTTATGTTTGTGAATTTTAAATAAAAGGTTCTTCCACTAGAATTTTCCATGTGCCCAGATATGATGATCTGTTTATAAAATGTTTAATAGTTTCCTTAAACCTTGCTGTTAATTCTAAGCATTGCTTAGTGAAAATTTTGTTAGTTTTCGGAATTATAAGAAATTTTAATTTGACAAAACCCTACATACAACTTGTTTAATAGTTAGAAATCGACGTATTTAATGGATACCTTTCAAAGTATTTGTCATTTGTTCATGGGTTTTGACCTGTTTTGTAGAGATATTTTTGGTATAAAAAACTTGTCGACGCCTTTAATGATCAAGTCCATGTAGAGCCTGGTATTTTATGTTGCGGGTTATTGGCATGCTATGGAACAGTTAGGGGTATCAATGGTTATTGATTGTGAAATGGTTCATAATTTGGATTAAAGTTAATACTTCAGATAAATACTAATCGAAGAATGTCCAAGAATGATTGTCTATACATGTAGAGAGTTGGAGGATTAAAGACAGAATATTACTAAGGTGAATATTGTTCATTTGACATCTCTATGTTCATTACCACTTCAATAAGAATTTTAAGGGATGCTGGTGGTTTTTTTACAATCTTAAGAACTTTGAACAAGACTACAGCAAAAACCTCTATCTCATACATGTAATAAAATCATCATTAACTCGAAGGTGAGAGTTAACCTAAACTTTTTTCCTTTCAATTTCATTGAACAAAATCAATCTAGAACAACGAATTACATTGAATCTCGAAAGTTTATTTATCAACATGTTGTATTTATTATTTCCGGTTATTAAATTCAGCTAAGAAAAATAACTATGTTAGCAAATCCCTCTAGCAGATTAAAACGCAGTTATTAAGACATCAGCAAAAAAAGGCTAAAACCCTTGATATATCAAGGATTCTAGCCTTTCCAATCAGATGATTTGTGAGGGACTCGAACCCCCGACCCCAACCCTGTCAATCTCATTAGACTAAATTAAGTTAGTTCAACTGAATTAAATAAGTTCGAAAATGATTGATTTATCAAGGTTTTAAGCAAGTTCAAAAACAAATGAGATAAATGAATTTAACTCGAAAAAATAATTATGTGAGCAAATGTGTGAGCATTAGCAGGTGGTCTGTTACAATTAAGCTTATAAAGCATAGTTACATTCAAATAAACAATAAATTGAAATATAAAAATCACATAACTTCCAATTAATTATTTAATACTTCCGCTTTCAACGTGTGCGAACTGTAGGCAACACAAGAGATGTTAGTGAGTTTATCGTAATTATATAGTAAAAGGATCTAACAATTATTAAATAATAAATATAAACACTTGTATCGATAATTACCAGGTAATCATTATATATTATATAGGCTCTTAAATTCTTATTAAATTAAACTAAACCACTCATTAGTTTAGTTAGGTTCCTTCACAATCTCTTCTGTTCCTTAAATTAAAAGCTGCTTATGTTGAACTATCTAATCTGTTCTATATTTTACATATGCTATTTCTATATCTTGAGTAATTTCAATGGCCATTTTCTAAAACCAAATGATAATAGTTGAAAATTAGAAGTACTTAGGCTTAAATTAGAGTGCTAAAACATTATCTGTATGTAACCGATTAGATAAGTAACTATGGCTCCGTCTATCCAGACTAACAATTCACAGTGGAAAATTACAGGAACGGTAGATAAAAATAGTCCATTATTATCCAATAACATTATAAGTACAAAAGCTTTTTAAAATATAGGGTTATTGAAATCAGAGTAATAGGTAGTATCTATTCCGCAACAAGAAAAAGCATTGCCATCCTTACGGATATCTTCAAATAATGGATTTAATAAAAATTGTTCAATGTGATTTTTACGGATTTCTTCCCCTTTATATACCACGTAAGAACAATTAAACGTAACAGTAGACTGAATTCAAGTTCTTCCGCTACTTGTAATGTTTCTTGAAGAGACCTACCAGTTGCTAAAAGGACTTCTATTCCTTTATCTATTAGTATTCGGATTGAATCTTTTGTTTTTGCTGATATTTCTTCCTTTGTATTAAGAATAGTCCCATCTATGTCAAAAAGGTACTTTTTAAAATCTTCTACTCTCACTCCTTTGTTTTAAAATTCCTCCTGTCTTTACTTTTTTTAATAGTTTCCTTGGTCTTGGGCAGGTTATGGTACCGTGAATGTTATTAAAACAAAAAAGACCCGTAGGTCTCTTTAATGTTTCTTAGCAAGGAGTTATTCTCATTGAAAATTAAATTATTATTTCTTGTCGAATGCATTCATGATACTATTCATATTTGCTTTATTCCATTCTGCAAAAGCCGCACTTCTAGTATTATTATCTTCTTCAGAATAGGATAAATCGGAATCTTCTACCTGATTTTTTTCACTCTCAGTATCTTCATTGTCTTGAGAATGCATTTTAAGGAATGCAGCTTTTGTATTTGCCATATCTACTTCGCTATTACGCATTTTTTCCTTGTATTCTTCCAAAATTCTTTCGGTAGTATTTTCTACTTTTGTATTTGTATTATCTTGAGAGTGCTTCTTTAAGAATGCAGCTTTTGCATCTTCCAAATCTGCTTTACTATTGCGGTTCTTTTCCTTAAATTCCTCAATAATACGTTTTGTTTCTGCATTTTCTTCTACTTCTATATTTGTATTGGTTTGACTATGTACCACCTTTGTTTTACTACCTAATAGACTTTCAGATTCTTTCTTAGTAAAACCTAACACTTTTTTTAAAATCCCCATTTTTTATCCACCCTTTTTCTTTAATTACTTTTAGTTAAAAAAACTAAAATGAGTCATTATCATTCTGTTATTTCAACCTTAATTCACTATTCTTCGCAACAACCTTATTTACGACTTTAATACAGGATTTGACCAAAAATTTATTTTAAGTCCTTCGGAAGAAGTGGGAACTATCTCAGTTAACCAAACATCAAATCTCTCTGCAGTTACCTGTTTTTGTTGGATAGAAAAGATAAGAAATCGGCAATGAATAACGCTGGAATTTTATATTTCATGCTGTATCTCCTAAAATATATTGGTTAAAGGATTAAAAGTATGTAGATAATTATCATCGCGCAAGTCTTTAAAATAATGAAAAGATAAATTCTAAACTACTATCTTCAAAACGTTCATATATTTTGACAGCATAAATAATTATTTTCTTTAACATCCCTCCTATTCTAAATAGTATCTTAGCAAGTCAAGTAATTACTCTAATAACAATGCCTAATAGACCTATCCTCCATAATATCAAGGCACCTATCAGAAAGAGGAGACATCCATAGCCATTTTCTCCACCGATTAAATAAAAGATGACTGCTAATATGATATTAAACTTAATTTTTGTATAGTTCAATAGTAACGATTAGGTTCAACTACTATATTATTTATGAACTTTCTATCCATTTATAAGGGTGCCGTTAGTAGGGTGAAAAATTTAACGAAAGTAGTGATTTGGAATAAACTCACATTTTTCAGTCGGTGTCAATCAGCCTTTTGTATATAAATTAAATATATAAGTGGATTATTTGCCACTATTTTGATATAAATGATTGATATAGAAAAATAAGATAAAAGGGGTAAGATTATGTGGATATTAAGGACGGGTAGAATGCTTTTATGGAATGTTTTAATGGCGAGCGGTGTTCTTTTTTTTATAATATTTAATTTACTAATGGATGATTTTTTTACAACTTTTGTATTACCTATTATCTGTTTAGCGGGCGCATTCTTCGTTGGTTTTTATATTGATAATCATCGTGTAAAAAAAGCAAATAAATTATTTTTTAAAAAGACAGGTGAACTACCTATTGCTTCTTTATATGCAGTCCTTCAAAACGATACTTCTAATAAAGGGGTTTTAATGTTAACGAAGCAATCATTAGTGTTTGTTACTAAGAAAGAGCAATACGATTTTAAAATTTCTGACCTTACTAACATTCAGGTGATTCAGGAAAATACAGGACAAGTTGCTCATACCTCAGCAAACATAAACGGTAGAATGGTTGGTAATTCGCGAGCTATTACAAAAGAAGTTTTTATCATTAAAGGACATAAAAACAATGTACCTTATACATTAAAATGGTTATCCAATAGGATGCTTTTGAGTAGCCGGGCACTTAACAAATTTTATATAAAGTTGAGTGATGTAGGTAATTTTTCTAGTTCAACAGAATCAATCTTAGATAATCACAAATTCTAATTTTAAAGTATTATGTAAAATCCTCAAATATTACTGAATAAAAAAGACAATATTAATCTCATTCGCAACACTATTTACTATTCGTTAGCATAGTCTCTTCTTAATTTCATGGAAATATACTTTACTAGGCTAAAAAATTGCTAATAAGATTGTGATTGCATCGGGAGGAATTAAAATTAAAAGAGTATCGATTGTTTTTTCATTAAGTATTTTGATGGTATTACTAACTGTATTAACAGTATCTATTCAAGAAGTTGGAGCAAAGACTAAAACTGCCACTGTTTCCTCTTCTAAGGGGTTAGCGGTATTTACGGGAGCGGATAAGTCATGTTTAAAAAACACTAAATGTAAGTATGAAAAAGTAGGCACATTAAAAAACAAAACTAAAGTTACTGTTTACAAGGAAAACGTTAATGGTTGGGCGCAAATTAATTACAAGAACAAGAAGAGATTCATTAACAATGCATATTTACGCTATTATTCTACTTACTCAAAGAAGAATATAAACACTATCTTTAAGAAAATCCAAAAAGCCCAAGTTGTTTCTTGGAATGATGATCGTGGAAAATTTACGAGAAAAGAAATTATGAACCGATTAGGTGGAACACATACGGTTTCTTATATAGAAAATTTCATTGCAATTGACATGGTTAAAGATAGGTACAGTGATACATACCAACCTAGGGAAAACTATCGTGACGACAGTTTAAGTTACCAGGTGGAAATAGATATTTCATTAATTAAAACCAAGCAGACGTATTATATACAAGGTACTTCTGAATATTTGACAGTATCGTATAATACTAAAGCTTGGGATAGTGGTGATAAAATAATACCTAGTTCAACAACCGTATACAAGTTTATTAAAAAGAAAAACACGGGTTGGAAAATAGACAGTCGAGTTAAAACCTACCAGAATAAATAAACCGCTGTGTAATTATTATTGCTAAACAATAGAAAAACGAACAGTCTTCTAACCTGTTCGTTTTTCTATATAAACTACATCGCCTTACTTTCTGGTTTCAACTTTGTTAAATTTAATTCTTCACATTCACCATTCGTTAAGAAGAATGTCGCATCATATATCAGTACCTAACATAAGCTTAACTTCAGATAACCATTGGCAACTAATTAAAGAAAATAATAAGAATGATTGGGAGGTAATTGAAATAAAAAGATTATGGTTTAATTTGTTAGTGCACTGATGGTATGTACGGTTCAAAATGTATCTATTCAAGAAGTTAGTGCGAAGACTAAGACAGCAACCGTTTCTTTCTCAAAGAGGCTTTCCATATATACGGGAGCGGATAAATCATGTTTAAATAATACAAGCTGTAAGTACAAAAAAGTTGGAACCTTAAAAAATAAAACTAAAGTCACTGTTTACAAAGAAAATGTGAATGGATGGGCTCAAATTAAGTATAAAGACAAGAAAAGATATATTAACAATTCCTCTCTCCGCTATTAATCAACATACCCCAAGAAGAACGCAGTAACTACCTTTAACAAGATTCAGAAGGCACAGGAAAGCTTTAGGGATGATGATTATACAAAAGAGTTACCGAAGAGAACGGTAATAAACCGTTTAAAAAATACACACACTCTTTCTTATATCGATTTATTTTTAAAGTATGATATGGTTATATCTGTTGACGGTAAAACGTACCAAAAGAGAATTAACTATCGTGATGATAGTATAAATTATGAAATTAGCTCGTCTGTATTAACCTACAATAAAACAAAACAGTCTTATTATAAACAAGGCCCCTCTGAATACCTAACTATCTCATTTAATTTTGAACCTTGGGATGCTGGGTATACAATAATTCCAAGCGGAACCAGGACTTATAAACTGATTAATAAGAATTAAACTGGATGGAAAATCTCTGAAAAACTTACAAAGTATAATCAGCGATAAGTAGATTTCAGCTATAGCTAACAAAAACGGGCAGCTGATAGCTGACCTTTTCTGTTTACCAATTTAATCTTGGACAATATTTAACAGTTGTTCTCTTAGTTTCTTGATTACGGTACTACCATTGTCAATATATACGCCGATAACAAATTACTCTATTCCAAAAAATTAAAGAAAACTGATATGAAAAATCTTACTCTTAGAATATCAAAAAACACAAAAACGTTAGAATTATCTCTTAAACAAAAAGCAAGGGCATTGAACAAACATAAAGTAGTGTTCGGAAATGCTAGACTGACCACTCTTCCTGTTTCAGCCAAGCCTTCAGCGAGAAAAATAGCGGTAACTAACAATAAAAACAAATCAGATGTAATTGTTATTAGTTCAGTAAGTAAAAAAGATGTTGTTACGGTATATGATGCTAAAGGGAATCAGCTAGCGTCCGTTACAGCATCAAGAAAGCTGGGAAAGTATATATAAAAAGAACAAGTTCAGGGAAATTGATAAGTGATAAAACTTCAGTTACTTTTAAGGCTGAAAAAATAATTCTTAGTAGCTGCCTTTTTATTCAGCTACTTTTCTTTTCTCATAAAAAAGCAGATATCATTTACCTATCACGTATTCCTCAACAGGTAATACTTCAAAAAAACGTTCAACAGAATTTCTCCTCTTACGCTCAGTGTATTTTGGTTCTGCCGCCCTCAACTGTCTCTATCCCCGCTGCTCTTATACTTGTATTAGCACCGTTCTCATCTATGAATAAATCTTCATAACCCTTTTCGGAAAGGTAAAGGTATGCAAGCCTTCGCTCTCCACCCTCATTAAAGTCTCCGGTTAGATAAATCACCACCATCTGCAAAATGATAGTCGTACAGGTCTTCAAGTAATGACTGACGTAAATTGATTCGCTAACTTTTCATCACAATAATCCACTCCATTTTGCCTAATCTAATTCGACCGAAATTTACTCCTTTCTTCCAAATCAGTAAAAAAATTTATTTTATAAAAGTACCAAAAGATAAGTTTGAACCGTCAATACAACGTCTTAAATCACTAAAAGAATGAAAATGAATTAGAGAAACCCAAGCGGGTTCTCTTTTTGTATTAAAGAATAATATGTTTATTTTTGTAGAATTTTTTTAAATGTAATGCATTTATTAGCCAAATGCTCCATTATAAAGAGTGGTACTATTTATCTAGTACATAAAAAGATAAAAGGGGTTTGTTAGATGAGAAAGTTTACTATGATCTTGTTCAGTTTACTTATAGTGGGGGGGGCAGCATACTTTTTCTATGGAAATATAGATGAAGCAGAAACTGCTGTGGGTAATGAATTCGAACAAGATATTAAAACAGAAAAAGAGACCATAAAAAATGAAGATTTAGATGTACGAACAGGTATACCAATAGATAAGATATGGGAATATTCATTTGATAAACCCTTAGACGAAGAAACATTAACAGACAAAAACATTTCCATAGTCGATGACCAAAATAAAAATGTTTCAATTAACTTTAGTTTGAAAAATGAAGGAAAAACATTGCTCATTAATCCACCTCTAGAAGGTTATGAAAAAGGGGAGCGTTACGAACTAAATATTAAAAAAGATATGAAATACAAAAACGGTTCAAATGTTAGCCGAAGTTATAGAATGAAATTTATAACTGTTCGTGACGAGGTGGAAAAAGCCGTTTTAAACCCGAAGATAAAAAAAATAGATGAAGAGAAAGTAAAGTTTTTGGAAAATAATGAGTTGAAGATTAAAAAGAATGCTACGAAAGAAGCAATCATTGTGGATAATATTATCATTGTTCCCACATTAGAACATCCAGAAGGTCAAGCGCTAAAGGTAACATCGGTAAAAGGAAAATTTACTAGTTATATCGTCAAAGTAACGGTACCTGAGTTTACAGAAATTTATGAAGCGCTGGATGTTAATAAAAATTACCCAATTACAGAAGATAATTTTACCCCTGAAAAAGGTATAGAAGGATTATCGGTAACTTCTGTTGCCTCGGGTCAAATTTCTAGCATGGTGGCTGGCACCAACACCACAGAAGAAGACGAAAAGAAATATGAATTTAAAGAGCCAAGTATTAATGTAAAGATTAATAAAAGCATACAGGTTAACTTTAATGATTTCATTTTTGATAAAAAGAACCAAGTAGCTGCAAATGGAAAATTAACTTTGTTCTCTCCGGAAGTAAAAGTTGATTTTAAAACAAAATTACTTAAGATTAATCGTATGGAATTATCAACTACAACAAAAGCAAAAACAGATATAACATTTAATCGAATGGGGAAAACAGCAAAAGAACCAAAGATAGAGATTTTAAAAGCGAAAAAAATTCCTGGTAGTATCAAAATAGGGAAAATTAATATCCCAACCACCATACCTGGTCTCATTATTCAAGGCAATCTTACAATTAATATTACATATGGTATATCAGGCGAAGCAAAATTATGGGTGTCCATAGACAAGCAAGAAGTAAATGGCTTTCTTTACGAAGATTCCAAATTTAACAACATTTCCGATGTTAACTCAACATCTGAACTAGGCATCCAAGGCAAAGGAAAGGTCGAAGGGAAGTTTGGTCCTGCATTTAATATTTTAGCAACGGCGTTCGGTGTAGTAGGCGCTGGTTTAGAGGGATATGCAGGTGTGGATTTTACAGGAGAAGCAGCAGCTGGTACTGATACTGTAATCGGTAAATATGCTTGTGGGAAACTTGGATATGGAGCTTCTGCCAATGCTTCTGCTATTATCAATACTCCAAAAGGAAAACTGGCAGAGTATGTTTTGGCTGAACACCCGATTGGTGGAAAAAGTATCTATAATGATTGTGAAGTAGTTACTGGTTTGTCAAAAGTAGAACCTATGAATCTAAGTGCAGAAGAATCTAAAAATGTGGAAATTATGTCTATCATGTACAACATACTAAACTTGAAAAAATCAGATAAACAGGCAAATATGAAAAATATCAAGATTACTGTTTCTCCGAAGAAAGTAGTAACGGTCACAAAAGGTAAGAAAGGAATAATTGTTAAAGCATTGCAATACCCTGAAAAGGAAAAAGCAACAATTACTCTTACCCAAACAATAGATAAGAAAAAACAAACCCTTGAAATTCCCATTTATATAAATAACTTCAAACAATTGCAAGAAGAGAAAAAAGCCCAAGAAGAAAAAGAATCAGCTAAAAACCTATCTCTGTTAAATGCTATTCCAGAATTTGCAGAATTCGATGAAGATATCAGAATTTTGTTAGGTAAAAACTACAAAACGCTAGTAGAAAATATGCAGTCAATAGAATGGTCTATGGAAAAATACGGTTTAGAAGAAACAATTGCTGTTGAAGGTGGGGTTAATAATACACTCATGAAATCTATCATTATAGTTGACCCTTTTTATAATTATTATATTGCTAATATAGATGAAGGGAAAGTAAAGGTCTATACCAACGACTCAATTTATAAAGAATCTTTAGGAACTGAGCATGGATTAACAGCACTCATAGATAGATGGAGAGAACCATTTTCTGACTATCCAGTAGAATACAAGTATAAGAAGATAAATGGAGAACATGAGGGTAAAGATAGATTCGGAAGCATGTAATTTACAAGGGACGATACATTCATTATGAATGTATCGTTTTTTTTATAAAATAGAAAAAAGGCTGAACCCCTTGATCTATCAAGGATTCCAGCCTTTCCAATCGGATAACCTGTGAGGGATTCAAACCCCCGACCTCAACCCTACACCAAAATCCCCAACCAAATTTTCACCGCTGTTGCTAATATTAATAGTGCTAATATGACTTGAAGGATTTTTGTGTTCATTTTCTTCCCAGCCATTGCACCAAGTGGAGCTGCGATGATACTTGCAACTACCATGATGATTGCCGGGTAATAGTCAACTTGGCCTGTAGAGACCTTGCCGACCGTTGCCCCAATGGAGGAAATGAAGGTAATGGCTAGTGAAGAGGCAATGGTTACCCTCGTCGGTATTTTCAAGACAACGAGCATAATCGGAACAAGTAAGAAGCCCCCTGCTGCCCCGACAACCCCGGAACCTAAACCGACTATTAAGGCAAGTACTGTCGCTAACCATTTATTAAACTTGACCTGGTCCAACGGGATATCATCGATTCCTTTTTTCGGTATGAACATCATCACAGCTGCTATTAAAGCAAGCAGGCCATAGACAATATTGATACCGTCTTCCGACATCGATTCCGATCCGAAACTCCCAATCACACTTCCTATTAATACACTGATACCCATGTAGAGGATAAGCGGCTTGTTTAAATAACCACCCTTACGGTAAGCCCATACACCCCCGATGGAGGCGAATAATACTTGTACGGCGCTGATACCTGAAACTTCGTGGGCACTGAATGCCGCTAAACCGAAGATCGGTGGAATGTATAAAAGCATCGGGTACTTGATGATCGACCCGCCTATGCCAAGCATTCCTGAAATATAGGAGCCAATGAAACCAATTAAAAATATGGTGATGATAAAAGTAATGTCCATGTCAGTCTCTCCTTTAGAAGAAGGGAACCTAATTGGTCCCCTTATCTTTATCAGCCTTTTCTAATCCAGAATTTCAACACGCCATTATCTTCTGCCATTTCAATTAGCTCATGTCCGCCTGATTTTGACCAAGCCGCTAAATCTGCTTTTGCGCCTTTATCTGTTACATGTATTTCCAATACTTGACCGGATTCCAATTCATTCATCGCTTTCTTTGTTCTTACGATTGGCATTGGACAAGCCAAGCCCTTAGCATCTAATATCTTTTCTGATTTCATCATGATAAATCTCCTCTATTCATAGTTTTTTGTGATGTTTTATCGTACCGCACAACGATTCGGTCCAATTTCCATTTCACGTTGTTTTTCCTCATCAGGCGTGATTTTCCCCATGTTCGTTTGACGGATTTCTTGGTAAGCATTCGGTTGTGGAGGTAGGTTTCCCGTTACCATCTTTCTGAACTCTGCTTCGTCTGCAATATTCAGGCCATGATTTTCTTCAAACAACGATCCTAACTTCTTAGCGACACTGCCGTCTTCGTTCAATTCTTCAATGATCATGAAATGAGATGGAAGGACAATCAACTCGTCTGATAGTTCTTTGTAACGTGTATAAAGGGTTTCTCTCAAGTCGCCAACCCAATCCTCAGCCAATCCAGCTAAATCCGGTCTACCAATCGAATCGATGAATAGAATGTCCCCTGTCAAAAGGTATTTTTCATCGACAACAAATGAAGTAGAACCAATTGTATGTCCTGGAGAATATAGAGCTTGGATTTCAATAGCCGTGTGACCAATTTTAACTACTTTACCATTCTCTAAAGGCTCATATCCAAAGACAACTTCGGTTGCATCTTTTGGTGGCAACCAATACGTTGCATTCGTGCTTTCTGCAATTTGTCGACCACCTGAAATATGGTCAGCATGTAAGTGTGTATCAAATACTTGTGTGATCTTTGCACCAATGCTTTCTGCAAAATCAAGGTAGGTATCAATCATCCTGGTAGAGTCAATAATGGCTGCTTCTCCGTTGGAAACGACCATGTAGGACAAGCATCCTTTTCCAAGACGGATAAATTGATAGATCTCCCCACCATCCTTCAAATCGCCAATTTTCAATGGCTCTAAGTGTTCACTCCACGCTTTCATTCCGCCCTTTAAGTAAGAAACCGTTAGCCCTGCATCAGATAGCATTTCCGCTACCATAACGGATGAACCTTCTTTTGCACATACCACCAAAACTTCCTTATTGGCAGGGATTTTATCCATGACTTCATCCACACCATCTAGCAATTCGAAGTACGGCATATTAAAGTATTCGAAACCCTCTCCTTCAATTTTCCAATCGTTAAAATCATTTTCATTACGAACGTCAAAGATAAATAGGTCATCTTTATTGATTACTTTCTTTGCCACTTCTTTAGCTGTCATTTCATTGTATGGCATTCTATATACCCCCTACAGTATATTTAATTTCAAATTTTTTTATTTTTTTTAGCTATTAAAATGTTAAAGTAACATCCGCATCTTTAGCGAATTCCAAGAATGTTACGGCGCCGCCCACTTCAATTCCGTCGACGAAATCTTCCTTCACTAGTCCCATAACATCCATTGTCATTTGGCATCCTATGAATGTAACGCCCAATTCTTGAGCCATAGCAAGTAATTCTGGAATGGCCGGTACATTGGCCTTTGCAAATCCTTCCGCAAAATGTTCTTTTCCTTCTGGCATCGGAAGTTGTTTATTGCCTTCCTTGTGGATTAAGTTTAACCCTTCAAATGTGAAGAAAATGGCTACCTCTTGATCTGTTGCTGCCGCTGCTGTGGCAATATTAAAAACTTTATATGCGTCAAATAATCCACCGTTACTAGCGATGATTGCTACTTTTTTAGTCATCCTTCATTCCTCCATATTAGTTTTAGTTTTTATTACTTCACTGACTTTTCTGTCGGACCATTCCATTGGCTCATGCCAGGCATAACATTGATTACTTGTTTAAATCCTGATTCAGTTAGTTTTTGCGCAGCTAGGTCACTTCTGCTCCCAGTACGGCAAACCACGTATATCTCGGATTCTTTATCCAATTCACTTAGACGGCCATCCAATTCACCAAGGGGAAGGGATTGTGCCGTGGGAATGTGTTCAAAAGCAAACTCTGCTGATTCTCGTACATCCAGTACGACGATATTCTGTTTGGCTTCCAGATTTTGTTGAAGCTCCTCATTAGAAATGACGTTCGGGTGTCTCTTTTCCATACTTTCTTCTCCGCTTGACTTACGAAGGTAATGTTTCAAAACCGTTCCTTCTTCGACTGTACCTAAATATTGATGACCTGTACTCTCTGCCCAAGCTTTCATGTCGGCCGTTGAACCTTTATCCGTTGCTTGGACTTCCAATACTTCACCGGACTCCAAGGCATTTAAAGCCTTTTTGGTTTTGACAATGGGCATCGGACATGCTAATCCTCTTGCATCTAAAACAGAATTTGTTTTAATCATGTTTCTTCCTCCTCGATTTATACTGCATGGGGTATTTAACTATTCAAAAAAATTACGCGGTTGGTCCGTTCCAGGCAAGCATTCCGCCTGTCATATTGATTACTTGATACCCATGATCCTCAAGTAGTTTTACGGCCTTTGAACTTCTACCACCAGAGCGGCAGACCATGATATATTCTTTTGACTTGTCCAGATCTTGCATCTTGAATTCTATTAGTCCTAAAGGTATATGCATGGCAGATGGGATTTTACCCGTTTTCACTTCATCCACTTCACGTACATCGATAATATTCACTGGTGCCTTTTGATTTAAAAGAGTTTCGACTTCCTGTGTTGAAATTTCCTTCATAGCAGACTTCCTCCTTTTATTAGTGCCAAGCACTCATTCCGCCTTTAACATTCGTGATTTCTATGAATCCCATTTTTTTCAATAACTTACTTGCCTTACTGCTTCTCATACCACTTTGGCAGATTACGAAAACTTCTTGGTCTTTAGAGAGTTCTTTCACTCTATTTTGCAGTTCGTATAAGGGAATGTTTTTAAATCCCTTGATATGTTTTCCCCTAAACTCATTAGGCGTCCGGACATCAATATATTGCTTACTTTGATTATTTAATTGTGTTCTTAATTCGATCGTAGTAATCTGTTTAATCCCTTTTGCCGGAATAAATCGTTGATACAAGAACCAGACGATTATAGCAATCATGAGGATATTTAATAGTGTACCCAATATAGCTTGATTCCTCCCTTACCTTAGATAAATAAGTTGACGTTACCATTTTCTGCGTCAGCTAAATAAGCAGCCACACCCGCATATTCAATGCCTTCTAGTAATTCCTCTTGCTGCAAACCAAGTAAATCCATGGTCATCGTACAAGCGATCAGTTTCACTTCTTGTTCTTGGGCCATTCCAATTAAACTGGGGAGGGACATGGCATTATGTTTTTTCATGACATGCTTGATCATCTTAGGACCCATGCCTGCAAAGTTCATGTTGGATAATCCCATTTTATCTGCACCACGCGGCATCATTTTTCCAAACATCTTTTCAAGGAAGCCTTTTTTCAATGTCAATGGCTCATCTTTTCGTAATGCATTCAACCCCCAGAATGTATGGAAAATGGTCACTTCATGATCATAAGCCGCCGCTCCATTTGCAATAATGTAAGCAGCCATTGCCTTATCATAGTCTCCACTAAATAAAATGATCGTCGTTTTTTTCTGTTCTGTCATTAGTATTTCCCCCTGTATTCAAATTACCCTATTGGGTATATTTTTTAAAAAATTTACCTGCTCCCGTTATACACCCAGGGGTATATATGAGACAAAAAAATAATAGTAGTCAACCCACTTGAGAGCTGGACAGTCTACATAATTGCGTTATTTATTGGGCTATATTATCTACTTTTGATTAGTAATTCAACAGCTTCTTTGACAAGGCTATCTGTATCTTCGCCTTTCATGACATTCTCCCTCACACATTGTTCCAGATTTGCGCTAACAATGACTCCCATCGTCCTATCAATCGCATTTCGAGCTGCTGATAACTGAGTGACGATATCTCTACAGTCCTTGCCATGTTCCATCATGCCTAGCACACCTTTAATCTGGCCTTCAATTCGTCTTAACCGATTGATGACGCTTTTATCGTATTCCATGATCTATACCCACCCACCTATCTATATAGACAAACAAAGAACCTGTGGAACAACTTATATCCCAATAATATACCTGCAGGGGTATAATGTCAAACTAAATTCTTTCACTTTTATTTCGAACAAAAACTAAAGACTAGACGGTTTCTTGTTATCGAAAAAAAGGGCCATCCCAGAAGTCATTATCCATGCCTTTTGGGACAGCGCCTTTTTATTGTTTCATCCTTTTCTTACGAATCACTTTGATTTTTTGCTTTTTAACTTTCTTTTTGTTTGGGAATTTTGGTTCTTTTTCTTTTATATATCTCACCACAATTAACAATATATAGGTTCCTAATGCAATATAGAAAGATATCGGAACAGATTCAAATTTAGATTTAGCCACTAAATAAAATGAATAGAATAAAAACAAGGTAATAAGAACACTATTCTTCGGTCTGCCAACTTTTTTGAAGCTTGGGATTTTCATTGTACTTACCATCAATATACACAGTCCATAATACAGGATAATAAATATCCATAATGGTACGGATCCTGAAAACAAGACGAAAAAAGCCACAATTCCGCCTGCTAATGTGATGGGAACCCCTTTAAAGTATTTTACAGATTCCGCTTGATCGGTAATGTTAAACCTGGCCAATCGGTATGCACCGAATAGAGGGAACAAACCGGCGATTAGCATCCCAACTTGTCCAAAGTCGTTGAAATATGTATGTATGGCTAAAAAGGCGGGGGCTACTCCAAAAGATACGATATCGGCAAGTGAATCCAATTCTTTCCCCATCTCATTAGATACCCCAAGGATCCTTGCCACCCTGCCATCCAATGCATCCAGCATTAACGCGATAAAAATCAATATCGTCGCATTTCTTAAATCACCAGTAATAATACATCCTATCGCTAAGAACCCACATAATAGATTTCCCAAAGTCAGCATATTAGGTATATGTTTTTTCATCCTACACTTCCTTAATTCCTAAATTAAACTTTCCTTTGCTTTTACATTGATTTGAAAAAGCTTAACTTGTTCTCCTCTAATTATAACTTCATACCAGTATTATGGCTAAGATTATATTTACAAGTCCCTCTATTCCCAATTATAGGTTTCCAGGCACTATTCTTAAATATATTCTTAGTAATAAAAAATAGGACATAAACAATGATGAACATCGTCTTGTCCTTAATGTAGAATATGTAGTACGACCAAAATTTTTCAGGATTGTGAATCGTGCGGAAAGTGTAAAGGCCTATCGACGATAAGTCCTTAAACTATTTGTCCTCTTGCCTTCTTCCTCAACCAAAACCCGTCGTAAAATTTTCCCGACCGCTGACTTCGGCATAAGTTCCCTAAACTCTATCACTCGTGGAACCTTATATTTAGCCAAACGTTCATTGCAGAACTTTATGATATCCTGTTCTGTTGCAATTACCCCTTTCTTTAGCACGATTATAGCTTTGACGGTTTCCCCGCGATAGGTATCCGGAATGCCAAATACGCAAGCTTCTTCCACTCCGGGATGCTGATAAATGACTTCCTCTACTTCAATCGGATAAATATTATAGCCGCTTGCAATGATTAGCTCTTTTTTCCTGCCCACAATAAAGAAATACCCTTCTTCATCCATTGTGGCTATGTCTCCGGTATATAACCAACCCTCCCTTAATGCCATTGAAGTTTCCTCTAGATTTCCCCAATACCCCTTCATCACCTGTGGACCCTTAATGATTAGTTCCCCTGCCTGATTGTACGGCAGCACCGCTTTCCCCGTTTCGATATCGACGATTTTGGCATCAGTGTTAGGATAGGGAATACCAATGCTTCCTATCTTTCTTTGACCTTTTACTGGGTTTCGATGGGTGGTAGGTGAAGTTTCCGACATGCCAAAGCCTTCTGATACTGACACACCGAATTTACGCTCAAATTGATGGATAACTTCCACTGGAAGGGGCGCCGAGCCACAGCTGCAGTATTTAAAACTGCTGAGATCTTGCGCTGTCAAATCCGGATGATTTAGTAAAGCGATATACATGGTAGGAACACCTGGAAAAATGGTCGGTCTATGTTTTCTAATCAAATCGACGACCTTGTTTATTTCAAATCTCTCTAGAGTGATGTACGTTGCTCCCGCATAAACGGCACTGTTCATCCTGCCATTACCGAATACATGAAACAGTGGCGTCAATCCAAGCATCCGCTCACCCGGTTTTTGCAGTTGAAGGGCGTTTGCTGTATAGGTAAAATCTTGTATGACATTGGCAATCAGGTTGAAATGAGTGAGCATGACCCCTTTGGCTCTTCCTGTGGTTCCTCCTGTATATTGAAGTAACGCAATATCTTCTTTTGGATTAATATCCAGCTCAGGAAGTTCATTTTCCTCTTCTGCTATCCATGAATAGTAGCTGTCTTCCTGCAATTTATTTGCTGAAATAATCGTGAGCATATCTGCCAAACCAGTTTGTACTATCTTTTTCTTTTGTTCATCATTTCCAATCAACCATGTGGCATTGGAATCCCGTAATATATAGGCTAGTTCATTTGCCTTATACATCGGGTTCACTTGTACCACCACGCCTCCCAAACGGTGGATAGCATAATAGGCAATGATGTATTCTATACAATTGGGTAACATCAATGCGCTTCTATCCTCTTTTTTTAATCCCCACTTGTTTAATGAACCTGCAAAACAATCAATTTTTCTCTTCAATTCCAAATAAGAAAGTTCCCTTTCTCCATCAATAACAGCTTTGGTGGATGGGTATTGTCGTGCCGAATGGTCCAATATTTCGTATATAGACATTAAAGGAATTTCTACCTCAAAGGGGGTATCTTCCGGATAAGATTTCTGCCACACTCTATTCATCGGCTTCACTCCTTCTTCTTTTTCCACCGCCAATCACTATTTTCATTCATCTCGAATCAATTTGAATACCCCCGTACCTTTTGCAATGAGATTTCCAGCGGAATCTTTAATTTCTCCTTCTGCAAAAGCGGTTTTGTACCCCTCCTGAAGAATCTTGGCTTCCGCATATATTTCTCCTGATGACAGGCTGCCGAGATAATGAACAGTCAAGCTCGTCGTTACAACACGTGCTTTAGTCAGAGAACGAATCACTATCCCAAGAATCGTGTCAAGCATGGTCGCATGAATGCCTCCGTGAAGCGTTCCATTTATATTAAGCATATGTTTCTCGATATTTAATTTCAGACGGACATTTCCTTCTTCAAATTGAATGACTTCAAATCCAATATATGCAAAGAATGGACTGCTCTCGAATTGGTTGCGAATATCCTCCACGTTAGTAGTCAATTTTCACTTTCCCCCTCATGATTTCCGCTTCATCAAAAAACAAAATCCTATTGCCTTCTACGTTTGGAACTGGACAGATTCCCGTACAAATGTCCAGCCCGCTTTCCTGAGATGCAGTCCTGATTGAATGCGCTCTTACATTATTTGATTCTAAAAAACACGAATCAATACTCATCCAATATATTTCTGGCAATGATAAGCCGTTGAACTTCGTTTGTTCCTTCATAGATCTTTGTAATGCGAGCATCGCGATAAAAGCGTTCCACTGGATATTCTGCCATATACCCCATACCCCCGTGAATTTGAACCGCCTTATCTGCTACTCTATTAAAAACGTCAGAAGCGAACAGTTTGGCCATGGAAGCCTCTTTAATTACTTTTTTCCCTTCATCAATCTTTTGTGCTGCCATCATCGTCAACGCTTTTGCGGCTTCTGTTTCTGTTGCCATATCCGCTAGCATCCATTGTATGGCTTGATTATCAGCAATTGGTTTACCGAATTGAATCCGCTCTTTTGCATATTTGGTAGATAGCTCGATTAATTTGCCGCATGATCCTACCGCTCTTGCGGCAAGTCCGACACGTCCTTCCCCTAATATTCTAAGAGCTGATATATACCCCATGCCCACTTCACCAATGACATTTTCTTCAGAAATGATACAATTTTCAAAAATGACCTGAGATGTATACGAACCTCTTAATCCCATTTTCTTGTCCTTTTTACCGACAGTGACCCCAGGGAAATTTCTTTCTACCAAAAAGGCAGTGATCCCGCCTTTTGCCCCCTTATCTTTATCCGTTAACGCAAAAACTGTGTAAACATCAGCAATCGGTCCATTGGTGATGAAATGCTTTGTACCATTCATCACCCAATAATCGCCCTTTTTCTCTGCAGTCGTCGCCAAATTGGTCGCATCCGAACCTGCACCAGGTTCGGATAAAGCGAAAGCGGCTATTTTATTACCCGCTGCCATCTCAGGCAGATATTTATTTTTCAACTGTTCAGATGCAAGCTTTACCAGGCCCGTGCTTCCAATACCGGTATGAGCACTTATTAACGAAACAAACCCATTGTGCGTTCTGCCTAACTGCTCTAATACCGTCGCCTTTTCTACTGTATTCAAACCAATTCCACCGTATTGTTCCGGTATGCTAATCCCAAATAATCCGAGTTCTTTGGACATTTCAACAAGATGTTGTGGGATGAGATCCTCTTCTTCAATTTGTTGGGCTAGAGGCTCTACTTCCTTTTCAACAAAATTCCGAATCATTGCTTTCATTTGTTCCATTTCTTTCGTTAAAGTAATGGTCATAATTCAAATGCCTCCTAATAGTGGATTTTTTTAATTCGTCTGATTCGCAAATGGAACAATTCTATTAAAAAAATGCTAGTGAATTTCCTTCCGAATTTAAGAAAAATCAACCTTCCCGTTCTAAGATTGTGGCAATTCCTTGCCCACCACCAATGCACGCCGTAATGAGAGCATATCTTCCTTCAGATCGTTTCAATTCATGGGCCGCTTTCGTGATCAGAATTGCACCTGTGGCACCAAGTGGATGTCCGTGAGAAATCGCCCCTCCATTCACATTCACTTTGGCTGGATCCATTTCCAATTCCCGATTACAGGCAATTACTTGCGACGCAAAAGCCTCATTAATTTCGATAATATCCATATCGTTTAGCGAGAGCCCTGATTTTTCCATGACCTTTCTTACTGCTGGAACCGGTCCGATTCCCATGATGTTGGGATCGACACCAGCAACCGCGTGTGCTCTAATCACCGCTAGAGGTTTAATTCCCAATTCATCTGCTTTCTCCCTAGACATAATGACAAGAGCAGACGCCGCATCATTTAAACCCGAACTGTTTCCGGCCGTTACGGAGCCACCTTCAAGGAATGCAGGAGGAAGTTTCGCTAGCGCTTCTTTGGTTACTTGCGGACGTGGATGTTCATCTACTTTGAATCCTACCGGCTCTCCATTTCGAACCGGGATGTTCACTGAAACAATTTGTTCAGTAAAGCGTCCCTCTTCCATCGCTCTCGCCATCTTTTTCTGGCTCTCAATGGCGAACTCATCTTGTTCTTCCCGGCTGATCTCATATTTTGCAACTAAATTTTCGGCGGTAATTCCCATCGGTGGATTGCCTACCTCTTTTGGAGATAACTGAGATTTCCTGAAATTTGGTGGAGAAGAGCTATATGGTTTATCCGGACGATCCATCAAATAAGGAGCCCGGCTCATGCTCTCAACTCCTCCAGCGATATATACGTCCCCATCACCCGCCCAGATTGCTTGTGCAGCCAAATTGACCGCATTGATTCCGGACCCACATTGGCGATCGACCGTTAAACCCGGTAATTGCATGGAAAGACCTGTCTGAAGGGCGGTTAATCGAGCGATATTGCCTCCTCCGCTTAAAACATTCCCCATGATGACATCGTCCACCATTTCAGGAGCTACATTTGCGCGTTTCAATGCCTCTTTTACCACTTCTGCCCCAAATACGTGTGCGGGTACTGTCGCTAGTGCGCCCCCTTGCTTCCCAATCGCCGTTCTTACTGCTGAAACAATGACAGCCTCTCTATTCACATCTATATTCATTTCCTCATCCGCTCCTTTTTTATATTTTTTGGATGCTGGTAACCCTTATGAAGATTTCAAATCATAATCTTCTGTTGGTCTGATTTCCTGCCCATCTTTTGACTTAGTTGGCTTAACGAACATGGCAAACAATAAGCCGAATACCAGAACAAGGGCAGCCATGAACAAAATGGACAAGTTATAGCCTAGTATTTTATTCCCCGCCGCTAAACTAATGATATAACCCGTTAGTAGAGGAGCTACAATGCCTGCAAGATTGCCTGAAGACGTTAAGATACTTGTCATCAGTCCGCCGCGTTCACGCATTTCATTGATCATGATCGTTGGTCCAATCGGTAATATGGAATAGGTGAGACCTTTAGCCAAGCACATTGCAAAAATCACCCAAATTGGATTTTGAAAGACCATGATGGAAGATAGGAATAGTGAACCCATGATCATTGCTCCAGCTACAACCAAGACCCTGGATGAACGCCAATTCTGATTTTTCTTGAATAAGTAATCCGATAACATGGAAACACCCATATAAATACATACGGAAATGACTCCAATGATTGCTATGCTCGTGCCCATCTGTCCGGGTGTCATATTTACGACTTCCACTAAATAAATCGGTAACCAAACGGAAAACCAGACGACCAGAATATACGTTGAGAAATATGCGAGTGTCGTAAATAAAGCGGTTGGAGACGCTAAAAGCACGAGAAAGTCTTTCAGTTTGAATTTCTCCATCTTTTCTTTCTTTTTCTTCTGGACCTTCTCATATACTTGAACGGGATTTTCCTTCGTTAAAAATTGAAATAAGAAGAACCAGACAAGGCTTGCTACTCCAAGACTAGCAAAGGCCACTTTCCATCCAAAAATGGTAATCATGGAAACAAGAAGCGGTGCAACAATCATCGCACCAACCGTTCCCCCTCCCACTACAACCGAGTTGGCTAATCCCCGTTGTTTCGGGGGGAACCACTTATCCGCATGGCTATAAGCAATAGGGCTATATGGCCCTTCGAATGCCCCAAGTAAGATTCTATAAATAATTAATAGTGGCAAAGCAGCAATGGCCAAAACACCAAATTGTAAAACAGTCCATGTCAGCATGATGAACCCCAGTACTTTCTTGGCCCCGAGCTTATCAGCCCATGCGGCTCCAAAAATGCCCGTTACAGGATAGAGCCAATAATAACTGCTTCCTACAAGTCCCCATTCGGCATAGGAAAGATCGAATTCCTTCATGATTGGCACAGCGGCCAGTCCGATTATTGATTTATCAGCAAAGTTAATGACCGCTCCGAGGAATAATAGAGAAAGAACAAACCAACGCATGTGAATCCCCTCGTTTCTTTGTGAATAGATAGTCTTATAGTCTTGGTGGTTGAATTATCGCTTCTGATGGTCGAATTACTTGCTACCATGGTTGAATTATCTGGCTGTGTGGTCGAATTAATGCCTTTCTTGGTTGAATTCCATTACGAAACTAGGAATCTCATTAGAACCTCCAGTCACATATAGCAGTAGTACCTGGCCACTGAGGAATGAAGAACATTCATCTTCGAAAAAAGCATATCTTCCGACTTCCCGATTTCCTCCACTGGAATGCTATTGATTCTTGCTTCCACTACCTCCATTAAAAAGCTGGATCCGCTTCAATCCTTCTTTGTCCTCTTTTCCAGTTCCTCTTTTATAAGCAACCTTTTTAATAGTTTGCCAACGGTGTTTCGCGGCAGTTCCTCCCTTACTTCAAATTGCTTCGGAACCTTATAGGGTGTCAGCTGGGTATAGCAATATCCTTCAATTTCCTCAAGGTCAATGTTGGCATCCTTCATTGGAACAATGAATGCCTTTACGACCTCTCCTAATTCTTTATGCGGTATCCCCACCACAGCCGCCTCCTGAATATCCGGGTGCTGATAAAGGACACCTTCCACCTCTTGCGGATATATATTAAACCCGCTAATAATGATCATTTCTTTTTTTCTGCCGACAATGTAGAAATACCCCTCTTCATCCACTGAAGCAAGATCGCCTGTATACAACCAGCCATTTTGGAGAGCTTTTCTCGTTTCCACCTCGTTATTCCAATATCCCTTCATAATTTGTGGGCCTTTTATAAGCAGCTCTCCCACCCCTTTGGATGGCACTTCATTATTGTCCGCGTCTACGATCATACAATCGGTTCTAGGAAAAGGAATGCCGACACTCCCGATTTTCCTTTTACCTAAGGGCGGATTACGATGTGTGGAAGGAGAGGCTTCTGATAACCCAAAACCTTCTCCTATAGAAGCACCTGTCAGCTTCTCGAATCGATTAATGACTTCAACTGGCATGGGTGCTGAGCCACAAGAACAATTTTTCAGACAATCCAGTCCATATTTTTCGATTTCAGGATGATTGACGAACGCATTGTACATCTTTGGAACGCCTGGAAAAAAAGTCGGACGGTACTTTTGAATATTCATTAGTACATTTTGAATCTCGAATTTAGGAAATAATAGAATGGCAGCTCCAATATAAATTCCGAGATTCATGGCACTTGTCATCGCGTAAACATGATAAAGCGGTGTCGCTGCCAGCACGACTTCCTTTCCGGGCACCATCAAATCCCCATACATTTCAGAGCTCTGTATAACATTGGAAGTCAGATTGTAATGGGTAAGCATCGCTCCCTTCATTTTCCCCGTCGTCCCTCCCGTATACTGGATGACCGCAATATCTTCAAGAGGATTTATCGTTTCAACTTCCTTGATTTTTTCTCCATTTTCTATCAAAGAACGTAGGGATAGGCCGTCTAATTGGTCATCGTCCGTCTTCATGCAGATTGAAAAATCATATATCGCTTTTGTTTCTTCAATGGTAGTAGCGGCCAATTGGTCATACACAATATATAGAGCATTAGAATCCACTAATATTTGGAGCAGTTCCCTAGGCTTATACATAGGGTTCAGTTGAACAACAATGAGTCCCAGCGCTTGTGCAGCGTAATAACTGATGATGAAATAAGGATGGTTGGCCATCATAAGGCCAATTCTTTCACCTTTCACGAACCCCATTTCTTTCCACTTACCTGCAAGTTTATCTACCTGTGATTTCAGGCTTTTATAATCCATGAGATGGTCTTCAAAAATAATGGCTGTATGATCAGGGAATTTCTTTGCTGATTGGTCCAGTAGTGTATAGACGGAAATTTCCGGTAGAAGTAATGACGACATTCCTTCTGCATACCATTGCTCCCATGGTTGTTTTACTGTTTTTCGCACCTTTAACCCCTCCATTTTTCTCAAATCCGATTCTTCTACATATGGTTTACACATATAACAATGCAAGTTTCATGCCAAATCACACACTGGGGAAACAGCTAATTTTTTTGAGTGATCAAATTCATTTTTGAATCTTACTCGTTATAAAGCCTTTGTTTTAAAGGATTCATCCATAAACTGATAATTCATTTTTGAATTTTTCTCATTTACCAGAAAATCAAAAAACCCAACCTTCTACAATAAGGATGGGTTTACTAGCATATTAAGAGAGAATGCAGGTATAATCGGTGGCTAAGTTTTGTGTTTTAATGAGTTAAGCTTAGTGAAGAGTTTTTCAAATCCCTATTAAGCCAATTCCAATAAAATGGCCATCCCTTGTCCACCGCCAATACATAGGGTTGCCATTCCGTATTTCTCTTGGCGCCGTTGCATCTCGTGAATTAATTTGGTCATGATAATCGCCCCCGTTGCCCCTAGTGGATGGCCTAATGCAATGGCTCCACCGTTGACATTGACATTACCAGGATCTAGCTTGGCTTCCCGTATAACAGCCAATGATTGTGATGCGAATGCCTCATTCAACTCGAACAGTCCGATATCTTCAACTGCCAGTCCAGTCTTTTTCAATAGGTTCTCGATCGCGGGAACGGGACCGATTCCCATATAACGTGGATCGACACCAGCTGTAGACCAGTTTACAATCTTGGCAATCGGTTTGATATCAAGATTAAAAGCCTTTTCGCGGGTCATCAAAACTAAAGCACTGGCACCATCATTACGGCCACAGGCATTACCAGCCGTGACTGTTCCATCACTTTTGAAGACGGGCTTCAAATGGGACAGTTTTTCTATCGATGTTTCTCTTGGGTGCTCGTCCACTTGAAATACTGTTGTCCTTTTCCTAGTCTTTATTTCAACCGGAACGATTTGAGATTCGAAGGAACCAGACTCAATCGCCTTTCTTGCCCTTCTTTGGCTTTCTACAGCAAAGGCGTCCTGGGCTTCCCGGGAAATTTGGTAGGTTTCCGCTACGTTTTCTGCTGTTATCCCCATCCCCAAATCTTTTCCATACACTTCGGTTGGCTGCTGTCCATTTTCAAGATTAGAATCAACTAGATGAGGGTTTCCTTCTCCAAATCGTGAATTTCTGAGGTAAATGGGGGCTCTACTCATATTTTCCGCTCCACCTGCCACGACAATATCATCCGGATTAAAAGCTAGATGCTGAACACCGGAAATCACTGCCTGTATGCCTGAAGCACATAGGCGGTTTACTGTATAAGCCGAAGCTTCAGGAGGGATACCCGCTCTTAACGCGGCAACACGTGCTAGATTTGAAGATTCGGTCGACTGGCGCACTTCACCAAAAATCACTTCATTTATCTGCTCGGGTGCCAGACCTGCTCTCTCGATTGCATCCTTAATGACCGTTGCCGCTAGATGACCCGCTTGTACATCTTTTAGTTGTCCTCCCATTTTACCTATAGCCGTACGGTTCGCACTTACAATGACAAATTCATGTTCCATTCCAGTTCCTCCTAGCTTCTTAAAGAAAAAAAGGAAAGCAGGTCAAACTGCTCTCCTCGATTTTTCTGTTTATACTGTTATCTTCTTCATGAACGAGTCTAAATCCTCTTTAGTTTCGTGCATTAATTTTGCTTGTATCGATTAATGGTTTTGCCAGCACCAATTTTATCGGTCTTCACTTCGTATGGCGTAAAAATAATAATCATTGCACTGAAAGAAAATCACCGTTGTGTTTGTATCTAATCCACATATATTTTAGTTAAGTTAGAAAGTTTTCCTAATTATCACCATTTTCGATACTTCCAACATATAATACAAACAAAGGCAAAACCGGGGGTATCCACATGCAAGATAAACTACATGATGTACAGATGAATGAGGTAAAGGTTTTTGATGAATGGGTGAAAAAGTTTTTTCTTAATCCGGAGACAAGTAAATTGGACCATCAATTATTTACAATTGACATTTACGAAAGTGATGACGAGTATATGGTGGAAGCAATATTGGAAAACCATGAAGCAAAGGATATTAAAGTGCGTTTAAAAGATAACGAAATTTTGATTACCGTTGAAAAGCCTCACAAACCTTTTCAAAAGCTATTTCATAAAGATAAAGCGATTACATCACCTACACAACGAAAAATTTCTTTCCCTTTTTCCATCTGTTCACGAAGGATCACTGCCGAGTTTACCCACCCATCATTAGTGATTCGTATTCATAAGTATTCCCCCGGTAAAGACCAAGATAGTATTCAGATCGAATAGCTTTAAATAAAAAAGAATGGCTCCAGAAGCTACTTGCTTCCAGAGCCATTCTTTTTTATTAGCCAGCAAAATTAAATGTTGTGGTGCTTCCATTTTGAGTGGATGTGACTTGAAGCTGTGCATCGATTCGTTCTTTCAATTCAGGAACATGGGAAATGATGCCGACTAACCGTCCACTACTCTGGATATCCATTAATGCTTCAATGGCATGATCCAGTGATTCAGGATCGAGAGTACCGAAACCTTCATCTATGAACATCGTTTCCAGGGAAATTCCTCCTGCATTCTGCTGGACAATATCTGCAAGCCCAAGAGCAAGGGCAAGCGAGGCTTTAAAACTCTCTCCGCCAGAAAGCGTTTTGACATGCCTTTCCTGTCCGGTATATTGGTCATATACTGACAGCTCCAACCCACTTTGAATATTCCTGCGAGTTGGGTCAAGCTTTCGCAATAGCTGATAACGACCGCTCGTCATCTTTAACAGTCTCAGATTGGCTTCTTTTAGAATATCATCTAAAAAGGCAGCCAAGACATACCGTTCAAACGTAATTCGGAATGAATTTTGGCCTTTTGAAATCTCTGAAAGATGCCCAACGATGCTATATTTTTCATCCAGGCTTTTCTGCTCTTCTCTAATATATGCCAATTTCTGCTCGATTTCCTGGTTATTCCTTTGTTCAGCCTGTAGTTCATTCTGTGTGTGTCGCAACTTTTCCAATTCACCGTCAATGAATTCAAAGGTCTTTCTTAACCCCTCCAAGTCCGGTTTTGGTACATCTTTTAACTTCATTTCCAGATCATGAAACAAGCTAATCACACTTTGCCAATTTTGTTCGTATAATTGTACTTGTTTTTCCATAGATTCAAGCACTTCTTCAGTCCTTTTGGCTGCAGTATATTCCTTATAAGTAGCAAATCCTTGGTTGGACATTTCCACAACCAGCTTTTCACGCTCTTGATTTAATTCAAGCTTCAATGCATCTATATTTCCTGCGAACGATTCCTTTTTCGCATGGATGCCCGATTCTTTTTCTTTGACCAATTGAAGGGCTTTTTGTGCCTCTTCCAATGATTTTTGTAACTGCTTCTGCCTTCTGACTGCCAATTCAAATGCCCTTGCATATTCTACTTCAGTACGAATTCCTTCTGGTAGGGAATTCGTTAGGCCTGTAAGCTTTGTTGAATTCTCAATAAACCTGGTCTTTGTAGTATCTTCCATTTTCTCTAAAGATGCCAAGTTCTCTTTCAATTGAGTACCCTTCTCTTTTAAGGCAATCAATCGTTTCTCCAATTCGCTTCCTGCATCCTTCTTATCCATTAATGATTGTAAATGCCCTTGTAACTCTCTTCCTTTTTCCTCATACGACTTCAAGTATTCGTCGATAAGCTCGGAAGCGAACTCCGGAACGTCATTTTGTAAATCTGTGTATCTTTCATTCTTGGTGTCTGTGAGTGCCTGGAATTTCGATTCTGCCTGGTAAAATTCACTTTCAGCCTGACTTTTTTGTTTATCGGCCATTTTCACTATATTTTCCTGCTGTTTCAATTCTACATCCGATGGCATATTCTCATGCAAGAGTGCAGGCTCAGGGTGATCAATCGAACCACAGACGGGACAGTTTTCACCATCATGAAGCATGGATGCTAGCATACCAGCCTGGCCGGCACGCCAGTTTTGATTGATTTCCTCTAGTTTTTCTTTTTCCTGGAGATGATGATCGAGCATCTTTTGAAATGTAGACTTTTTATTTTCCAAGACATCCATCATGCATTTACATTCTGAATAAACAGCATGTAGCTTTCTAAGTTTTGAAAGAAGCTGTTGATTTCTTTCAAACTCCCTTTCTTTCTCTCCATAAAGGATCGCCACTTTTTCGGCTTCCGCCTTTTCAAGGCTGATTTTCTCCATGTCCGTTTCGATTCTAGCAAGCTCTGAAACATTATGTTCACGGAGTTGCTTACTTTTCTTCCACTCTGTTTCATCTAAAGTAACCTGTTCTCTAAGACTTGAATAAGTCAAAACGGCTTCTTTCACTTGTTCAAGCTGATGTACATTCCGTAATGCCTGTTCTCGATCCTCTTCCTTTTTAAGCTCTTGCTCATAAACTTCCTGTTTCTTCAGGCGCTCCTCTAACAATAGTTCGGCCTGCTTGGTTAAATTTTGAAGTTCAGACGTCACCTCTTTTACCTGTTTACCGATTCGCAAGTAATATTGCTCTTGTTTTTCTAGAGAGGCCGCTTTATGAGCCATTTTCATTTGTTCTTTTAACTCCATAATTTCCGGGCGCCTGTTTTCTAAGTCTGCTTTTTCATTTTGTAATCTGTCTTTCTCAGCAAATCTATTCAATAAATCGGCCGCTTTGGATAGCTCTTGGTTGACCTGATCACGGGCATTCTGCTTTTCCTTTAGAAGCTCACCTAAATGTTGATGCTTTTCTGTAGCCGTTGATATCACCGAATGAAGCAAAGGAAGAATTTGTTGTTCATTTGGTTCAGCTGCTTCCAATAAAGATTGAAGCTCCGCATGATCACCCGGTTTGATGCCCTTCATTAATTCAATGCGACGCTGTGCGCTTTTTTCACTTTGTTTCTTAAGAAGTGATGCTTCCTCTTTTAATCTTTCTTCTATTCTCTTATATAATTCGGTATGGAATAACTTTTGCAAAATCTGTTCCTTATCTTTACTATCAGATGTTAATAGTTTACGGAATTCATTTTGCGGAATCATCAGGATTTGCCTAAACTGGTTCGCATCCAACCCAATGAGTACTTTGATTTTCTCTTCAACCTCGCGAACATTGGCTCCCAGTAACTTTCTCCCCTCGCCTTGTACCAATTCATATAGTTCTGCTTTCGCACTAACGGTTGTGGTACCCTCTCCTGATTTCTTCTTTCGTTCCTGCTGTGGAGATCGGGTAACCAAATATGTTTTTCCACGGAGAGTGAATTGCAATGAAACCTCCGTCAAGACGTCATCCTCGGCAAATTGACTTCGTAAATCTTGTCCACTACGGTCTTCACCGCTCGCTTTCCCATATATAGCAAAGCTAATCCCATCAAAAATGGTCGTTTTCCCGGCACCGGTCTTTCCTGAAATGACAAACATGGTCCGTTCTCCCAGTGTATTAAAATCAATGATTTCCTTACCCGCATATGGACCGAATGCTTGCATCGTCAAAATATGAGGTCTCATTTCAAAGCCTCCTCTTTCTTGACAGCTTCAATGACAGAAACCATCAGTTCCTGCTTTTGAGAATCGAACTCTCTATCTGTCATCTCCTGATAAAACGTCTCAAACAAGTCTATTTCAGACTTCCTTTCATCTTTTACGGAGGAATATGATTTTTTTCGTCTCAAATCGGTCAGATCCCATTTCCGTTCCAGATGAAGCACATTCGGGTAAACTTGACGCAATCGGTTAATGGGATCGATGAGCGATCCCTCGTCATTCAAGGTAATCTTCAAATAATCGTCTACTTTTTGGTTTTGATAAAAAGTAACGTCAAGTAATTCTTTCATCGTGCCTGAAATCTCCCTCATATCATACTTAGGGGTCAGGGACCGATAGCGAATCTCAAAGTTACCATCTTCTCTCATTTCAACGATGGATAGCGACTTATTTTGTTTAGCTTCAGAAAATGAATACTTTAAAAGTGATCCGGAGTAATAAACCTTTTGATGTCGAATTGCATCCGGGCTATGTAAATGCCCAAGTGCCGTATAATCGAATGCATCGAATAAATCGGCTGTCACACAACCAGATCCACCCACTGACAGAACCCGTTCTGAATCGCTCGTTTTACCACCCAATACAAAAGCGTGTCCCACCAATACATTCGGCTCGTTTGGATTAAGCTTTTCCTCTATAGCCCCTGTTATCCTTCTCATCGCCTCTTGATGGGAATGGATGCTTTCATCCTCGAAAACGTGACGAACCGTCCCTGGTTCTGCATAAGGAACACAGTAAAAATTAACACCCTTGATATGGACTGGTTCACATGTTTTTGTCAGTTTCCCGTGAATGTATAACTGGCTATGGCGGTACCATGATGAGCCAAATGATAACCTTTCAGCCGAATCGTGGTTCCCTGATATGGCCACAATGGGGATTTTCATTTTTACATTGATCGTATAAAGAATCTCATCAAGTAGCTCAACCGCCTCAGTCGGTGGTACGGAACGGTCATAAAGATCACCGGCAATGACCACCGCATCGGGTTTTTCCTCTTCGATTATCTCAATAAATTGTAGCAGGGCATGACGTTGGTCATCCGTCATATGGACCCCGTGAACAATTTTCCCTAAATGCCAATCGGCCGTATGGATAAATTTCATCGTTTCACTCCGTCCTCGTTTTTCTTACTACTATTATATCAAATATTAAAAAGAAAGCCTTGATAGAGTACAAACGTTCTAATTATTACCACAATCCATAATAAAAAAGGCACACTCTAAAGAGTATGCCCACCCTGCCTTCAGCTAAATAAATGCTGATAGGGATCCATATTCACTTGTCGTTCCGTCAACTTTTTTTGTAAAAACTTATGATCTCGTTTGGGTGTGGCAATGATATACCCACGAATCACCAAATCTTCTGTTATATCCGGTGCCTTTTCTTTCAAAGCCAATTCACCGATTTTACCAGCGATTTTATGACGGGCCACATCACGAAAAAGTTCCGGTACAGGGCTTACTAAATCTTCAAGTAAATCCTTTTGCTGTTGTGACCATAAGTGGTTCGTTTGTTCCAAGTAATACTCTTCCCAATCCATATCTGATTTCCCGTCTTCTTTCGGGAATCTCTTTAAGAACTTCCGAAACATGAAAAAGCCACCAATGCTCATCAACGTTACTAAAAGGACTACCCAAAAAAGGATAAACCATAAAAACCAGCCTCCTAGCAAAGAACCACCTCATATGTATAAATTAATTTATCGTTACCATTATTATAGACAGTAACCCATTTCTTTACAAGGCTGGTAATGGAATCAATCTTGAGAATCTACTTCGATTAACGTAAGGGAAAAGTCTCCCACAGCATTTTCTTCATATAAATTCGTAAGCGATGTTGAATAGTTGAAGATTTCTGCCCGGTATTCTTCTCTTGTCTCAGGAATCTTTAAATCAAAAACCATTTGATAGAGCAGCGTTGTGATATCATGATACTCCTCGCTCGTTACTTTAAAATCAAAACTAATCTTTCTAAGTTCTCCGCTTTCAGGGTTCTTTATAGATTCGGCATGAAAATTTGTGACCTGCAGCGAAACATCATTCAATACAACTTCATCAACCATTTCATTAACAACTCCTTAGTATATTAGATTAAAGTTATGTTACCACTCCGACTGCTTAACGCCAACGATTTAGCTTCAAAATAAAAAAAAACGTGCTAGGGAATCCCCGGCACATTTTTTCTATTAATTCCCTTTTTTAACGATTATACGCCATTGAGCGTCATCGACTTGTTCAAATTCCGTAATTTCATGACCTTCCGTTGCAGCCCAGCGAGGGATACTTTCCGTTGCTTGGGTGCAATCGAAATTGATGATCAATTCTTCCCCTTTTGTCATACCTGCAATTGCTTCTTTAGCCTCTACTAATGGAAACGGACAAACCATTCCTGATGTCTCTAATACCTTTGCCATTTTACTCCACTCCTCTAATTAATGTGATAAAACTCAGGCAGCCTTAGATGCACTTGAACTCTTTTGCTTACGGATGATAGTGAAATAAGCCGCTACCCATGTTCCTAATAAGAAAAAGACAATCGCGACCCAGCCTTGCCACGCAAATAATGCTGAGTTAACCAGTCCATTACCTATGGTACACCCGCCGGCGATACTCGCGCCAAATCCCATAATCATTCCACCAAAAGCATTATTACGCAATGTTTTCATATCAGGCAGTCTCCAACGGAATTCCCCGCTGCCTTTGGCTGCAATGAAAGCACCCAAGAAAATGCCCAATACTAAAAATGTACCCCAATCGATGAGCGCGTCATCTCCTGTGATAAGGAACGTTAAAATATTCGCAGAAGGTGTAGTAATCCCTAAACCGAACATTCGCCCGGTCATCGCACTTAAAGGCCAAGCCACGATGGCAATAAGTCCTACCAATAATGCAGTGACAAAGGGATGCCAGCGTTTTTCAAATAAAATATGAGCCAATCCCGTTTTTTTCGGTTTCATCTTGAACATAGGAAGTTTAGGCTTTTTAAATTCCCTGATGACCAAGATACCAACTATGATTATCAAAACAATGACCAATAACCAAGGTGACACATTCAACGTTTCATGAATATACGTATCACTCGTACGATAAGAAACCAGATGATCCCCTGTAGCTTTCCACACGCCGTACTTCGTCATTGCAGCTCCAAGCATATAACCGAAGAGTGCGACCCAACTACCGATCATACCCTCTCCTGCCCGGTACCATGTTCCTGTCGCACAGCCTCCTGCAAGAACCATCCCGATACCGAATATAAAGCCTCCGAGGATGGTTCCTAACCAAGGAAAACCATCATTACCAAATTGAATGATTCCTGTATCCCGTAGTACATACACACCAACGCTTTGTATCGCAATGACAATGAACGTAGCTAAAAACATTCGCCCGTCTTTCGCTATAAGCAAATCACGATATGCACCAACAACACAGAAACGGCCTCTTTGAAGCACAAATCCTAATAGTAAACCACAAATAATCCCTAACACAATCATTTGTAACATAAACCGTTTCCTCCTTAAATAAACAACAATAATATTAATATAATATAATTCGCATGAAATTACTATGATTTTTAATGAATTTCTCCTCTAACCTAATTTTGAATAGAACAACTAAGTGTTTTTACCAAACAAAAAAACCACATGTGTCAACATGCGGTTTTCACTGGGTAAAAGTCAAATCATCTTACCTTCACTAAAAGAAGCTGCTTTGACTTTTTTATATTGGTAAAGCATCACAACTCGCCAAGGAACAATCATACCGAAAGCAAGAAGGAAAAACATCCCACCAAGCACTCCAATTTCAATCGTGCTTCCCAAAATCAATTTAGCTACCAAACGAATTACCATAATACCGATTAAAATAAAAATAAATGCTTTGGAACGCTGGATATATATTTGTTCATCACGCACTTCGAATTTCGAAGTCTTGATTAATAAGATAGAAAATAACATACCAGCTATAAGAGCTTCTAAAAGTTCAGAACGTGTTACTTGAAACATCGGAAAAAGAAACATCAAAGCTCCTGTACTCATGAAAAGAGGCGGTAGTATAATCTTTTTCGCATTCACCGGTCTTTCCGTTTCCTTCATACGCAACTTAAAAACAACTAAAGCCATCAAAATAGCCATTCCTGTTGTTATATATATCATTTAACTCATCCTTTTTAGCTAATAGTAAGTAGGTACACACTAAGAAAACTATATAATAATTATAACCTTAAACAAAGTATATAGTACCTAAATCAGATTAACAAGGCGAGTATTTAATCCAATACCCTATTAACGGCATCCAAGACTCGATTCTCATCAAAAGGCTTTACAATAAAGTCCTTTGCTCCAGCCTCAATGGCTTCCACAACCATTTTTTGCTGCCCCATAGCTGAGCACATAATAACCATTGCAGAGGAAAACTCCTTTTTTATTTCCTTAACTGCATCAAGCCCGCTCATTATCGGCATTGTTATATCCATTATGACTAAATCGGGATTCAGTCTTCGATATAGTTCAATCGCCTCTTTTCCATTTTCACCTTCACCAACCACTTCATGGCCTGCTTTAGTCAATATATTTGAAAGTGTCATTCTCATAAATTTAGCATCATCAACTACTAATAATTGGGCCATAGCCGCTCCTCCTCATTTCAAACAACAAGCAGAACAAATAAAAGATATTCAAAGTTATATATTCCTAGAATATCTAACTTAAGTCCTAAAATCAACGAATTTTATAACTAAAGGAATAAAAAAAGAGACCAAAGACTCAATGAAAAGCCTATACAATTCAAAAAATATATTTTTTTACATGAAAATGCACTAAAATCCAATAAACCCACCGAATAGTGTAGTTAAAACGGCAATGATTTTAGTCATCCAATCAAAAAATAAGATAATCCCCATAACAATCATTAAATAACCGCCAATTTTCATAATGTACTGACTGTAGGTTTTTATCCATTTTAATTTCCCTACAAAAAAGGATAAAACAAAGAATGGGATGGCAAATCCTAATACATAAGCAATCATATAGTTCATAGCGGCACTAGGATTTGTTACCCCTAGCGTCATGACAGTACCTAAAAGGGGACCCGCACATGGCGTCCACCCAGCTGCAAAAGCAAGACCAATAAGAATCGATCCCAAGTAACCACCAGGCCTGTTCTTAAATTCAAACCGGCTATCCTTCATTAAGTACTTCGGTTGGAAGATTCCCACTATGAATAACCCAAAAAGGACTATTAAGATGGCACCAATTTGACGAATTAACTCTTTATAATCCGAAAAGAAAGAACCTAAATATGTAGTACCGAATCCTAGCGCTATAAATACCAACGAGAAACCTAGCAAAAAGAACAACGTATGCAACATGCTTCTTTTTTGCAGCATAGTATTATCCGACTTGATTTCTCCCACGCTCATACCTGTGATGTATGATAAAAAAGCAGGATATAACGGCAAGCAGCATGGAGAAATAAAGCTCAAAAATCCAGCTCCAAATGCTAAGAAAATATTAATTTCATCCAAGACTTCCACTCCTATGTAAGACAACCTATAAACATTGTATCAAATTATATAAAAAAATACATTTTTGGAATTGATAATTTTTCGTGACACCTGAAAAAGCTAATTAAAATGATCTTTACCCATAAGTGAAAAACTTATTTGATAACAATTCATCAAGGCTTTATAATTGTTATATTCATACATATTTTACAACAAATCTAAAAAAACGCCAATGCATTCGGATTAGAAAGGAATAGCTATGTTAAAAAGTAATGAATGTCTTGAACAAATCGAATTAAAACGAAGTGAACTTATTACTATAGTGGAGCGAAATGGGTTAAGTTCACATCTTGCCATCGAACTTAGTCAACAGCTTGACCAATTACTCAACATCTATCATGAAAAACATTATAAAACGGGTACTTGACTAAAGTGATACTGGTTTCAGTATATGACGTATATTCATCTTCATTCCTCAATGACGTGCACTTATTGCTTACCTCTCTTCTTCTCATTCCTAATCATTAATAAATAAAGACAAACTCCGCATAATAACATGTATAACCGTATTTCCTGGAGGAAACTATTGTGAAAACTTTATTTATTGCCCTATCCCTCATTATTTTGTTGTTTCCTGCCTCGTATAACGAGTCCCAGGCAGCAACAGACAGCAGAGCAGTTTACGAAAAAACAGGAAATGTTATTTGGGAAGTGAATACTCAAGAAAAAATCGTTGCCATTACATTTGATGATGGGCCCCATCCAGACTATACTCCTCAGATCCTGGATCTTTTAGCAAAATATAATGCAAAAGCTACTTTTTTCGTAGCGGGTAATAAAGTGAAGAGCTACCCAGATGTTTTAAAAAGAGAGATTAAGGAAGGTCATGAAATTGCCAACCATACTTATACTCATCCATATGATAGGAATATAACTGCTCATAAACTATCATCGGAATTAGATGATACGGATAAGATTATATGGGACCTTGCACGATATAAACCCTCTCTTTATCGTCCTGTAGGTGGTTTCCATAATGACACAATCATTAATACTGCGGTTAATAAAGGATTTAAAGTGGTACTCTGGTCTTGGCATCAGGACCCAAAAGACTGGGCTAGGCCTCCAGCTAATAAAATATCAAACCACATCATTAAATCCTTGCGACCCGGAGATATCATTTTACTCCATGATTGGAGTGACCGCCCCCAAACAGTTCGTGCTTTAGAAACAACACTAGCTTATCTTTATAAAAATGGTTATGAATGTGTAACCGTATCCGAATTATTGTATCGTTCAAACCTTACCTTACCTGAATTTTTCAGGGTTTTCCCATTGAAATAGGAAATATAATACGTTTTATTTATTCGGTCAACACTAGTAATAGGCCACTCAATCAAATCGATATGTCATCCCAGTATCAGTTAGGGTGTTTCAACCAATTTAAGCCCTTATATAGTGGAGGAACATCTCTTTTAAAAACTGTTGTTGGTCAATGGGGGTAATACCCGAAGATGGTATAGCTACCTTTTCATGCAAAGTGATTCTCGTTGAAAATATGCTAAAACAATTAGTTATTGTTTGAAGGGCTAGCTCCATATTTATATCAGAACGGAGAGAGTCATCTTCAACCCCTTGCTTTATGATTTTGAAAATTTCACGCGATAACTCTTTTTGTATGTCGATATAGGAATCAATATTCTCTAGAGGCTCGTTTTTATATGAGGAATAGCTTTCAAAAGCCTCACGAAATAAGGTGACTTTTCTAGCTGGTCCATTCGCGATCTCTAAAAAATATTCGAATAACTCTTCAAATTTTTCGTATGCGTTCTTTTCTGAATCGGCAATCTTTTTTAGGTCGTCTTGGAAATTACTTAAAATGAATACAGCAACCTCAACGATTAAATTTTCTTTTTTAGGAAAGTAACGAAATAAGGTGGCTATACCGACATTTGCCTTTGTAGCGACATCTTGCATTTGTACATCATATAATCCTTTTTCTGAAAATAATTCCTCCGCTGCAAGGATTATTTGTTCTGTCCGATGCTTTTTATTTTTTTCTCTAGTATTTGAACTCACGATTCATCGGTCCTTTCTCCTATTGCTTGATATATTCTGTTAAATAGTATAAAATAAAAATGCATAAAATGATAGTTCGACTATCAAAAAAATAATAATGAGGTGTTATTTATGGAAAGATTATTAAATAAAGTAGCAATTATCACTGGCGCAGCAGCCGGCATGGGTGCGACTCATGCGCGTAAATTTATTGAAGAAGGCGCAAAAGTCGTTTTAACCGACTTAAATGAAGAAGCCGGAGCAGCTCTTGCGAAAGAACTAGGCGAAAACGCCATATTTATTAAACAAGACGTTTCTAGCGAATCCGATTGGCAGACTGTCGTTACCGAGACTGAAAACACATTTGGCCCAGTAAACATTCTAGTAAACAATGCAGGAATAAGCCTTAATAACTCCATTGAAGATATTACCTTGGATCAGTACCTTAAAATCGTCAAAATTAACCAAGTATCTGTATTTTTAGGAATGAAAACCGTTGTTTCATCCATGAAGAAAACTGAAAACGGATCAATCGTCAATATTTCTTCAATGAACGGGTTAGTGGCTGGTGCGATTGGTTATACGGATACAAAATTTGCCGTTCGCGGAATGACAAAAGCAGCCGCCATTGATTTTTCACGTTATGGAATCCGAGTGAATTCAGTACACCCAGGTGTGATTGAAACACCGATGGTAACCCAAGGCGATGCTGTCGAAGTCATCAAAGAATTTGCCAAACATATTCCTCTTAAACGCGTGGCACAGCCAGAAGAAGTCTCCAATCTCGTTCTTTTCCTAGCTTCCGAAGAATCCAGCTATTCTACAGGAGCTGAATTCGTAATTGACGGCGGATTAACTGCACAATAATATAAAATGACACATACACACAGGTTGCCCCTTTTATCTTGGGGCAACCTATTTTTACATTTAACGCCCATTATGAATGGGATTCCTATCTATCACGTCTTTCCTTTCTGTACACTTAATAATCAATTTTTATATGGGCCTGGTCCCCTCACACAAAAAACCCCCTTCTCTGGTAGATTTCGTCAGAGAAAGAGGTTTCGGATCGCGATGA
The DNA here is from genome assembly GCF_050277925.1 of Peribacillus sp. NPDC097264. Classification (NCBI taxonomy): domain Bacteria; kingdom Bacillati; phylum Bacillota; class Bacilli; order Caryophanales; family Bacillaceae; genus Peribacillus; species Peribacillus sp. NPDC097264. The sequence goes on from NZ_JBNNSR010000002.1 coordinate 188,692, forward strand.
AAGATAAAGCAAACAAAAATTTATGATGAAAGATTACTCTGTAATGCATTTTATGATTTGCTCATCCTATAATAGCCATAATCAATCGATTAAAAATTAGTGCATAGCGATTTTCATGCTATTTATTTGGTTTGTTGTTTATTCATAGCACTCATCATTTGATTAATTTTCTTTTGGGACGGTTTCATACCCATTTGCATCATCATCATTTTCAACATTTGTTCGTTAATTGGCGGATTTTTCTTTAAGTAATCCATCATGTATTTACGAGCGATGAAAAATCCTAGCACTATTCCCAAAATCAATGCTAGTACGCCAACTAGAATGTAAACCCACATACTATTTCCTCCTTCATGTTGTCTAACATCAGTGTACTAGACCAAATATTATTATACAATACCCGCTAGCGAAAAGTCCCCCATTTAGACAAATTTTCTTTCTTTAATCGGTTTTAACCAACCATACTTTTCATGTTCAAAATCAATGGCTAGAAAACCTGGTTCGCATTTGCGAATACATTCAAAGAAAGCAGTCTCCGCTTCAACGTCACCTTCAGATTTAAGTATTATGGATTCACCCTCAATAGTTAAGGCCGCCTTGCTTGTTCCACTTGTTTTTTCTAAATAGTATTTACCGTTTTGCGACCAAAAATTCATCTTTTTCTTTAACCGCTGTTCAATAACAGCCTGCAATTGGATTACGGGAACTGTCTTGGTGACATATTCGATTTGTTTTTGCAAAATACTCCTTAGTCCACCCTTTGCTTGAATATACTCCAAAAACAAATTGAAGAAAAGCTTTTCCCTACCATAATAATGATGGGCGAATTCATCTTCAATCAAAAAAATCTGATAGGTCCTCATTTGCCTATACCTCCCTAGGATCTCAATTTACGAATAGATATTAAAACGTAATGTCTTTTGCCATGACCCTTTATAAACCTTTACCCATTTGACACATTTAATCGATAATTAATTATTCTTATTATATCTTGACAAAACAACAAGATATGTTGTTTGCTGGAGAAATTTTCATCTTTTTTTGTCGAATGGGATTTTTTTAAATAAGTCCTCATTTACCTGAAATATAAGAAAAACTGACACCTCATAAATAGGTGTCAGTCAGGTCTTACTCAATTATTTAACAAGCATCTCTTTCACACGAGCTACTACATTTTCAACGGTAAAGCCGAATTCTTTCATAATTTTACCGCCTGGAGCTGAAGCGCCAAAATGATTAATGGCTAAAATTTCACCTTCATCCCCTGTATAACGGTCCCAGCCAAATGGTGAAGCCATTTCGATAGCCAGACGTTTTTTGACAGCCGGGTTGATTACACTTTGTTTGTAATCCTTGGATTGAGTTTCAAAACGATCCCACGATGGCATGCTGATAACGGAAACTTCAATTCCTTCCTCCGACAATGCTTGCTGTGCTTCGACAGCTAGATGAACTTCAGAACCAGTAGCCAGTAGCAATGCATCCGCTACTTCTTTTTTAGCGTCTGATATAACATACGCACCTTTTAACACACCTTCATAAGCAGTTTCTGATGTGTTTTTGATTGTCGGTAACCCTTGTCGTGTTAACACAAGTGCCGTTGGTTTATCTTTAGACTCAATAGCGACCTTCCAAGCTGCTGCAACTTCATTACCATCAGCTGGACGAATCACACCAAGATTAGGCATGGCACGTAATGAGGCTAATTGTTCGATAGGCTCATGTGTCGGTCCGTCTTCACCAACAGCGATACTGTCGTGAGTGAATACATATGTTACAGGAAGTCCCATTAAGGCAGCCATTCGGATGGATGGACGTAGATAATCAGAGAATACGAAGAATGTTCCACCGTAAACCTTGATGCCACCATGTAGCGTCATCCCATTCAATGCTGCTCCCATAGCGAATTCACGTACACCAAACCAAATATTACGTCCACTATAATTTCCAGGCAATAGATCTGTAGCACCTTTGATGGATGTATTATTTGAACCTGCTAAATCAGCTGAACCTCCAATAAGGCTAGGTAGTTTTTTCGCTAATGCATTCAATACTTCTCCACTGGAAGCACGCGAAGCCAATGTCTTGCCTTCTTCATAAACTGGAATTTCTTGATCCCAGTCTGCAGGTAGTTCACCTTTTATAGAAAGCTCCAGCTGTTCAGCGAGCTCAGGGTACGCTTCTTTATATTTATTAAATAATTCATTCCATTCTTGTTCTTTTTTATTTCCAGCTTCTACGCAAGCTTCATTAAAGTGTGCATATACTTCATCCGGAACATAAAAGTCTTCTTCGAATGTCCATTTGTAAGCTTCTTTTGTCAACTTCATTTCATCAGCACCTAGAGGAGCACCGTGAGCAGCAGACTTACCAGAGCGGTTAGGAGAACCATAACCAATCACTGTCTTCACTTCGATTAAAGTTGGACGAGCTTCATCAGTCTTTGCTTCGTCAATGGCTTTTGCGATTTGTTGTAAATCGTTGCCGTCTTCCACTCTCAGATACTGCCAGCCGTATGATTTAAAACGGTCTGCTACACTTTCACTGAATGATTGGCTAAGATCTCCATCAAGAGAAATATCGTTTGAATCATATAAAACGACAAGTCTTCCTAGTTGAAGATGCCCTGCTAAAGAAGCTGCTTCAGCTGAAACGCCTTCCATTAAGTCTCCATCCCCACAAATACTATATGTATAATGATCAACCACATTATAAGAATCACGATTGTAGCTTTCAGCCAAGTGACGTTCTGCCATTGCCATACCTACAGCCATTGCAATCCCTTGGCCAAGTGGTCCAGTAGTGGCATCTACTCCAGCAGTATGTCCGTATTCAGGATGCCCAGGAGTTTTACTTCCCCATTGACGGAAACCCTTTAAGTCATCCATTGTCAAGCCGTAACCTGATAAATGCAGGAGACTGTATAATAGCATGGAACCATGTCCTGCCGATAAAACAAAACGGTCTCTATTAAACCAATCAGGATTTTTCGGGTTATGATTCATATAATCAGTCCACAGCTTATATGCCATGGGAGCTGCACCCATAGGCATGCCTGGATGACCTGAATTAGCCTTTTCAATTGCATCGATCGATAATGTACGAATTGTATTAATAGAAAGTGCATCTAATTTATCTAACATGTGTAAAACATCCCTTCCTGTAGTGTACCTCTTTATATTATATTGACTAACTTAATATCACAACTAAAATAACCATTTCTTGCACAGCTAATTCAATTTTCTACTAATTAAGGATTTACCAAGGTTAGGTTAAACCAAAAAAGAGAATACATACATCGATGCATTCTCTTTTTTCACTTTACATTCCTCATGAGTAATCCTAATTATGGGGCCATCATCAGTCCTTATTGGTTAATGTAAACCTTTTTTTTCTTTAATATTTTTTATTTTTTGAGGCGTGACATCATTACCTTCTGGATCGATAACTTTAACATTTTCTAACGTATCAGCCATTGAACGTCTAAATGTCTCCAAATACTCACTTCGTAAGGAAGTTTGCTCTTTCGCCTCTTCTACAGTTAAGCCCTCTCCCTTAGCTTTTTTAGAAAGTTCATTGATACGGGCCATTTTTTCTTTTGATAGCATAATTTTTCTCCTTTATATATACGGATATTGACATGGTATTAAAAAAAAAGTGAAATTACAAGTTCTATGATTGATTCTCCGGTGTACCTTGCTGGTATTCCAAGAATCTGCGGTGTACCGTTGCTTTTGACACGTCATAGCCAAAGCCTCTCAGTGTTGCCGCAATCTCGGCAAAAGTTAATCCATTCGAACGCAGTTTCACAATTTCTTCTATGGGTACTTCTTTACGATCCCTGCCAGTGGAGTTTCTTTGGTTCTTCAGGTTTTTCTGGGGGCGGTAGCCATTTTCAACGGCCCTAAGCATACCACGTTTAATTTTCAGGTTATGTAGTTTGCGTTGATATTCTTCTACAATACCAACAATTTGGATAACCATGGCATCAGAGTCCGATAACTCTAATTCACCATCATGAGAAAGTGTGAAAATCTTCACTCCTTCTTTAAGTACAACATGAAACAAGGCAATTTTAGCATTTCCTCTTCCCAACCTAGTTTCATCTTGAATCAGGAGAACATCCGCTTCTTTTGTCTTAAAAAGATCAAGCATGTCAAATATCCCGTCACGGTTCAGTTCGTAACCACTTGCCTGCTCTCTTATTATTGAAACGACTTCCATGTCATTATGTTCTGCTAACTTTACTAATTCCTCTTCCTGCCTAGCTAGCGAGGTTTCCTGTGTTTCTTTTTCTGTACTTACCCGACAATAGATGACTGCTTTCATATGAACCTACCTTTACTGCTTACTAGCCAAACTTTGGACTACTTTTTCACTTTCAACTGGTATGACAATGATTTGACCTGCCTTAATCGTATCCGCCCTTACACCGTTATACTCTTCTATCCAACCAATGAATTCTTTTTTTGTCAATTCGGTTTGACCATATTCTTCTGAAATCTCCCATATAGTATCACCTTCGTTAATTTCAATCGAAAGGAAATCCTTATTTTGATTACTATCTAATGTGAAAGAGAATAAAATAGACAAGATAAATACAAATCCTGCTAATAGAATCGTATAGATATTATTTTTGCAAAATGTCTTCATTAATATCCCTCCATAGCGAATGTACGTTCGTTTTTAGTTGATAATTGAATTATAATACGAACGTTTGTTTCAGTCAACAACCAAATTCGAACTTATGTTTGTATAGCATGGAGAGCCATGCTATAATATAGCAAAGAATTATAGAGAAGAGGTGCGTATATGACTAAACTATCAAAACGGCAGCAGGATATTCTTGATTTCATAAAAGATGAAGTTCGTCAAAAAGGTTATCCACCTTCCGTTAGAGAGATTGGCGAAGCTGTGGGACTTGCATCAAGTTCGACTGTACATGGACATTTATCTCGTTTGGAAAGCAAAGGCTTAATCAGACGCGACCCGACTAAACCAAGGGCCATTGAGATTTTAAATATAGAAGAATCTAATAACATTCCAAAAACAAACGTAGTTAACGTACCACTTCTCGGAAAAGTAACCGCAGGTATGCCGATAACTGCCATTGAGAACATAGAGGAATACTTCCCTCTTCCTGAAAGTATGGTTCCACATGATGATCATGTGTTCATGCTTGAAATTATGGGTGAAAGTATGATTGAAGCAGGAATTCATGATGGAGATTATGTCATTGTAAAACAACAAAGCAATGCCAATAACGGAGATATCGTCGTGGCCATGACGGAAGATGATGAAGCCACCGTTAAACGATTCTTTAAGGAACCGGATTACATACGGCTTCAGCCGGAAAACTCCAATATGGAACCTATCATTCTAAGAGATGTAACCATTCTTGGAAGAGTGATCGGGCTATATAGGCAAATTCACTAAAAGCGCACAAATTGCGCTTTTTTTATTTGTTTTAAGTCTATGTATTACATCCTATGTATATGACAGAAGCAATATTATAATATTTTACTAGAGAGCATTGAATAACAAACCGAGTCAAAATAACAAGGTATAATTCTTTTATATCCGGTGAAATTAAGTTCAATAGACATTTCTTTTTGAAAGTGGTGTTACTATGGATTTTCCGACGATACATACGAATTTTTGGGATGCTGTAATGGCTATCCCAACTATCATGATTTTGACCCAAATTATAAAGTTTCTCTTTCCTATCCCCCGAAGTTACGTACCCACTATTGCGTTATGTCTTGGTTTAATCATTTCTATATTCATAAGCCATCGGCATAACTTGACTACCGGGATTTTTATGGGATGGTTTTACGGATACGCCAGTATCGGTAATTACGCCGCACTTAAAACAGCTTTCGTATCCTTTAGAAACTCTGATAATCATTCGGATTGAGTAAACACTGATCGATCCTTTAATCGAAACCTCTATTTTTTTACGCAAAAAAACTGTCCAGTATTGTTGAACAGCATTTTCAAGCAATAATGGACACATATAGATCAGCTTTCTCTAAACCATCTACACGTGATTCTGGAAAATTTATTCAATCGTATACCCTCTGCTTTCTACCTCCATCTTGTATTTCTCATGATAATGGATACAATGAACACTACAATTATGGCACCCAGTAACGCAGGCACAATGTAAAACCCTTCTGTTTCAGGTCCGATTGGCCCTAATATTGCAGTACCAAGCCATGCTCCAACAAATCCAGCAATGATATTTCCAATAATTCCACCCGGCATATCCCTTCCTAAAATCAGGCTTCCCAGCCATCCAATTATTCCACCAACAATTAACATCCAAATTAGCTCCAAAAATAACCACCTCCTTTCTCTAAAATTTATGAAATTTTTTTATTAATAGAACAGACTTGTGACTAATGAAAATCACTTAAGCTCCTCAGGCAATAAACTTATCGGCTGCTTATATACTTCTACCTATATAGGTACTATAAAAGGCCGCCCTAAAAAGGGTGGCCTTTAGTGTTTGATCTTCCGTTCTCCCTACCACAAAGAAAACCATCCAGTAAGAATGGTTGAAAATTATTATTTGGTTATAATAATAAATGCCGCCAGATAACTGCAATTATCTGGCGGCACCACATGGTAAAAAAGAAAACAATTAAATTGCTTTCTATACTAGAATAAGTATTTTGGCTTCTTTTGTCGATATGACAATATTCCTATTTTCAATTATTTACACTATTTCCTACCATACTTTTTTAATATTTCAACCTTTATTCATCATCATTTTTTCTACACAACCATTTAAAATTGGATTTTCATAACTTATTGAAGGTTCTTGCAATTCGAAACCCCAAATCATTTACTTAATGGATTATATATCAAATGAACGGTGCGTTTTCAATCCAACGTGATTAAAGGGCTCTAATATATACCTCATTACCTATTTATGCCATTTCAATAGTCCTGTATTTCACAAAAACGGGATATAAACACCACTTATTATGAACTATTATTAAAATACACTAAATATTCTTTACAACTGCTCTAAGAAAAGTTATTATACTATAATAAAAGGAGGAGAATGTATGTCATCAATAAATAAACAGAAAATTTTGGATAGCATTCCTCAAAAAGGTTTTTTCGGAAACCCTAAAGGACTATTCACTCTTTTCTTCACGGAGTTTTGGGAGCGCTTCTCCTATTATGGTATGAAGGCCATTCTTGTATACTATATGTATTATGAGGTATCTAAAGGTGGATTAGGTCTTGATGAAAAAACATCTCTAGCCATTGTATCCATCTATGGATCGTTAGTATATATGTCCGGAATTATTGGTGGCTGGTTAGCCGATAGGATTTTCGGAACATCGAAAGCCGTTTTTTACGGCGGTATATTGATTATGCTTGGTCATATTGCACTTGCCATACCGGGCAGCATTTCCATGTTCTTTGTTTCCATGATACTAATCGTTATAGGTACAGGTCTTTTAAAACCAAATGTATCCAGTATTGTTGGGGAGCTATATGCAGAAGACGATAACCGTCGAGATTCTGGTTTCAGCATATTCTACATGGGAATAAACACGGGTGCATTCATTGCTCCGCTTATTGTCGGAACAGTTGGAATGAAGTACAATTTCCACCTTGGATTCGGTATTGCAGCCGTTGGTATGTTTATTGGATTAATCGTCTTCATGGCTACAAAGAAAAAAAATCTGGGACTTGCAGGAATAACCCCTGTCAATCCTTTGGCTCCGAATGAAAAGAAATCTGTTTACACCAAGATTGGGCTAGCTATTTTAATTATTGCCATCATTTGTGCAATCGCTATCTCAAATGGTCTCTTAACACTTAATAGCTTTATCGGCCTTGTTGGTATTCTTGGAATTCTTATTCCTACCATGTATTTTATTGTGATGTACCGTAGTCCGAAAACAACAGCTGTTGAGCGTTCACGTTTACTAGCCTATATTCCTTTATTTATAGCAGCTGTCATGTTTTGGGCCATCCAAGAACAAGGCTCAACTATTTTAGCAAATTATGCTGATAAACGGACACAGTTAGAATTTGCAGGTTTTCACATTTCACCAGCATGGTTCCAATCTTTAAACCCATTGTTCATCATTACTTTAGCTCCTTTATTCGCATGGTTATGGGTTAAATTAGGGAAACGTCAGCCAACTATACCTCAAAAGTTTTCAATTGGCCTATTCTTTGCTGGTTTATCATTCCTAGTAATTTTGGTTCCCTCTTATTTTGGAGGAGCCGGTTCATTAGTTAGCCCATTATGGCTTGTACTTAGTTATTTCCTTGTAGTAATTGGAGAGCTATGCTTGTCACCTGTTGGTATGTCAGCTACGACTAAACTTGCTCCATCTGCGTTCTCAGCACAAATGATGAGTTTATGGTTCTTAGCCAATGCAGCAGCACAAGCATTAAATGCTCAAATTGTAAGATTTTACTCTGCGGACACGGAAATGGTCTATTTCGGGGCTATCGGAATCACTTCATTGATTTTAGGATTTATCCTATTGGCAATATCACCAAAGATTCAAGGCTTTATGAAAGGCTTACGTTAACAAATGTAAAGCCAGCTTCTCCTATCATGGACAAGCTGGCTTTTTTTGTTTTTCATGCATTCCGCTTTGCGGGGATAATATCTATCACTTTCACGAACCAACGATACAAGAAATATCCCAAATATACCCCAATAAGGTTCAAGATCAGATCGTCTATATCCAAACTTCCTCTTTGAAAAACATACTGGCATATTTCTATGATTGAGATTGAGAAAAAGGGAATAAGAAATCTTGGAATACCGGTCATCTTTTTTCCCTTTCTGGATAGCAGGTACAATCCAAATGGAATGAATAATCCTACATTTGCACTTAGATTATAAAAAGAAACAAGCCAATTCGAATCACCAGTTAAATAAGGGCTGATTGTAGATAACGGGATAATATTATACGAATATTCCTGTCCTTCAGGTCGGAAGAAAAGTAAAACTAGCAAAGAGAAACTATAACCACTTATCGCTACCTGCCAATACAATCGGGGTAGTTTTATTGTTTCCCCCCTGACCAATAAGACGATCATCAACACAGAGACTACAATACAAACCCATACAACCATGATCACCCAAGGGTTCAAATAGAATAGGAGTTGAAGAAAAATAGGTAGACCACCGAAGAATAACCCCTGTGAGAACAGAAGCGTAAGCAATAGCGTTTTATAAGTCATATGGGGCCCTCCTTCTAACGAATACCATTACATCCTAGGCTATTGAGGACATACCGTCAATATGAAAGATATAGCGCTTGGTACAACACTCATAAGATTTCCTACTTTTTCTCTCCGTTGACATACTCCTTAACACGTAATTTCTGACCGACTTTTATTATATATATATATTGGTATCTGTCGGCTATCGTACTGTTTAGCCAAGAAAGATACCGTGTCACCTGACTTCCACCTGACCCCCTTCATAAAGTCCATAACGATGGGTATTTTCAAATGGAACGACCACCGGGATAGGATAAAGTTGTCCTATTTTTTAAAATAGATTCATAAGATAAACGTGCCAAAAGTTCGGAGGGGAAAATCATGTTTATAGCTTTTGAAAAAGCCGTTCTTATAATGGGTTTACTTCGTTTGCTTTCGGGAAGTATAGAAATATTCGCAGCTATACTCATGTTAAGACTTAATGATATCGAAAAAGCGTTGGTTGTGAATAGTTCCCTCGCACTTGTTGGACCTATAATACTTATTAGTACAACAGCTGTTGGCTTATTCGGGATGACCGAAAAGCTTTCCCTCTTTAAAGTTTCATGCATCTTTATAGGAGTGACCATTATATTTATTGGAATAAAAAGCGAATAATAAGCATAAAACAACCATTCTCAATAAATGGGATTGCCCAAGATAAAACATTTCGGCACCTTTTTGATTTCACCAACGATATTTTCAGATTATCTACATATGTGACAGCCATTTCTACAATTCACTTAATCAACTTCTTTAATCTCAATAAGAGAAGGGATTAGATATGGTGTGTAGTGTGGTATCTCGAAGTACTTGATAATGTTTCATTCACCATCCAGAGCTATCATTTCACTCGCAGTTTTTGACCGATTTCAAGGTAATTGGGTTTAACCTTAGGGTTCAGAGCTAAAAGTTTAGACACACTTGTTCCATATTTTATGGCAATGCTATAAAGAGTATCACCCTTTACAATCGTGTGAGTGTTACTTGGTACCTCCTCTTTCCTTTTCAAATTGAATGATTTAACGATTCCATTGACATGTCCTTGAGCCAAATTTTCAATAAAAGCACTCTTTTTCAACTTAGAGGCATCAGAAACATTATCAATGAAGCCATTTTCAGTCAATAAAGCAGGCATAGTGGATTCCCGAAGCACATGTAAATTTCCTGTTTTTTGTCCACGATCTTTCAAATCCACAAGTTTCAGGATTTCAGTGTGGATATTATCCTGGTACTTTTTAGTAACCTGATTAGTGGATGTATAAATATAATCTTCATATCCTTGTCCACCACCGGCATTAATATGGATGGACAAAAAGAAATCAGCTCCCCAGGCGTTCGCTTCGTTTGTCCGTGCCGATAAGGACGGGAAGGTGTCTCCTGTACGACTCATCTTTGTCGATACATTCTTATACCGTGCAAGTAACTCCCTGATTCTTTTAGCAATTTTTAATGTAAGATCTTTTTCTTTCAATCCATTTCCTACAGTGCCTGAATCTTTCCCCCCGTGACCTGGATCAATATATATTTTCACCATAATTATCACCTCCTATTAATTATATGTATAACCCCTATAAATGCTTGTACATCTGTCATTTGATTACTCTCAAAGCAGTGATACACGACTAAAGAACTTGAATAATACAGGGGTGGCCCATATTAGAATGACAGCCTAAAAATTATTATTACATAATAGTATGATTTACTCTTTGAAAGCTTACTACTTCTTGAAAAGGGAAAAGGCACTCATTTCTGATGAGTGCCCTACATGTTAATTATCTATTCCAAAACGGTCTGCAACGATTAGAGTTATTAACATTGCTTCCGCAGTTGAAACTTTCTTCCACTGTTTCATATACTTCCCGTTCCCTTACAGGATAATAATGTTCATTTCTTACAATGGTTCTATTTACATTGATAACTTCAGTAGGGTGTATATGCTTCACTACCCGCCGATTCACTCTGGTATTAACAACCGTTTCAGTTGGGCTAGTAATCACTTCTTCCCTTTGTTCACGGCACTTTCTACAATTACAACTCATTATAAAATCCCACCTTTAATTAGTTTTAGTACTTACAGTGTAGCTTATGAAGTAAGGTGATAACTTGTACTAAACGAATACACTAATTTTTATATTGGTCAGGATAATATAAATGAAACCACTGAATGAGTCATTACTAGTCAGAAATAGATCATTTGTATTTATAATCAAAGTAATACAAGAATAAAGGAAGTTATACGGTTCCCCTCAACAACACTGCCAATTAAAGATAAAATGACCAAAATTGCCCGCTTACAATACTAATTCAATAGTGCTACTATTTATTTAGGTTTTTTTACCTATTTTAAATATAAGTCAAAAATTAAACACGGATTTTTAGAGTAAAACCAAGTTTTAAGGAGGAAATAGCATGGGATTCTTAGATGGATTAATCGGTAATGCCTCAACGATAAGTAAAGATGAAGCATCAAAAGAACTAGAACAGATTCTAACGAATGGTGAGGACGTAGATGCTGCGTTTAAATTAATAAGAGATTTGATTGTATTTACAGACAAACGCCTTATATTAGTGGATAAGCAAGGAATTACTGGCAAAAAGGTAGAATACCATTCCATACCTTTTAAAAGCATTTCCCATTTCAGCGTAGAAACTGCTGGACACTTTGATTTAGACGCAGAATTAAAAATATGGATTTCAGGTGCACAAACACCAGCTGTATCGAAACAATTCAAAAAAGATAAAAGTATTTATGATATTCAAAAATTATTAGCTGCAGTCTGTGGGTAATTCAACGAATATTGATTAGCATAGTTGAAAGAACAAAGGCTTGTTTTGGGGACTCTTATATGGAAGAAAGTAATATTTAATATCAGTGAAATTAACACCAGCTTTCAGATGATAACCAATAGAAAATTGCCGAACTGTATACAACCCTGGTCTCTCGGGCTTTATGCTTGTTCACCCTTTGCACCTCCCGTTAAAAAAACGGTTTTTTCGGATATAATATGTAATTTATTCATTATGATGTATACAATAAGTAATATATGCACGTAAATCATTACTTATTGTATAGCATCTAGAACAAATTGCTTACATATCTATTCAGGTTTAATTTCAATTGTAAATGAGCCTTCTTCTTTAAGTATCTTCATATAGCGATTATCATATTGATCCTCTTCGTACCAAGGTACATAAATATTTTTTAGGGGCTTTTCATCTGTATCTAATAGTTGGATATACATAATGTCATGGTAATTAAATAATCGCCCTAGAATATTAGGTCTGTCTTCCACCTTATTACTTGTAGGATTATTAATATATGCACCAAGAAGATCATCATTATCCGTTGGGGAGTATTCAAGTTCTGTTTGGTGCGTATATGAAATTTCTAAATCTATACGGCTGCTATGATAAGAATTTTCTAAGGCATGATCATCCTTTAAAGGTGTTAGTTCAGCATATGTTAGACCTAAAACACGCTCTGTTGGAATGACAATTGATTCACAATTCTCAAAAACCACTTCTATGTACTTAGCATTATCCATTTGAGCTCACTTCCTTTTTATTATCTATATAGGTAATTATAACAATAAAGGTAAAGTAAAATGTGATTTATTCATACAATCCCTTTCATCCTAAACTTACTTGACCTTTTTAATTCATGATGACACTTAATTTTAACTTTACTTTATAAGGAGTCGTGTGAAACATACTTAGAAAGTATCAAAGTTAATATAAATAAAATAAAGCCCGTCAGATAAAATAGAAGTTCAGTTGTGCCATTAAAGCGCCCTTTTATGGAATAACCAAACAGCTTCTTATAGCTTATTTAGTCTAATAAAAGTTCCATAAAATACTGAAAAGAAAACAATAAAAGGAGGTAGGTTATTTTAATAAATCATCGACCATGAGTCTCCAAATCATGTGATGATAGCATTCGTCCCAATAATTCTCTAAGAAATAATCAGGATCTCCATATTTCTTTTTCCAGATTTTTTGTGCACTTATATATCCACTATCTAAACAAAATTCTTCTATACCCTTATTATGCAGCGTCAAATATATTTTATTTAATAGTAAATTACCTATACCCTTCCTTTGGTAGTCAGGATCCTCAAATACTGTACCCACCTCGTTTAATTTTTTAAAGCATTATCTGTACATTTACTTATAAGATCGCTTGCTGCACCGTATTCAATTGTACCGATTATTTTATCTCCATCTAAAGCAATCAGAAAAAATCGTTTTTCACCATTACTTTCCAAGTCACTTTCTAAGTAGGTTTTCTTAGCTTCAATTTCGTTTTCTATGTCCTCTAGCTTATCCCCTATACCTTCTTTAATAAATATATCAGTTATTACTGTTCTAAAAAATTGATTTAACTCTTTTATATCCTCAGTTCTTGGCCTTCTAATCTCTAAGTTAAGCACTCTAGAGCCTCCTTAAACTTAATACCAATTATTTGAAATTACTGTTAAGGACTTAATCATTTTTTTCAACAAAGGTGTTTATCATAATTACAGATAAGCGCCCTTTAACAGAATAACAAAGCAATTCCAAGGTTTGTTTGAGTAAATATTTGCTTAATCCCCATTTGTTAAGGTTACATGTTCATCAATTGCACATTTTATATTTTCTTTAATGTTATAAAAATGAGGGGCGATCTTAAAAATAGAGTTGAAATATTGAGCCTAATCTACCTTTCTTGCTTATATGATTGATATTGATATTCTATTTATTATCCTTTTTTCCTCCTATTCTTATTTACCTATCCTGCTCGGTTAGTTGAATAGAAGGAAAAATAATATAGTTAAAATAAACCCCTATTATCGGCATCACCGAAGAAAAAACGAATAACATCTTTCACTAAGATTAAAGTTCAACTCTCAACTTATAAGTTGAGAGTTGAACTGCGACATAAAATTGATAGTGAATACTGATGTAGTAGGGCTAAAGGTTAAGTGAACAATTTCGGTGCATATATAAACAAAGTTTTGTCGTGAGTGTGGGTGTTTTGTGTATTTAAAAAGTAAACATAAATATAAAGTATTCACCCACAAAATAAAAACCCTCAACGCTTAGAGCGTCAAGGGTTCAAAGAATTAATACGTGCTCATATATTGTTCGCGTTCCCAAGGGTGAACTTGCGTGCGGAACATATCCCACTCGATTTCTTTTGCTTCGATGAAGTGTTCAAGTAAATGGTCACCTAGAGCATCCTTGATGACTTTATCCGCTTTTAATGTTTCTAATGCCGCGTATAAAGTAGATGGAAGATCGATGATGCCTTCCGCTTCACGTTCTTCTTTGTTCATGACATAGATGTTACGGTCCACTGGAGCTGGAGGAGTCAGGTTATTTGCGATTCCGTCTAGACCCGCTTTTAGGATGACCGCAAGTGCAAGGTATGGGTTTGCTGCTGGATCGACACTACGTACCTCAACACGAGTACTTACTCCACGTGAAGCCGGGATACGGATTAATGGGCTACGGTTTTTAGCGGACCAAGCAACATAGCAAGGTGCTTCATAACCAGGTACTAAACGTTTGTATGAGTTAACAGTTGGGTTAGTTACCGCTGTAAAGTTTGGTGCATGTTTGATGATACCCGCGATAAATTGTTCAGCTGTTTTGCTTAATTCTAATTTACCTTCTTTATCGTAGAAAGCATTTTCGCTTCCCTTAAATAGAGATACGTTACAGTGCATACCTGAACCATTCACACCGAACAATGGTTTTGGCATGAACGTTGCATGTAAACCATGTTTACGGGCAATCGTTTTAACGACCAATTTGAATGTTTGGATGTTATCACAAGCTGATACAGCGTCTGCATATTTCCAATCGATTTCGTGTTGTCCTGGGGCAACTTCGTGATGCGATGCTTCAATTTCAAAGCCCATTTCTTCCAGTTCAAGAACGATATCGCGACGGCAGTTTTCCCCTAAGTCAGTAGGTGCAAGGTCAAAGTATCCACCTTTATCATTTAATTCTAGAGTTGGTTCGCCTTGAGCATCTAGTTTGAATAAGAAAAATTCAGGTTCAGGTCCTAAGTTAAAGTTCGTGAAGCCCATTTCTCTTGCTTCAGCGAGAATTCGTTTTAGGTTAGCACGAGGGTCCCCATCAAAAGGTGTTCCATCTGTATTGTAGATATCGCAAATCAGACGAGCAACTTTACCTTTTTCTGATGTCCAAGGGAAAACCACCCATGTATCTAAATCAGGGTACAAATACATATCTGATTCTTCGATGCGTACGAAACCTTCAATGGAAGATCCGTCAAACATCATTTTATTATCAAGTGCTTTTTCCAATTGACTAACTGGAATTTCTACATTTTTGATTGTTCCTAGGATATCAGTGAATTGTAAACGAATGTACTTTACATTTTCTTCTTTTGCTAAACGAGTAATATCTTCACGTGTAAACTTTGCCATTTTCAATTCCCCCTAAATAATAGTTCATATTGATATTTCATTTGAAAAAACGCGACATATCACCTTGTCGGAGAGATGTGCGATTTCTAGTGCCTTGGAGAAGCTCTGCTCGTAAAAGCTTACGCAGTTCGTCATCACTTAAGTCACGTCTTATTTTCTCCGCCTGTTCAAGATCTTGTGATTTCGGTAAATTTTGTTCTTTTACAGTAAATATCTTCTTAATGCCAGCGAGATTGACGCCTTGTTCGATCAAGTCTTTAATCTCAAGGAGTCTATCAATATCGTTTAAAGAAAAAACGCGCCGGTTTCCGTCTGTTCTCATAGGAGTAATTAATTGATGCTCTTCGTAATATCGAATTTGACGTGCAGACAAATCAGTCAGCTGCATCACAATTCCGATGGAAAAAAGAGGCATAGAACGCCGAATGTTGTTGCCGCTCATTCTTTGCATCCTCCTTTGTTTATCTTGATATAATCATAGTATATGGTATTTAATATGTCAAGTTCATGTTACCTTTTATGACATAAATTATTCATAAAAATTGAATGATTTGTAACCCATTGAATATTATGACTATTTTTCTTCATGAGAATCCAGACATGCTGGGTTCTCACGAAGTGTATTTCTTAAACTAACGGCTACCATCTCACGTTACAAATGTATCAATTCTTTCTCCATTAACGAGTTCACCGCGGTCAATACAGCCATTTTGACATGGGCATATGTTAAGCCACCTTGAACATAGGCAACATAAGGAGGCCTTGTCGGTCCATCTGCCGTCAGTTCAATGCTAGCTCCTTGGATGAATGTTCCTGCAGCCATGATTACATCATCTTCATACCCTGGCATATAAGCAGGGTATGGAGTAACATGTGAATTAATTGGGGATGCATATTGAATTGCCTGGCAAAAAGCTACCATTTTATCTTTATCATCGAATTGGACAGACTGAATTAAATCGGTACGTTTTGCATCCCAACGAGGGTATGTATTCATCCCGATTTTTTCTAAAAAGGCTGCTGTGAACATCGCACCTTTTATCGCTTGCCCGACGACATGTGGCGCAAGGAAGAATCCTTGGTACATTTCCTGTAGGCTATATAGTGAAGCCCCTGCCTCCGCTCCAATACCTGGGGACGTCAAACGATAGGAACACGCTTCAACTAAATCTTTTTTACCGACAATGTATCCGCCAGTCTTCACAATTCCGCCACCTGGATTTTTAATTAGAGAACCCGCCATAAGATCTGCCCCGACATGACAAGGCTCTTCCGTTTCCACAAATTCGCCGTAGCAATTATCCACGAAAACAACGATTTCTGGATTGATTTCCTTGACGAAAGAAATCATTTCCTTTATTTCATCGATTGTAAAGGAAGGACGAGTCGCATAGCCCTTTGAGCGTTGGATGCCTATCATTTTCGTTTTCGGATTGATCGCATGTCTGACGGCTTCAAAATCCACACTTCCCGATTCCATTAACGGTACCGCATCATAACCTATTTGAAAATCGCGTAAGGACCCAATTCCAGAACCCCTGATCCCGACAATTTCTTCTAATGTATCGTATGGTTTTCCAGTTATGTATAGCAATTCATCGCCTGGACGTAAAATCCCAAATAAGGCAGTGGATATGGCGTGTGTACCTGAAATGATTTGAGCACGAACCAGTCCTGCTTCCGCACCAAAAACATCGGCATATATTAATTCGAGCGTATCACGTCCGATATCATCATATCCATATCCTGTTGTTGGGTTAAAATGCGAATCACTCACACGGTGCTTCTGATAGCTTTGCAATACGCGAAATTGATTGGTCTCGATTCTTTCATCTACTTGCTTATGTAATGGAAAAATCATCGCTTCGACTTCTTGGGCGATTGTTTTTAAGACTTCTCCATGCTTTAATTGCTGATACATCCAAATTCCCCTTTTATAATGAGTATTTCTCTAGCTGTCCAATTATTGAATGATCAGCTAGACAAAAACCTTTGCATTCATATCTTTCCGATTCTTCATTAAAGGAGAGAGTGCGCAAAATGGTTTCATTTTTCAGCTGTGATAGTAGTTTACCCTCACTGGAAGGTAAGAAAACATTATACGGTATCATTTTCTCAATGACGTACTTTTCAATTTCTTCCATGATTGTTTCCAGGTCTTTTTGGTCATAGGCACTGATTAATAACGAATCATTACTGGAAGACCTTAAAAAGTCGACGTGAACCCTATCCTTCTTATTATACAACGTTAGCTGGGGAATGGAAGAGACATCTAAGTCATTTAATAGGTTGTGAACCGTTTTCTCATGATTAAAATAATCCGAGCTAGACGAATCGACAACGTGGAGCAACAAGTCCGCTTCCTTCACTTCCTCTAATGTCGAGCGAAAGGCTGCAATCAGGGAAGTCGGCAAATCCTGAATGAAACCGACCGTATCGGTCATTAGTACAGTAAAGCCGCTAGGAAGAATCGCTTTTCGCGTCATTGGATCGAGAGTGGCGAACAACAGGTTTTCTTCAAAAGAATCTGCTTCTGTCAAACGATTGAACAAGGTTGATTTACCAGCGTTCGTGTAACCAACCAGAGCAACCTGAAAGGCCTTATTTCTTTTTCTCCTTTCACGATACCTCTCACGGTGCTTCACGATTCCACTTAGTTGTTGCTTGATTTCGTCAATTTTCCCACGAATGTGACGGCGGTCACTTTCGAGCTTCGTCTCTCCCGGTCCCCGCGTACCGATTCCGCCTCCTAATCTGGACATGGCTGTACCCTGCCCGGCTAAACGGGGCATTAAATATTGGAGCTGGGCAAGTTCCACCTGGAGCTTACCTTCCCTCGACCTGGCTCGCTGAGCAAAAATGTCCAGTATAAGCTGAGTCCTGTCAATCACCCTCGCCTCGAGGAATTTAGAAAGGTTCCGGATTTGACTCGGTGATAATTCATCATTGAAAATGAATAAATCAGGCTCCAATTCTGCTTCCAGGTTTTGTAGTTCTTCTATTTTCCCTTTGCCTATATATGTAGACGGATGAACCCGTTCTCTTTTTTGTGTAATGGTCATCAATACCTCGCCATTTGCTGTCTTAGCTAACGACGCCAGCTCGTCCAGTGAATAGCGGAAATGCTCCTCATCCTCTGTTGTTTGACAACCAATCAATACAGCGGTTTCTCTTATTGCCTGTTCCAATTCACACACCACCTAAACAATTTTCATCCATCATACCAAATAAATGGCCACATATAAAATTTTCCTAAAAACAGGGCCAGTAACCATATTAATATCACCCGTAACATGCTAAAATCAAGTTTGGCTTTACCATAAATCTGAAATGACATAGAGGGAAAAGGATATGACGTGGGAAGTATTAACCTTCATTGGTACAATTGCATTTGCCATAAGCGGAACCATCATTGCAATGGAAGAAGAGTATGATATTTTAGGAGTATATATTTTAGGAATTGTTACGGCTTTCGGGGGAGGCGCGATTCGAAACCTTTTAATCGGCGTGCCTGTATCTGCGCTTTGGGATCAAAGCCTCTATTTCACCGTCGCCCTGGTCTCAATCACCATCGTTTTTCTTTTCCCTACCAATCTATCAAGGCATTGGGACAGATGGGGAAACTTCAGTGATGCCATTGGACTCTCTGCGTTTGCTATCCAAGGTGCCATGTATGCAGTGGAACTAAATCATCCAATTAGCGCCATTATCGTGTCCGCGGCACTAACCGGTTGTGGTGGGGGAATAATCAGGGATGTACTTGCCGGGAGAAAACCGTTAGTCTTTAGAAAAGAAATCTATGCCGTTTGGGCAATCATCGCAGGTTTGGCTCTAGGCAGTGGACTTTTCTCACAAGCATGGCATTTATACACACTCTTTATTTTCGTCACTTTATTCCGCGTGCTATCTTACACCTACAATTGGCACCTTCCTAATAAAAAATGGGTCCCGAAAATATAAATGCGAAAGGCCAGCCACGTTTAATGGCGGGCCTTTCTGTTGTCACTCCTTCTCATCATCCTCGAAAACGAGATCTTGACTGGTCAGTGTAAGCAGGTCGACCTTTTCAAACGTATCTTCTATTAATAGGCGCATGGCCTGCGCCCTTATCGATTTTTCAAGTACGTTCCGGATATAACGGCCATTAGAAAACGATACCACGCCACGATCGGAACGTAATACAATTAAATGTTCCTTTAACTTCCTTTCGGCATCCCGGCTCATAATATATTCACGCTCTTGCAACATGAGGCCAGCTATCTCCATTAACTGATCGATTGTATAGTCCGGAAAATCGACGACTAGTGGAAACCTCGAATAAAGCCCTGGATTAAGACTTAGGAAATAGTCCATTTCACGAGAATAACCTGCTAAGATTAAGATGAATTCGTGTTGGCGATCTTCCATATGCTTGACAAGCGTATCTATCGCTTCTTTGCCAAAATCCTTCTCTCCACCTCTTCCCAAAGAGTAGGCCTCATCGATAAATAATATGCCACCTATTGCCTTTTTAATCAGATCACGTGTTTTTTGGGCTGTATGACCAATATATTCACCGACCAAATCGGCGCGTTCCGCTTCAATCAAATGCCCTTTAGAAAGGACATTCATCTTTTGAAACAACTTACCAATCAATCGGGCAACGGTAGTCTTACCTGTTCCTGGATTCCCTTTAAACATCATGTGAAGTGCTTGCTGACCAGTCTTCAGCCCTCTGGTCTCACGTTGTTTGTTTATGTAAATCCAAGCGTATATTTCCTTTATCATGCGTTTCATCTCATCCATTCCAACCAGTGCCTTCAGTTCGTCTTCTATTTCCTTCAAAGCCACATGTTGTTGGGGAATTTCTTGGACCAACACTTCTTTGACCGGCAAATCTTTCTGTAGTGATTTTCTATTTTCCGCATTAAAAACGATATTGATTTGCCCGTTATTTTTCATACGGATCGGTTGTTCCAATGTCTTCACCTCTCCATCTTGGACCCTAAACTTTTAAACCATTCATTTAACATGAACACACACGGACCTTTCGGGTCATTATATGTTTTCCCTTCGCCAATATCTCCGTCTAATTTACTTTTGTAAATATTGGGTTTTTCAGTTAGCTTTCTTGTCTATAAAGGGGCTTTCGACAATTTATCTCCTATTCATCATTTCTTTCATTCATTTGTCATTTCCTGCGCTTTCCCGAGAAATGATTCTTCCTTCCATATATATATATTCAAAACGAACAAGTAAAATAATCGAATCCTTGAAAAAGATACAAGCTCTTAGCACAAAAAAACAGGCCGCCCTGTGGGCCGCCTGTCATTTTGCTATCATGTATATGGTTATTCCTTCACTTCGTAATCAATTTGAACATTACGCTGTGGAGCGAATGTGGATATAGCATGTTTGTATACCAATTGCTGCTTACCTTCGGATTCGAATAACACAGTGAAATTATCAAACCCTTTAACCTGGCCCCTGATTTGGAAACCATTTAATAAGAAAACCGTCACATACGTCCCATCTTTTCGTAATTGATTAAGAAATTGGTCTTGAATATTTACGGATTGCTTCATGATTTAGTCCTCCTCTTTTCTCTCTAAATTTATGTATTCGCCTTCTTTGAAAAGCTTTCCTGCTACAAATCCAGATATTTCATTTATTTTTTTTGTAAACCCTTCGATGTCCGTCATATTAAACCAGATTACATCCATTTTATTTCGGAACCAGGTCAATTGACGTTTTGCATATCGGCGTGAGTTTTGCTTCAAAGAATCGATCGCTTCTTCCACCGAAGCCCGGTCTTCAAAGTAGTCGTATATCTCTTTGTAACCAATTGCCTGTATCGATTGGCAATCCCTCAATCCTTGATCATAAAAAGATTGTACCTCTTCAATCAATCCGGCTTCCACCATTCCATCAACTCGTTGGTCAATACGTTCATATAACTTGTCCCGATCCATTGTCAGTCCTATTATGCATGTATCATATTTCATTTCCGTGGGTTGTTGATTCATCTGCTCACTCATTGTTTTTCCTGTACAGTGGTAAATCTCAAGTGCACGAATCACCCTTCTTACATTATTAGGGTGTATTCTTTTAGCACTTTCTGGGTCCACACTCCGCAATTGGTCAAAAACAGGATCGATTCCTGCTTCGTTGACTTGTTTTTCGAGCTGTTCCCTATATAGAGGATCGGATGGCGCTTCAGAGAAATGATAATCATAGATTACCGATTGAATATATAAACCCGTGCCTCCTACTATGATAGGGAGTTTGCCCCTGCCCTGAATATCCTCAATGCAAGCATTTGCCTGCTTCTGAAACTCAGCTGCACTGAATGGTTCATCCGGCCCCTTTATATCAAGTAGATAATGGGGAATGCCTTCCATCTCTTCTCTTGTGATCTTTGCAGTTCCAATATCCATTCCCTTATAAACCTGCATGGAATCCCCACTAATTATTTCTCCATTAAATCGCTTGGCCAACTCAATGCTCAGTTTCGTCTTGCCTACTGCCGTCGGTCCAATAATGACTAGAAGTTTTCCTTTTTGTTGTGTCAACTTTATTCACTGCCTTATATGATTTTTTTTTATCTTATCACAAAACGCCACAAAAGCAGTTAAACATCTAACCATTATATCCATTCCTCACTCATTTATTCACATCGGCGAATATATCTCCTAACAAGTTAGCGAAGGTTCTGGTTCAACGCTTGGAGTACTGTCTGTAAATCCACATGACTAAAGGCATGATCCCATAAACGGGTTCATGCCCCTAAACATCCCTAACAAAATAAAGCATCTCACATTTTGGGCGGTCTCTTTGTAAAAACTTCATTCCACAGGTATTAAGACCGTTACAGTCGTTTCTACTTCATTCGAATCTACTGATATCTCACCGTTATATCTTCTTACTAGATCCTTAACGATAAACAGACCTTGACCACGCTCTTTTCCTTTTTCTTTCTTTTTAGTGGAAAATCCACTTATATAAATCTTTTCCAGGTCCCCCCTACTAATCATCTGTCCTGAATTCGTAACGGTGAATGTATATTTTCCTTTATCCTTTTTACAAATGATATTCATACGCCGCTCTTGCTCAGGTATTTCAATCGTAGCTTCTATGGCATTATCTATTATATTTGATAACAATTTAATTAAATCTATCGTCTTAATCGTATCGAAAGAATCTGGAGAAATATCAAGGCTTATATCAATATTATAGTTTTGGGCAGACAGCCTTTTCGTTTCCAACAGCACCGATAACCCAGGGTGTGTAACGTTCATTTCCATGGATTCTATGGTATGGATCTCCTTAGAGAGACCTGTTAAGTATTCTAATGCTTTATCTTTTTCTCCAAGTTTTAAAAGACCGTGTACGACCTGAATGTGATTGGAGAAGTCATGCCTTAGGGAACGAACAGATGCCATAAGAGATTGAAACTCCGCCCTGTACGTATCCTCAGTATCCCCTACCTCTCGTATCAACTCTTTTCGATACCATCTTTGCATGATTGTAAAAGCAATGGCCAGGATAATGACAAAAGCGCCCGAATAAATCAGATTAAAAATGCTGCTATTGATAACCTCATCGCTTATTGCGTGAATATCTTCAGCACTCGCATCCACTCCTAAAAAACCTATTACGGAGCCTTCCTTATCCTTTATGGGAACTCCTACAGTCATATACTTCCCATATATGGGGTCATCCAGAATATCCGTGATGAAGTTTTCTCCCTTATAGGCCTGTCTGACCTGGCGTTCGGGGACCGTGCATAGTTCCCCAATTTCAGGTTCTCTTTTAACGTTTTCTGGGAGACCTGCAATCATGGTCCTTGACTCTTGGGGGTTTTCCACTTTTAAAGTATAGATGTGTACAACGCCAACATTTTCACGGACATTCTCTAAATAGGCTTTAATATCCTCATATTCTTGGCTCTTTACTGGGTTTTTAAGAAAGCGTTTATAGGCTTCTATATCCAACGTACTAGCAACAGACTTAGCAACCAAGAGATTTTGATTGGCCACAGACCTTTGAACAGTATTTTTGATATTTAAATAAGAAGTAAACATATTAAGTAGGACAAATCCAAGTAACAATAGGAATATCATTATAATGAATGCTTTTACCTTTTTATTTTTCATAAAATTCTATATACCCCATCTCTTGAAGTTGAAAATCGGATATTATACTATAATTTTACTATAATTACAGAGAAAGGAATATAGTAAACTTATTTTATATCGATTATCATAGGTATATTTAATCACAAAATGAATAAATAAGATAATGACACAACGTTCTAAATATTCCTTTTTCTAGACTTCAACAAGTGTGAAAGGGGCTGTCTAATAAGTCCTTATTCCAGTAATTTCGCAAAAACAAAGAGGCGGAAATGTTGTTAAATCAACGTTTCTGCCTTTTACTATTTATTCAATTACGGGGTAATTACACCTTTTGGGACAGCCCCTTTTTTCGGCTATCATGCTTTATTAATTGATTTCATTTTTTTCAAACCTTTACGTACTATAACACCCCGTAGAAATTTGTTGAAGTTTCAATAGATGAAATCATTTACAAGACAATAAAATCAAGAGGATCACTCCCCGCAAGTCCACGAGAAGCACTTAAATGACCTGTTCGATTTTCTACTAAAGATTGATTTTCTGCCATGAATTGCTTAAAGCATGCAGAATGGAATTGTCAGTCACGATAAAAAACCTTGACTGGTTTTTAACCAATCAAGGAGTGACTTTACACCATTAAATTTCCTCAGGGATTTTTAGTCCCTCGATAAAGGATTTGAAACTTTCTGCCACTTTATAAATATTTTCATCCTGACTGGAGGGATCTGCGTACCACCCCTGATCCCAAAAGAAGATTCCTTGTTCTTCATCATTGTTTATCAACAGGATTTTTCCTGCACAGGTATCGTTGCCGATTATAATGCAATTTGTATGTAAACCATCTTTATTATTTTCATGCAACTTTTGTAAATCAAGCTGTTCACTATCGATATCCAACCCATATAACACGTCTAACGATACAAGTGTGTCCAATGCCTCTACATAAAACTTACCATTTTGAACGGTAGTGGTCCCTCCGTTATATTCAAGGAGGAAATGTTTATAATCAGCCGGAATCTCGAAACCGACATACCTCTCAAAGTTATTGACCGCTTCCTGTGTTGCTTTGCCGTATCCAGTGATTTTCCTCATCCTATCAACTCCAGTTCGTTTTAATA
Source organism: Peribacillus sp. NPDC097264 (assembly GCF_050277925.1). NCBI lineage: Bacteria > Bacillati > Bacillota > Bacilli > Caryophanales > Bacillaceae > Peribacillus > Peribacillus sp. NPDC097264. Next base: position 213,619 of record NZ_JBNNSR010000002.1, read on the forward strand.
AAAAACTACATTAGCCACCTATATGCCTAAACTTAAATGTAATCAGGGGATAACTCCGAGGATATATGTTGATTGCAGTTGTCTTTCAATAGTCCCTTTACTATCTCGTTTTACAATAAATAACAATATCTAATTATAATTGTACTATACCATGTAGACTTTCATAATTCTTGGGGAAATAGTACGTTTTCGTCAAATTTCCTTGCTTGTAAAAGAAAACTTCACTATAATTATTATTCCCCATATTTATCCTATACCACTTTCTTAAAATATATTAACATAATTTCGTTTGTTTTTTTCAGTATTTTCTGCAAATAAAAAGGAAAAATAAAGGTGTTGACATAGTTCATCTTTACGTTGCTATGTCAACATCCCCCAGCCTCAGTTACAACTTATTTCTATTCTTTTCCTCATTTTCACTTATTTTATCTAGCATTGAAATCGTATCTACCAAGTGATTATTAAATATTTGACGTGCTATTGAAAGAAGTTCCACAATCATGGGGTCTCTTAGTGAATAGACCACGCGATTTCCATCTTTCGTTCCTACGACAATATTTTTCGCTCGTAAAACGGTTAGCTGCTGGGAAACTGCGGATCCTTCACTACCAATGAGATTTTGGATTTCATTTACGTTTTTATCTCCTTCTGACAATAACTCGAGAATTTTTATTCTCAAGGGATGTGCAAGTGCCTTAAAAAACTCCGCTTTAAATTGTTGCATCTCAAGATTCAATGATAATTCTCCTCTTCAATTTAATTAACTGGAAAAGGCCCGTCTTCTTTCCTCAATACCTTTGGTGAGATCCCCTGATAAAGCCGAACATTCTCTAAAGGCAAAGTGCTTGCAGCCAAGACACTTATTCCTATTTAACTGTTCAAGAGCGTAATCAATCGCTACTCCTGTATGATCAAAAAAATGATCTTTCCCAATTACTTCATATAAGCCAGTTTTGATCAGAAGCGTTTTAGGTTGTGGTTTGATTCCAGAAATCAAAACGAGACCGTGTTTAGAAAAATGATGAACGATGTTAGAAAGATAAGACTCACCAGTGGTATCCAACAATGGGACTTGTCCCATTCTTAAAAGCAGTACCTTTGGTTTGGAATGGGTTGTCCCAATAATAGACTGTTCAAAAGTTTGGGCTGCACCGAAAAAGAGGGGCCCTTCCACATTATATATACTAATCTGTGGACAATCATGCGTAGATGTAACTACTCGGCTATCAACCTGTTGATGTTTATTATTGGGATTAGGCAATACTTTTTCAGTTACTATTGTATCACTCATTCGTTTTATAAATAAAAGGACGGCTAAAATAAGCCCCACTTCTACGGCACTGGTTAAATTTTCAAATACCGTCAATAAGAATGTTATAACTAGAATGAGTGAATCTGTCGTTTTGATTTTGACCATATTAAAGAAAAGATGCCTCTCACTCATATTCCAAGCAACCACCATCAATATCGGAGCCATACTTGCCAACGGCACCTTTGAGGCGTACGGTGCAAACAGCACTAAAACCAAGAGGACGACTATGCCATGAACCACACCGGATACCGGGGAAACAGCCCCGTTTTTAATATTGGTAGCCGTTCTTGCGATTGCACCTGTCGCTGGGATTCCACCGAATAGAGGCGTAATTATATTAGCAACGCCTTGACCAATCAATTCCTTATTACTATTATGCTTACTACCGGACATCCCGTCTGCCACGACTGCTGATAATAATGATTCTATTGCTCCTAGCATGGCTATGACAAGCGCGGGTCGAATTAAAAGTTGAATGCGATCTAAAGTAATCTCAGGAAATTTGAACTGTGGCAAATTATTTGGAATTTCCCCATATGTTGAACCAATCGTTGCTACTTGACCCGGAAATAAGAAAGTGGCAACCAATGTCGAACAGATAATGCCGATTAGTGGCCCTGGAATCTTTGGAAAGAACCTAGGTGTGCCTAAAACAGCCATTAAACAAATACCTGCGGTTAATACGCTGTACATGTTCATGCTTTGAATATGCATGAATATTTCCTTTACATTATTAATGAATTCTTCGTGTTTCTCCACACCAGACAATCCCAGAAAGTTCGGAACCTGGCCCACAAATATGATGACAGCAATCCCAGCGGTAAACCCAATCGTTACAGGTTTGGGAATAAACTTAATTAATGAGCCTAATTTAAAAATCCCCATTAAGGTTAGGATGATTCCTGCTAAAAATCCAGCAATTAATAAGTTTTCAAACCCATATGTCATTACAATCCCAAATAAAATCGGGATAAACGCACCTGTTGGCCCACCTATTTGAAATTTCGAACCCCCTAATAGGGAAATCAATACTCCGGCAATGATTGTCGTGTATATCCCATATTCAGGTTTTACACCTGAAGCTATAGCAAATGCCATGCCTAATGGAATGGCAATTACACCGACTACGAGTCCAGCTATAAAATCTTTTTGTAAAGATTGAAGAGAATAATCTTTGTATCTTCCATCAATAAGCCAATTTCGCTTCATAAAAAAGCACTTCCTTTTTTTATTTTTGTATATCTGATTATTTGAATATACGATTATTAGAATTTAACCCTTTCTCTTCTTTTTGTCAAAGGTCATTTTAAAGAAGGGGGTAATTCAGTAGGAAGCGTGAATCATTTATTTTTGATACAGTACCTTTTAATGGGTCCTTTCTATATATATTTGGCAAAAAAAGAAGCACTTAACCCATTGGTCAAATGCCTCTTTTTACTAACTTCCTTCCACTATATATTTTCCCTGTACGTAATTGTCCTTTCATTCTGTTTCAGGGAAAAAGATTTGAGCTGTACGGATATCGACTAAAGCGGGTAACTCTGACTGCAAAGCTTCTGTGATGGATGCTTCCAAGGAGTTATCCTCTTCGACATGCACACCCTTCCATCCACAGGCTTCTGCTACCTTTACGAAATCAGGATTTGTCAGACCCACGCCCACTTCATCCCCTCCCTCAGCTTTAATTTTATCCCGTTCCATTTGTAGTGATTCATTATTGAGTACGATGATGGTAATCTTAATGCCGTATCGTTTGGCTGTCAGTAAGTCAGCAAGTGTCATCTGAAGGCCTCCGTCACCGACAACGGCTACTACTTGTTTTTCCGGTTCGGCTAATTTGGCAGCCATTGCAGCTGGAAGACCAAACCCCATCGTTCTCCAATATCCTGAAAATAGAACCCTTTGGTTTTGTTGGCGCAAGATTCTATTCGTCCAAACAGTTACATCCCCAGTATCGATTGCCAGGATCGCATCTGGATCTATCGTCCTTTCAATCGCTCGAATAATCCTTGCTGGGTGTATAGGAGAACCTTCGCTATTGCCTTCCTGTTCCAATTGCGCTGACCATAATTCTTTCACTTCCCGGCAACGACCGACCCACTCATCATTCTTGTTGTGCCCTTTTAATCCAAGATTCAATTGAGGAATAACCTCTTCAGTATTACCTTTAATACCGATTTCTACGGGTATGCTTTTTTCGATCTTGTCAAAATTACTGTCTATCTGTATAATCTTCGCATCGGTTGGCACATATCCTTCGGGCCACCAAGTAACACCGGCAAGCAATACGACGTCAGCCTCCAGGAAGGCGCTCTTCGCATATGGATTGCCGCCTTCCCCGATGCCCTGTAAAAGATTTGGAGAGTTTGCCTCGAAAGCGCCCTTACCCCCAAGGCTAGTAAGAATGGCAGCACCCCACGTATCCGCAAGCATCTCAATCGCTTCTGAAGCACCACGGGCACCGGCTCCAGCCAGTATCATAGGTTGTCTCGCTGTTTTCATTACCTCAAGAATCCGATTCTTGCTTTCTTCTTCCAGCGAGGAAGTACTTTTAACAAGTAAAGGTAAACGCCTTGGCCGCACTTCCGTTTTTTTATCGAAAAAATCCTTTGGTATGGAAAGGTGAGTAACCCCTCTCTGGCCAAGCGATTTTTGGGCCGCTTTGTGCATCACTTCAATAATGGCATCCGGGCTGGTCAAATTTACACTATAAGAAGCAAACGGCTTCACAAGTTCCTGTTGATTCACATATTGTTGAAAATCCGTTCCTATTTTATCACTTGGAGCCTGCCCTGTTATGGCCAACACCGGTGCTTTATCGGAATAGGCATCACCAAGTCCATTAAGCAAATTAGTGACCCCAGGTCCCATGGTCGCGGTACACACACCCAATCCCCCTGTTAACTTGGCCTCCGCCGAAGCCATTAAAGCGGCTACCGATTCATGCTTAACAGCAATGAATTTAATATTTTCTTGATTCGCCAGTGCATCAATCAGTCCAATTATCGTATCTCCCACCACTCCATAAATTCTTTTCACATTCATGAGTTGTAATTGTTGAATGATTAACTCGGCAACTGTATTCTTAGAATGTTCCAAAATCCTTCAACCCTCTCGTTTTTATTACTTGCGTTAATTTGTCCTATTATTTTTTACACTAATCTCCTTTCTTTTAAACAAATGTATTGAATTTTATTTTTTTATAGTTAGTTCTATTAAAAAAGCCATCTGAGCATTAACAGATAGCTTTTCTACTTGTATGGATTTCTAATCATCTTTCAATTACGTATATCACTATAGCAACATACAAAATATTCTTTTAAAAAAAGGATACTGATAATGCATGAGATTATTAATATGATGATATATGAAAGATAGCCATGTATCCTTACTCCAGTGATCCCCGCTTTTTATGTATGGAAAAACAAACATCCTTTCATGATGGGAATGAACATTTAAGGAATTTCAAGATAAAGCGTTAATTAAAAGGGCAGGCCAGGGCACCCAATCAAAAAAATGATTGAGTGCCCTTTTACTATTTATAAAGTACGTTCATCCTGATTATATGATTTTATAATCATCATAAGTAATTATTAACCTACTCATGGACACAGTTTCTGCACGTATCCTGTTTTTATCTCGACAATATGCGATAAGCGAACTATTGGGAAGTTTGGCCGTACAATTCCATTTGTTATGCTTTTTAGAATATCTGGAGGAAATCTGAATCATTTCTCCATGAACTTTTAATAATCGACGTTTGATCAAAGGCATCATCTCCAATACAAGTAATATCTTATACCCTGATTTTAGAGAGTTTATTCGTAAAAACTAAAAGAAACACAAAAAAGTAAGAAAATTATAGGTATTTTATAGGAATGAAGCCTATTTCTAAGGTGAATTCTCAAAAAAACCATAAAAATGGAGAATATAGAAGATATTCAAGTTTCCCGATGATACCACGAAAAATGTTCCCTGGCTTACACGAACATAAATAATAACTTTAAGTTATATTCATATTGTAAAAAACTATTTGAAATTAACAGTCGGTAGACGTATGATTAGGAGTGTTAGGATAGAGACACGTGAGTTCAGTAAGTTAATAGGTTCTATCAAAGGAACTACATATCAGTATGGGCCTCTAGTAGCGATAACTTTTTAAAGAGATTTTCAAAGTTATAGTTTCTGACTTCGATAGTAATGTGACTTTGCATCCTAATTAGCAAATTAAGTTCAACGCAAAGGGGAAATAGATATGGCAGATGTAGTCTCAAAATCAAAACCTGAAAACGAAACACTTAATATCTCTGCAAGCCAGGAACAAAGAGATATCCTAGATCAACTTTTAAACCCTGAGGTTCAACAATCACTGAATAATTTAGTAGAACAATTACCAAAATTAACGGAATTGGTTAATATTTTGACAAAGTCATATGATTTTGCTCAATCTGTTGCAACTGATGAAGTATTGAAAAATGATACAGTCAGTGCTATTTCAGAAATGGCAACACCAGTTGTATCTTCTGTAAAGGGCCTTGCTGCCAATGCAATCGAAGCAAAGGACCGGGCTGAAGAAAGTACGGAAGTCATTGGTCTTTTCGGTTTACTACGTATGATGAAAGATCCACAAGCGCAAAAACTTTTCCGTTTCGCAAGTGCGTTCCTTGAAATCTCTGCAGAACGTAAGAACCAAAACTAATTCTATTATTATCATTCAACCAGTTAGGACGGGGGATTAACAAATGTCAAAACATATCGTCATCTTAGGTGCAGGATACGGCGGATTACTATCTGCATTAACGGTTCGAAAATACTTAAATAAAGATGAAGCACAAGTTACAGTGGTTAACCAATACCCAACACACCAAATTATCACAGAACTTCATCGTCTAGCAGGAGGATCAGTTTCTGAACAAGCTGTTGCCATTCCGTTAGAAAAACTTTTCAAAGGAAAAGACATCGACCTTGTCATTTCCAAAGCTGAATCTTTCTCAGTGGATAAAAAACAAGTTAAACTTGCTAATGGTTCTACTCTAACTTACGATGCTTTAGTTGTTGCTTTAGGAAGCCAAACAGGATTCTTCGGCATTCCAGGACTTGAAGAAAACAGCATGGTATTAAAATCTGTACATGATGCAAACAAAGTTTACAAACATATCGAAGATCGCATTCGTGAATATTCCATTACGAAAAATGAAGCGGACGCAACGATTGTAATCGGCGGCGGTGGATTAACTGGCGTTGAATTAATCGGTGAAATCGTAGATCATTTCCCTAAAATTGCAAAACAATTTGGCGTAGACTACAAAGACTTGAAAATCAAGCTTATCGAGGCTGGTCCAAAGATTCTTCCTGTATTACCGGATTCATTAATTGAACGCGCAATGACAAGTCTACAAAAACGTGGGGTCGAATTCTTAACTAGCCTTCCTGTAACAGGTGTCAAAGGCAATGTTATCGAATTGAAAGATGGACAAACCATCACGGCTAATACACTTGTTTGGACTGGTGGGGTCGCTGCTCTTCCTATCGTTGGGGAATCAGGTCTTGAAGTGGACCGTGGTAAAGCAACTGTCAATGAATATCTTCAATCCAAGTCTCATAATGACGTATTCGTTGTTGGCGATAGTGCCGTTGCCTTCCCTCCAGAAGGTGGACGTCCATACGCACCAACAGCACAAAACGCTTGGCAAATGGGCGAACTAGTCGGTTACAACCTATATGCAGCATTTGAAGGTAAAACACTAGAAAAATTCGCACCTATCAATTCTGGAACACTTGCCAGCTTAGGTCGTAAAGATGGTGTAGCAACAGTTGGGGCTAACAACACTGAACTTAAAGGCTTACCTGCCACTTTAATGAAGGAAGCTAGTAACATCCGTTATCTTACTCATATCAAAGCGCTTTACAATTTGGTCTATTAAGTTCAACACTGAACTTAATCATTTGTAAATAAGTAGACGCTGAGAAAAATCCAGTTTCTGTCCTTAGACGGAAACTGGATTTTTCAATTCCACCAATTGATAGATTAGGAATCTATTGACGAATTAATAAATGATAGAACATGGTCCCCTCCCCCGTAGTATGGCAAGGCAATACAATAAGTATAGACTGAGGGCATTTTGCCGGACTTTAAATTCAGGCCTGGTGTCACCCTCTTTAGCGTCCCTATTACATTTCCCATACAAACCCATCAAGAATAAAATCATATACGTTAACATTTACAGAATACGCTCCTTTTACAAATACAAAACATGACGATCAGCCCTACAACCTACTCTCTGACGTTATTAAGAAATTTTTTCGAATCACCTTTAGCTATTGATTTCGCTACCCCTCATTAATGAAAAAGCAAAAAAACAAGCTGAAGCGCGATTTGCATGCTTCAGCTTGTTTGTTATTTTTCTTCTTCCCAAATGATCCATTCATGAACTTCAAGGATTTCAAAAAATTTCACAAGTCGTGGTAAGGCCGGTTCGGCTTCTTCCCCAAAGTGTTCAATCATCGCTTCCGAAATCGCTTGGACATTCTTGCGATATGCCATTTGTTCAATGGCAAATCTCCCAAACTTATCTAGCTTGATTTTACGAAATGCCCTTTGCTTCAAGAAACGAATCGTCAGTCTCTCGATGAAGTTAGTTCTCTGGATAATCAAAAATCCTAAGTCCGAAGAAGAATCCATTTCTAGGGTGACACGACTTTCCAAAAGAGGAACCATAGTTAACAGGTTCCTCTTTGATGTTTTCTTTTTACGAAACATCTTCTTTATTCCTTTTGCTAGATACAAACCAAAGTACTCCAGCTAAAGCAAGGAAAAGTAAGAATGGTATTAGGTTGCTCGCTATCACCGCTACGGCTGGAACTTTTACTCCCACTGCAATTAAGACTGCAATAAGCACTCCAATCAATGATTCACCGGCGATTAAACCGGACGCGAACAATGTTCCTCTATCTACTCTTGCTTTACGTGCTTCTTTAGATTTAGCAAAACGTTCAACGAAGTAACGTACAAATCCACCGATCATGATTGGCGCACTCGTATGAACTGGCAAGTAAATCCCAACTGCCACACTAAGTGAATTCAAACCGAAGAACTCTAGAGTAATGGCAATCGCCGTTCCGATGAAGATAAGGGTCCAAGGTAAGTCTCCTCCAAGAACACCTTCAGCAAGAATTTTCATCAAGGCCGCTTTAGGTGCAGGAAGTTCTGCAGAACCCATTGTATAAGCATTATCCATTAACACTAAGGTAAAGCCAATGACAGCTGCAGATGCAACGACACCAATCATCATCGCAACTTGTTGTTTCCATGGCGTACCACCGACAATATAACCTGTTTTCAAATCTTGAGAAACGTCACCTGACACTGCAAGTGCCGTACAAACGATTGCAGCAACCGTTACTACAGCTATCATGCCATCCATGCCAGTGAAGCCTGTTGCCTTATAAATAAGCGCTACAATTAGTAGTGTCGCAATGGTCATCCCAGATGTAGGGGATGAAGAGCTTCCTACAATCCCAACAATCCTTGAAGCGACCGTAACGAATAAGAAACCAAAAATACCGATTGCAACTGCGCCTATGATACCTACTTCCGTTACAGGTGCAAAGGCAATAATCAAAAGAACAATAAGCATCCCTAACCACACGAATTTAGCAGGAATGTCTTTTTCAGTACGAATTAGCCCGGCTTTAAGCTGACCTTTATTCGCTTGCACGCCTCTCAGCGTTGCAAAAGCAGAACTGAATAGAGTGGGCAATGTCTTAATCAGTGTGATTAAGCCCCCAGTCGCAACTGCTCCAGCTCCGATGTACCGAATATAATTATCCCAAATTCCCCAAGCGTCCAGTTCACCGATAGGAACTTCTGACGGGAATATAGGTGTAGAGCTACCACTACCAAAGAAGCTAATGGCCGGTATAAGGACGACCCAAGCCAATAGACCCCCACCGATCATTTGACCCGCAACACGTGGACCGATGATATACCCGACACCCAATAGGGAAGGAAATGCATCAAGGCCGACTACTGCATTTTTAAAACCAGTGATGCCTGTTTCCACTTCCGTTTTAAATAGCTTGAATCCATCTCCAAGCGCTTTAACCACACCACCGATTACTAAACCGACTCCGATTAATTTAGCGCTAGAACCGCCTTTTTCTCCTGATTTCAATACCTCGGCACATGCCGTACCCTCAGGATAAGGTAATGTTTCGTGCTCCCTTACTATTAAAAGCTGACGAAGGGGGACCATCATGAAGACCCCAAGGAATCCACCAGTTAAAACAATGAATAGGATTAACGCTTGACTAACATCCATCCCCCACATAAATAATGCTGGGATAGTAAAAACGGCTCCGGCCCCAATGGCCTCACCTGCTGTTGTCATCGTTTGCACAATGTTGTTTTCTAAGATGGAATCTCGTCGAAAAATCCCTCTCAGGATTGCCATTGAAATTACCGCCGCGGGTATAGATGCGGAAACCGTCAATCCAATAAGGAGACCTAAATATGCATTAGCTGCTCCAAAAACGATGGCAAGAATTATACCTAGAATAATTGCAGTGACAGTTAATTCGGGTAAAGATTTCGAAGCAGAAACGTACGGGACGAATTTGCTCTCTTTCGAATTGTTAGACAATTTAGACACTTCCTATATCTTTTTAACTTTAAAAACACAGGAATTATTATATCACTGTAATTTCTATTCATGCAATGGGAAAATTCTGCTTATTCTTAAATAAGACAATAGGGAAAATTCAGTTAAATGATATTTTATAAGAATATTATTTTGAAAGACTTTGGTTTCTAACTACAATCTTTATCATGGGTATTTGCACATTCTAAAGAAAAACCGCATATTCTGCTCAAAACCCACACCATCGTAAAGGAAGGATACCTATGGATTATGCATCACCTTCGACTCAATTTACCTTCGATGTAACTAAAAGTACTTTAGTAAAAAAAGATAATCTGAACTATATAAATGTATTGGGCATCTCACAGTTGAACACCCTGGAGAACACTTCTTTACTCGATATATTCTTAAGTGCCAATAATATCATCGAACCTCATTACCATCAAAAAGCAGCCGAACTAGTTTATTGCATCTCCGGGGCCGCTACAGTATCAATTCTGAATCCATATACAAAGCTCATTCAAAACTACCCCATTACTCCCGGCCAAGTTGCGAACGTCCCACAAGGGTGGTGGCATTATGAAGTGGCTACCATGGACCAAACACATTTACTTGCTATTTTTAATGCACCTACCCCTGAAGTCATTCTGGGATCGGATATCTTGAAATTAACGCCAGCGGATATCATGGCCCACACTTATTCCATAGATGAAAACCAATGGAATAAAACGGTGTCACCCGTCCAGCCCTCGACTTTCATTGGCCCACCCGTAACCTATAACAGAAATGGGAATAACCATTCCCATCAATCATGGCACGATCCGAACCAATGGTACGGTATCCCCTACTACTATCAAAACCCATCAGTTTTACCATATTATTAGTATTATTCTAATAAAATAATATAAAATCACATAAATAACTAAAATATTATCCTTATATTTATATTAATGGTATATTTTAATTAATTTATGCATAAAATAACATATAAATATCTATACGAATAAAAAAATACTATTTTAAAATATTTATTATCTCACTTTCTCTTAATAACCATGATAAGATATGCTAGGGTGATATAATGATGAAAAAACTTAAAGTAATATTAGTGGCTGTTCTATGTTTAACTTTATTTACTGGAATCCAGTCAACTGAAGCTGCTGCTTCCAATGTGAAGGTACACTTTATCAATGTGGGCCAAGGCGATTCCATCCTGATTCAAACCGGTAATGAAAACATTTTAATTGATGCTGGTGGAAAAGGAAAAGGCGATGATGTCGTTGCCTATCTGAAAAAACAAAAGGTAAAAACGTTGAATGCGGTTGTCTCGACTCATCCGGATGCCGATCATATCGGTGGACTGGCCTATGTAATCAATAACCTGAAAGTCAAAGCTGTGTATGCACCGAAAGTTTCCCATACCACACAAGCTTACAAAGACTTTTTAAAAGCGGTTAAGAAGAAAGGGCTAAAAATCAAGAAAGCAAAGACCGGGGTAGTAGTCACAACGAAGGCAAAGAATACGTCATTGAAATTCCTTGCTCCAGTCAAAGACTATAAGAAAGACTTAAATAACTGGAGTGCCGTCCTATTGCTTAAACATAATAAAAAATCGTTCTTGTTCACTGGCGATGCTGAAGAAAAATCCGAAAAAGACATGCTTGCCAAAAAGGTAGTACCAAGCGTGGATGTCCTTAAAGTTGGGCACCACGGGGCAAAAACATCTTCTAGTTCAGCTTTTATTAAGAAAGCAAAACCAAAATACGCTATAATAAGTGTAGGAAAAAATAGCTATGGGCATCCTACTTCTACCGTTGTAAAACGCTTGAATTCCATAAAAGCTAAAATCTATCGTACAGACAAATCTGGAAACATTATTTTTACTTCTACAGGTACGAAACTTACTGTAAAGACGGTGAAATAAATGAAGCAAGGAATAATTGATCGCTTTGAAGGTAAAATCGCTGTCGTGGAAATCGATGGTGGCGATATGAAGGATTTTCCGAAAAGCTCCCTTCCAAAAGGGGCCAAGGTCGGAGATATGCTGATTATCGATGGTGATACAATTACTGTCTCCAAAGAAGGAACAAGAAAGTTAAAAAAAGAAATTGATGACTTGATGGATGAGTTGTTTGAAGATTGACTACGACTATCCCCTTCTCAAAATGAGAAGGGGATTTTTTCTACATCTTTTACCTTAATAATAATGAACTAGCTGAGAAACATGAACTTACCCTGGAGGTATATTTTTTAACTTACACGTTCCCTTTCATTCTTATCACTTTTCCCTCTAATTCAAACCCTACTTCCTGCATTCCATTTTTACGATAAAAAGACAATGCGTTTCTATTAGTAGGAGAAACGCGTAGATGATATTCCTTTACCCCATATTTTTTAAAGAAATGAAGAGCATATCGGTGAAGTTCCTTCCCTAACCCCATTCCACGTTTTTCAGGAATGAGATAATAAAGATTTACGTAGCCTACTTTACTACCCTTATATTCTTTAATTGTAAGTTCAAGTTGACCGATGGGCACATCATCTTCCATAACCAAGACAAATCCACCTGGATATCGGTTCGATTTTATTTTTACCCAATCCAGATATTCCTCTACGTTTCCAAGATCCTTATCAGAACCAAAGCTTATGATGAAAGAGTCCCTACGAAATCGAATAATGAATGTTCTATGCTTCGTTACATCAATCGGTTCAAAATGCAAAGAAACTCCTCCCTTAGCATACATATTACGTATTATGTTGGTACCTATCCCAAAGAGAACCCCTTAATAACAAGGGGTTCTCTTTTCATTTTCACATCACCCTTTTAAACATCTTTTCCATTTCGTAAATTGAATAGGAGATGATGATGGGTCTTCCATGCGGACAGGTGAATGGATCGGTTGTTCTCCTTAATTCATCAAGAAGGGCTTGTATTTCATCGTTACGGAGGTGGCGGTTGGCTTTAATGGAGGCTTTGCAGCTCATCATGATGGCCGCCGCTTCACGCAGTTTTTTTATGTCCACCTTTTTCATCGACAATAATTGTTCAATCATGTCTTCAAGGATTTCCTGTTCAATTCCTTTAGGGAACCATTGTGGATGGGACCGGACGATAAAGGAATTGTAACCGAATTCCTCTAAAAAGACGCCGACCTTTTCTAGCTCATCCTTGTATTCATTGATTCGAATTGATTGATCGGTCGAAAATTCTAACGTGATCGGAACGAGCATATCCTGTAGCTCATTTTCGACACGACCAACCTTTTCTTTGAAATATTCATATTTAATCCGTTCCTGTGCAGCATGCTGATCGATGATATACAAACCTTTTTCGTTTTGGGCGAAAATATAGGTGCCATGCATTTGTCCAATTGGATACATAGGAGGTATGCGGCTTGAAGCATCTTCCTCCTCTATTTCTTCCTCATCCTCTTCGACTGTATATGTTGTATACCCTTCAGCGGATTCGAACAAGGACCTTTTTTCTTCTGGAGGTATGACAGGGATAGAGGCCTCTCCCATTTGCATTCCATCTTCACTGCTATATATTAATTCATGCATGGTATCAATATCCTGGTTATCATCGATAGATTCCACTGGAACTTCTTGCTGTTGTTTTTCTCGTATCAAGGTATTCTTTAGTAGGGATGCTTCTTTTTTTGCTTCTTCAAGAACTTGCCTTCCTCTTTCTACGACATGGTCTAAGCTGAGAGACGTCTGCTCGCTTTTAGGCTCCTCTTTCTTTTGTGACGGCGTGAAACCGCTTGGAATCAAGGAAAGTTTCTTGAAAGCTGATTTAATCGTTTCCGATACTAAGGCATATAACTCTTGTTCCTTACTAAGTCGCACCTCTAATTTGGACGGATGTACATTAACATCGACCAAGATTGGATCCATTTCAATATTCAACAAAGCAATTGGGAAACGTCCAATAGGAAGGAGTGTGTGGTATCCCTCCAGGATTGCCTTAACAAGAACATAGTTTTTTATAAATCTACCGTTAATCATCGTCGAAATGTAATTTCTGGAGGCACGGGTGACCTCGGGCATTACGATATATCCGGTTATAGTGAAGTCCAAAGACCTCGTCTCTATCGGAATCATCTTTTTGGCGATATTCATTCCGTAGATTGCGGCCAGTACTTGCCGGACATCTCCATTACCATTTGTATGCAAAATACGCTTCTCATTATGCGTAAGGCTTATCGAAACGTCAGGGTGTGACAAAGCCAGCCTGTTCGTGACATCCGTAATGTTTCCTAGCTCCGTATGAATCGTTTTTAAATACTTCAATCGTGCCGGTGTATTATAGAAAAGCTCGGAGACCGTGATGTCCGTCCCTTTTCGGCTTGATGAAGCCTCCAATTCACGAATGATCCCCCCTTCAAGCAGAATTCGGGTTCCTGGCCCCTCTCCCGTGCTGCTTTTCATTTCAAAATGGGAAACTGATGCGATACTTGGCATGGCTTCACCACGGAACCCGAGCGTCCGAATCCGAAACAAGTCATTTTCATCTTTTATTTTACTTGTGGCATGACGTTTAAACGCCGCTTCTACATCGTCGGCCGTCATTCCATCTCCATTGTCTATGATCCTGATGGACCCAAGTCCGGCCTCCACCAATTCAATTTCAATGATGGTACTGTTGGCATCTATGGCGTTCTCCACTAGCTCTTTCACGACTGAGGCAGGACGTTCAACCACTTCGCCAGCTGCTATTTTATTCGATAAAGACTCGTCTAGCTGTATGATTTTCCCCACTTTTATCGCCTCGCTTCAATTATTTATTTCAATTTCTTATGCAATTTATAGAGTATATTCATCGCATCTAGTGGTGTCATTTCTAGGATATCGAGCGATTTGATATCATCAAGCACTTTTTTTTCCTTAGCTGATGAACTGGTTTTTTCCCTTGGAACTTCTTCTCCGAAAAAGGAAAGTTGCGACGCTTCATTTACAACCGTACCATCCTTTTCTTTAGATCCTTTAGGAACATCTATATCTACTACAACAGCTGACTGTGAAGGTGTTTGCGTCACTTGTTCATTATCACTTTCAAGTTGCGCTAAAATGGCAGCTGCCCGGTCAATTAACTGTTTTGGAAGGTTGGCAAGCTTGGCAACATGAATACCATAACTTTTATCGGCTGGTCCCTCTTTTATTTTATGAAGGAAAACGACATTCCCATTCTGTTCGATTGCACTTACGTGGATATTTTTCAGTTTAGGAAGTTCCTCTGATAGCACGGTCAATTCATGATAATGTGTTGAAAAGAGTGTCTTTGCACCGATTTCTCCATGAATATATTCAATGATTGCCTGCGCTAACGCCATACCATCGTAAGTGGAAGTTCCTCGTCCGATTTCATCGAATAAAATCAAGCTGTTTTCCGTAGCATTCATGATGGCATTTTTTGCTTCGAGCATCTCGACCATGAAAGTACTTTGCCCCGAAATGAGATCATCCGCTGCACCAATTCGAGTGAACACTTTATCGAAAATCGGCAGTTCCGCTGAGGTCGCCGATACAAAACAACCGATTTGGGCCAAAATGGATGTCAACGCAATCTGACGCATATACGTACTTTTACCCGACATATTAGGTCCTGTAATCAAAAGTAGCTCACGGTCGCTATCCATAAAACAGTCATTTGGAACATACTCTTGAGAATGCAGTACTTTTTCGACAACAGGGTGGCGTCCTTCCTGTAAGGCTATTTTACGATTTTCAGAAAAGACCGGCTTTACATAATGACGCTCTTCACTGATTGTTGCAAAGCATTGGAGAACATCAAGTTCACTGATGCCTTTCGCAAGCTCTTGTAAACGTGGGATATAGCTTTTCACCTGTTCACGGAGGCTGAGGAACAGATCATATTCAAGACCGATGCTTTTCTCTTCGGCTTGTAAAATCAAGGCTTCCTTTTCTTTTAGTTCAGGTGTGATATATCTTTCAGCATTGGTCAAGGTTTGCTTCCGTTCATACCGTCCCTCTTCAAGTAAATGCAAATTGGCGCGAGTCACTTCAATATAATAACCAAATACTCGGTTATAGCCGATTTTCAATGATCGTATTCCGGTACGTTCCCGTTCCTCCCGTTCCAGCTGAGCGATCCACGTTTTTCCGTTTCGGCTGGCATCTCGATATGTATCCAGTTCCGAGTGGAAACCATCTTGGATAATGTTCCCTTCCTTAACGGATAACGGTGGATTTTCCACTAATGCCGTTTCAAGTAAATCGGTCACTTCCTCACAGGGATCCAGCTTTTCGGCGAGAGCTGTTATATCGCCATTGGAGCCCAAGGATTGGACGATTTCACGAATGATGGGTACTTGTTGGAGTGAACGTTTCAACTGGATTAAATCACGTGCATTGACATTTCCAAACGCCACCCGGCCCGCAAGACGCTCTAAATCATATACTTCCTTCAAGCGCTCGCGCAAATCTTGACGTTCGAAGTAGTGATCCTTCAATATTTCCACAAGGTTTTGTCTACGTTCGATTTGCAGTCGATTGATGAGTGGACGATCAATCCATTGCTTAAGCATCCTGCCTCCCATCGCTGTCTTCGTCTCATCCAAAAGCCATAATAACGACCCTTTTTTTCCTTTGGAACGGATGGTTTCCGTCAACTCCAAATTACGCTTGCTATAATAGTCGATTTTCATATAATGGGACGTTTCATATGCAAATACTGGCTGCAGGTGATCTAGGCTTCTTTTTTGGGTTCGGTATAAATAATTCAATAAACGCGCAGTCGTTTGAGCTTGCTTATCTTCTTTCAACAGTCGAAACAAAGAAACGAACGACTCACTTTGCTCTAAGTTATCCTCAAGGGAAAGTGCTGCGGCACCCCTTTCCTGCAATTGCTTTTTCCATTCATCGTTAAAATCCGTTGCAATGACAACTTCGCTGGCACCAAGGTTTGCAAACTCATTCAATACCTCTTCAAAACTTTCAATCAACGTGACCTTGTTTTCACCTGTCGACAAATCGTTGTAAGCAAAGCCGAATGGCCCATCTGTAAAGGACGTGATGGATGCAATGTAATTATTTTCTTTTTCCCGAAGTCCTTTACTATCCATTTTGGTTCCCGGTGTAATCAGCTGGACAACTTCCCGGCGGACTACCCCTTTTGCTTGTTTAGGATCCTCTGTCTGTTCACAAATGGCTACCTTAAAGCCTTTTTCTATCAAAATATCAATATAATTGGGAGCCGAGTGATAGGGAATGCCACACATGGGAATTCGATTTTCCGTGCCACCCTCCCGGCTCGTTAATGTAATCTCCAGTTCCTGTGAGGCATTCAATGCATCCTCAAAAAACATTTCATAAAAATCCCCTAAACGGAAAAATAAAAAGGCATCCTGATACTCTGCCTTGATTTTTAAATATTGTTGAATCATTGGTGTATATCCAGCCATTCTTTCAAAACCTTTCCAAACTATAATCTGTTATTTATATATGTCATTTATTATACCATACGGGATAGCACCTTTCCTGTATTCGCTATTACAAGAAAACATGCATAATACACTGTTTTTTTCCTTTTTATAAGGGGATTTAGGACGCCGAGGAGCTTATGCGGGTAATAAAATACTCTACTAATTTGGCCTGTCCTTCTTTTAACGTAAATAAGACCGGATGAAGGGAATGTCATCCGGTATTGACTATATTAAAGTATTTTACTCATCTTCGAATTCATCAAGGAAATCCGGATCTAAATCTTCGAACTCATCATCATCAAAATCTGAGCCCCAGTCATCTTCACAGCGGCCATCTGGGCTTACAGCGACGCAAATTTTCGTTTCGCCAACGACCTCCACAAAGAATTCTCTTTCCACATGAACAATGATCTTTTGTCCACATGGGGAGATGGATGCTTCTAAACAATTCGGCTGTTGGACAGCTTGTGCTACGATTTCATGGTCATCATGACAATCTGGATCACGGTATTTTAGCGAAATCACGTCGGTATATTGTACTTTTTCAGTGACAACTTCCGTCTTTGAATTATGGTTATATGAATACCAAACGTTGATTTCGTAGCTGCCGTGAATTTCTACCTTTTTGCCGACTTTCTTGGCATCGTATTTATGGTTGATGATCCAACAACCTAGAATGCTAGAAGGATGATGAGCCGGGCAAATGGTGTGTGAGGACTTTGTGAATTTACGTCCCTTGGCCACCACCGCTTTAGTTATTATCTCTCTATATTGTGACATGCTAGCGAACCCTCCTCATACAGTTTCCATTCATCCTATGCGTGGTAAAAGTCTAGTGTGCGTAGAATTTTTAATATCTGAAAACTGCTGTAATGTTTAAATCTAGGTTATTTTATGCACCAGTTTTGGGATATGTGTCACGAATGGGCGCTGTATAAGGGTTTTTGAAACATAAAAAAGCCCTTCTGCATCCAGAAGGGCTTTCCGAAAATATTATGAACAACCTCCGCCACCAGCCTGTACCTTTGATCCTGTCTCACCACGAAGGATATCACCTTCAGTTGATTCAATTATCAAATCCGTCACCTTATTGGATACTTGCGAAGAAACCATTTGAAGAAGGTCGTTGACATCGACTTGGGATTGCTTGAACTCCTGGACGATTGGAAGCTCATCCAACTGCTTTTCAAGGGCATCGATTTTCGCCTGAACTTGCCCGTATGCTTTTTCTTTTCCATAATGTTGGAAGTTCACAGCTTGTTTTTGTAAGCTTTTGATACTGGCAATCATTTCACGTATCTTTTGGTTTTCATTAATATGAGCCTCAGCCCGTTTAAAGAAATCCACTTCTTCCGTGCTGGCAATCATTTCAGCTAGCTCTGCCGCTTTTGTTAAGATATCGTCTTTTGTATATTTTGTCATTTTAATCCACCTCTATCGCTGTCGCTTCTTCAACCATATCCCCATTCAATGACCATGTTTTCGTGTCGGTGATTTTCACCTTGACGATTTGGCCAATCGCGGACTTTGGTCCTTTGAAGTTCACTAGCTTATTTTTCGTAGTATACCCTGCTAATACATCTGGATTTTTCTTACTTTCACCTTCCACGAGAACTTCTACAATTTGCCCATTGTACTCTTTCATTTTCAAAGCACATGTTTCGTTCACAAGGGCATTTAAGCGTTGCAGACGTTCTTTTTTCACTTCCATCGGGACATTATCCTGCATTTTTGCTGCAGGCGTTCCTTCTCGCGGAGAGTAAATATACGTATAAGCAGCATCAAATCCAACTTCCCGGTATAAAGACATCGTTTCCTCGAAATGTTCTTCCGTTTCATTTGGATAACCGACAATAATATCCGTCGTTAAAGATGCACTAGGAATTGCTTCCCTAATTTTTCTAACAAGCTCTAAATATTGTTCACGCGTATATTTACGCGCCATGATTTTAAGCGTTTCCGTACTTCCCGATTGAACAGGAAGATGGATATGATCCACTAGGTTACCGCCTTTAGCAAGAACTTCAATCAAATGATCATCGAAGTCCCGGGGATGACTAGTAGTAAAGCGAATCCGCGGGATATCTATTTTACGGATTTCATCCATCAAGTCACCAAGACGATACTCCATGTCTGTAAAGTCTTTCCCATATGCATTCACATTTTGACCGAGGAGGGTGACTTCCTTGTAGCCCTGTGCTGCAAGATGACGAACTTCCTGAATGATGTCTTCGGGACGGCGACTCCTTTCTTTACCTCGTGTAAAAGGCACGATGCAATACGTACAGAATTTATCACAGCCGTACATAATATTGACCCATGCTTTTGTTTTCCCTTTACGTACTTTAGGAAGATTTTCGATTACATCCCCTTCTTTGGACCAAACTTCAATGACCATCTCTTTTGAAAGATACGCCTCATTTAGGATTTGTGGTAGTCGGTGGATGTTATGTGTACCAAAGATCATATCGACAAAATGATGTTTCTCAAGAATTCTTTTAACGACCGATTCTTCCTGGGACATACAGCCGCAGACGCCCAAAAGCAAATCTGGTTTTTCCAATTTAAGTGATTTTAAATGCCCTAGTTCCCCGAATACTTTATTCTCTGCATTTTCCCTTATTGCGCAAGTGTTCAGTAAAATGACATTCGCATCGTCGACTGTAGTGGTCGGTTGATATCCGAGTGCCGTAAAGATACCCGCCATGACTTCAGTATCGTGCTCATTCATTTGGCAACCGTATGTACGAATAAGAAATTTCTTACCTTCTCCCATTCCTCGGAATTGTTCAGGAATAGCAAAGTCATCATGGTATTCTACATTTTCTTTTCCTCGTTTTTTAGCATCCTTCAAGGAAGGCGGGATATAAACTGCCTGAAAGTACTTACTGTAATCCTTTTCGGATTTTTTGTCCGCTGGATTTTCATTCTGTACTTGTTGTAATTCTAATCTTTGTTTCTCGTTCATGTTAATCTCCTTTCAAAATAGTTAGTTTATTTATCATCCTAACTATTTCCAGACCCATCATGTTTACAATGATTTTTGTCCAATTCACCTTTAAAATCACCAGTAAATATTTGCTTTTAAGTGTGATATATCCACATTAACATAGTATAAAGCTTTTACCTGGAAGAAACAATCATTCTGTCGCTCCTTAAGCACTTGTTAGAAAAAATTCACAAAAAAGGTAATAAAATAATAAAAATAAACCCTGAATTTATTACCCAAAACTTTTTCACTACTATCGACAGTCTAGGTCTATCGTACATTTTCACTATATAGGACATAGTCCTATAACATCCTGTCCGCTCTTGAATAAGATATCTCGTACAACAAAAACAATTTAAGGAGTGACTTATATGTCATGTTCTGGAAATAACAATAATAATCACGATCATCATCGTAATAACGACGATAATAGCAGAATCGAAAGAGATTTCTGTCGTGCGGTGAGGGGTTGTCAAAGACGCGACAATGACCGCGACGACCGCCACAACGACAACAACAATCACCATCACCACCACCATCATCATAACAACAATAACAACAACTGTTGTTGTAGAAGAAATCGTTGTAATTTCTTCTCTTTCGGATGCTGTAACCGAGGAAACCGCTGCGGATGCAATAACGGTTTCTTCTAAGCCCTACTATTTAGGTAGCACCATCTTCTAGCGTGCTGTCTCCTCATTAGAACGCTTGGTTATTAACCACAAAAAAGGTTCACCCCAAATTTGGGGTGAACCTTTTCACGCTTACATAAATTCTTCAACAAGTTTATCAAAATGAGCTTGATCTAGAGTTAAATCAGACTTATTCAATGCTTCTTCTGCATAACCTGGAATTAATTCTTGATAAGAAGAACGTGAAGAATCTTGATAAATGATTCCTGTCACAAGACTGTCATGCTTCATCAACGTTTGCATGGCTTGTTCTTTATTTGTAGAATCATATCCTTCAATCATGCTTAATTTTGTTAGATTTTGTTTGAACCAATCATAGGTATTGATTTTGTTATACGTTACGCATGGAGAGAAAACATTAATAAAGGAGAATCCTTTATGATTGATTCCTGCTTCAATAATTGCAGTTAAGTCTTTTAAATCCGTCGAAAAGCTTTGAGCGACAAAAGTAGCACCAGCCGATAAAGCTAATTCCATCGGAGAGACAGCCCTCTCAATTGATCCTTCAGGGGTGGATTTTGTTTTAAACCCAGCAGCTGAACGTGGGGAAGTCTGTCCTTTTGTTAAACCATAAATTTGGTTATCCATGACAATATACGTAATATCGATATTACGACGAATGGCATGAATGGTATGTCCCATCCCGATTGCAAAACCATCTCCGTCTCCACCGGAAGCTATAACGGTCAACTCGCGGTTAGCCATTTTCAATCCTTGGGCAATCGGTAGCGAACGACCATGAATGCCATGGAAACCATAAGATTTGATGTAGCCTGAAATCCGACCTGAACAGCCGATTCCAGAAACCACAGCTAAGTTTTCCGGTTCTAAGCCTACGTTGGCTGCCGCACGCTGCATGGCAGCCTGAACGGAGAAATCCCCACAACCAGGACACCAATTAGGTTTTACATCATTTCGAAATTCTTTAAATGTTGCCATATTCGAACATCTCCTTGCATTGTGTGTGAATTTCATGCGGGAGGAATGGGTTGCCGTCATATTTTAGGATGCTTTTAATTTTATTTACATGCCCGACATTCATCTTGATAATATTAGCCAATTGTCCAGTCGCATTATTTTCAATTACTACTACTTTCTTAGCTGATTGCACTAAAGAAAGAACTTCATCGGCAGGGAATGGATGAATCAAACGAACTTGTGCATGATTCACTTTTATTCCATCCGTTTCTAAACGGCCGATTGCTTCATCTATCGTTCCACGGGTAGAGTTAAACCCTAGGATTAATAAGTCAGCCTCTTCGTGTGGTGCATTCTTGTAAACGGGTGTATTGAATGTGTTCGCTAAATTGCTAAGCTTACGCATCCGCTTATCCATTTGTGCTACACGATTTGCAGCTGATTCAGAAGGCTTCCCTGTTTCATCATGCTCTACACCCGTAACATGGTGAATTCCGTTTTTCATGCCTGGAACGACACGAGGAGAAACTCCATCTTCTGTTACTTCATAGCGCTTGAAATATGTTTTTTCTTGAGGGCCTTCTATTTCCGTGTCCAAAAGTTTACCACGTCTGATTTCCACTTTACTGTAATCTAGCGGTTGCACGGTCTGCTTACCCAATGATAGCTGTAAATCGGATAAAATGATAACCGGACATTGGTATTCCTCAGCAAGATTGAAGGCTTCAGCCGTATCATAAAAGGCTTCCTCAACCGTACTTGGGGCCATGACGATTTTCGGTATTTCTCCGTGCGTCCCATAAATCATCGCCATTAAGTCAGATTGTTCTTGTTTCGTTGGAAGTCCGGTAGAAGGACCGCCACGTTGTGTATCTACAATAACAATCGGAGTTTCTGTGATTCCCGCTAAACCGATTGCTTCCATTTTCAATGAAAGACCTGGTCCGGCAGAAGCTGTAATAGCACGAACACCACCGTAGTTAGCCCCGATTGCCATCGTAGCTGCAGCGATTTCGTCTTCCGTCTGAATGACGGTACCACCCACTTTAGGCAGTTTCTTGATTAAATACTCCATGATTTCCGAGGCTGGCGTAATCGGATAAGCAGCCATAAATCGACATCCACCGGCAACTGCACCTAGTGCGATTGCGTCGTTACCAATCATGAATAAACGTTTTTGACCATCCGCTTTTTCAAGTTCCATAGCGCCCACTTTTTCACCAAGCAATACTTCCATGGCCTTATAACCAGCAGTAATCGCATCCATGTTCTTTTTAACGATTTCTTCACCTTTACGGCCGAAGATTTCATCAACAACATCATTGAACACGGAGATTTCCATGCCAAGTACAGCACAGGTAGCTCCGATTGCCACCATGTTTTTCATTAAAGAAGTACCCAATTCAGATGCAATTTCCGTAAATGGGACTATATATAACTCTGCCTTTGTATCTTCAGGGCAGACAGGTTTAAATTTTGCATCAGCGATAATGATGCCGCCTTCGTGTAGTTCTTTATAATTGACGTCTATTGTTTCTTGATCGAAAGCAACTAAGATGTCTAAATCATCTGAGATAGCACGAGTTTCAGAAGTACTTACACGAATCTTATTATTCGTGTGTCCTCCCTTTATTCGAGATGAGAAATGACGGTAGCCATACAAGTAATAACCTAAGCGATTGAGGGCAATACAGAATATTTCTCCTGTACTTTCAATACCTTCACCTTGTTGTCCGCCAACTTTCCATGAAAGTTGATTGATCATGTCTTACACTCCTTTAGAACGTTCGTATATAACTGCTATTTACCTGTACCTCTCTTCAGAACGTTCAATATGTAAATAATCGTTCTATGACAGAAAAGGTGTACTAAACGCTTTCAATTCTATCGGTTAAATACATAAATTGCAACCTTTTTGCTTTTATTTTTTATATTTTCAGAATATTCAATCCTATCTACAAAATCAGAATAAAAACACCATTTCGCCCTATCCTTTTTTTATCGAGGATAATGACGAATGAAATTTTCAAAAAGAATGCCTTTTACGAATTCTGTGGAATAGAGCCTATCAAGTTCATCAATTAAATTTTGGTAATTGCTATAAGAGACCAAGTCATCGACCATCTCTTCTATGCCATCGAAATCCGATCCAAAACCAATTTGTTTTTCTCCACCTAAACTACAAATATGTTCAATATGATTGATAACGTCTTTTATGGACGCGGATTTACCTTGTGATAAAAATTGAGGAACAAATGTCACCCCAATAGTCCCATTCTTTTTTAGGAGAGCCTTTATTTGGCTGTCTTTCAGATTCCTTGGATGTGGGCATAAACGATAGGCGTTCGAATGGGAAGCAATCGGAAAGTCAGCTATTTCTATGGTGTCCCAAAACCCAGATTCCGATAGGTGGGAAAGATCGCACCATATCGACTGCACATTCAATAATGCCACCACATCCGTTCCAAATCTCGTCAGCCCGCCTCCTCTTTTTTCTAAAACTCCGTCGGCTACCAGATTGGCATAATTCCATGTTAATCCTACCGAAGTAACCCCCAGCTGAAGGAGGGTTTTCATCTTTAATACATCATCCCCGATGCAATCACAGCCTTCTAATGTCAGCAAAGCTCCTATCTCTTTTTCACCCAGTGAATCGATATCTTTCTTTGACCTTATAAATTTCATTTCAGGTTCAGCCAGGATTTTTTTGTGAAAGATATCCACCATCGCCAAGGCAGCCTGAAATCTCATATCCGAATGGACTTGTTCAGGAATGTATATCGCAAAGCATTGGACCTTTCCACCTGAAACCATAAGTTTACGCTTCGTTATATGTAACTTATCGCTGTCCACAAAGGAAATATCCGGATCTATAAACAATTTCATCAAAACATCACAATGCGCATCAAAAATCACCCATCCAATCCCCCTTCTCTCCCTTTCTTATTCGTCACATACAAAAAATAACCTGCTCGCCATCCGACAAACAGGCATAAACTTATGAATTTATCTTGGTTCAACGATTAGCTTAATTGCCGTACGCTCTTCGCCATCAATGAGAATATCCGTAAAGGCAGGAATACAAATCAAGTCGACTCCACTAGGTGCGACAAATCCTCTTGCGATTGCTACTGCCTTAACGGCTTGATTTAACGCACCTGCACCAATTGCTTGAATTTCTGCGGTTCCTCTTTCTCTGAGAACCCCCGCCAGTGCGCCTGCTACAGAATTAGGATTAGATTTTGCTGAAACCTTTAATATTTCCATTCCTAGTCCTCCTTGTTTTCCCTGCCGATTATAACTTGGCTCAATAGTTATAACACTTTCCACTGCTACTATATTCAGCTAGTAAAACTTGTATGACAAAGAAAACCAGGATTGTCCAACAACAGATTTTAGATTCCCTATTAGGAGACCTTACTTAACTTTTTCTCTCATTGAATCCTTCGTGTGAAAATCACGTAGCTTTTATAAAGAAAAATGGACAATCAGCCACGACTGATGTCCATTTAAGTTAGTTATAAAACGGGTTATCTTCGTTTATCAGTATTCGCTCAATGTTTACCGCCTTGCCTGACTTTTCATCAATATCTATTAATACAGCACTTAATAAGGAACGGCCAGCTTTAGGTACTTCAAATCGCACAGGGAGGCTCGTCAAGAACTTATGGATGACAGCCTCTCTTTCCATTCCCAGAATGCCGTCATAAGGCCCTGTCATCCCTACGTCCGATACATAAGCTGTACCTTGTGGTAAAACCCGGTTATCAGCTGTTTGGACATGTGTATGTGTGCCTACCACCGCTGTCACCTTCCCATCAAGGTACCAGCCCATTGCTTGTTTTTCACTTGTAGCTTCACCATGGAAGTCGACAAAAATGATAGGTGTCCTTTTTTGGGCTTCCAGAACGAGCTCTTCCGCTTTTCGGAAAGGACAATCCAATGCCGGCATGAATGTCCGGGCCTGTAGATTGATGATAGCGATTTCCTGGTGATCTAGCGCTATATACTTCAGCCCCTCACCCGGGGCACCCATGGGAAAGTTGGCTGGACGAACAAGATATTCCGCTTCATCAATAAACGAAAAAATATCTCGATTATCCCATGTATGATTTCCCATTGTTACGGCCTGCGCGCCCCACTCCAGAAAACTGCGATAAATCTTTTCCGTAATTCCCCGGCCTCCTGCAGCATTCTCACCATTTATTACCGTGATGTGCGGGTGATATTTTTCTTTAAGTCTTGGGAGGTATTCTTTAACCATATCACGGCCCGGTGCCCCCACTACATCTCCTATAAATAACAATTTCATACTAAAACCCTTTCCTATATACATTTCACTTATTTCGTATAACTGGTTGATTGCACAGACATCCTCAAAAAAGTTCATACAAAAAATGAAAACGAAGTGGTTTTCACCACTTCGTTTTCCAAGCCAAATCATTTGGCATATTCTACCGCTCTTGTTTCACGGATTACTGTTACTTTTATATGACCTGGGTAATCAAGCTCTTCTTCAATCCGTTTCCGGATGTCACGAGCAAGTTTATGAGCCGAAAGATCATCTATTTGTTCTGGTTTCACTAGAATCCGCACTTCACGTCCGGCTTGAATCGCGAAGGATTTTTCCACTCCATCATAGGATTCGGATATCTCTTCAAGTTTTTCAAGTCTTCTAATGTAATTTTCCAGCGTTTCACTTCGTGCACCTGGTCTTGCAGCTGATAAGGCATCAGCGGCCGCTACAAGCACCGAAATAATGGATGTTGGCTCTGTGTCACCATGATGTGAAGCGATGCTGTTGATGACAGTTGGATGTTCCTTATACTTAGTCGCTAATTCAACGCCGATTTCAACGTGACTACCTTCCACTTCGTGGTCAATTGCTTTCCCAATATCATGTAATAAACCGGCACGGCGGGCAAGTACTTCGTCCTCACCAAGCTCAGCTGCCAATAATCCTGAAAGTTGGGCCACTTCAATAGAATGTTTCAGTACGTTTTGACCATAGCTTGTACGGAACTTCAAACGA
Organism: Peribacillus sp. NPDC097264; assembly: GCF_050277925.1. NCBI lineage: Bacteria > Bacillati > Bacillota > Bacilli > Caryophanales > Bacillaceae > Peribacillus > Peribacillus sp. NPDC097264. Next base: position 240,646 of record NZ_JBNNSR010000002.1, read on the forward strand.
CCAAGAATCTTGATAAGATCTGGATGAAGCCCGTGAACACCCACTTCGAAAGTTGTTTGTTCACCAATTTCACGAATATGTTCATCTACCTCACGTCTTGCCTTATCAACCATTTCTTCAATACGAGCCGGATGAATCCGTCCGTCCTGAACTAGTTTTTCAAGAGCCAAACGTGCTGTTTCCCGTCGAATTGGATCAAATCCAGATAGGATGACTGCCTCAGGAGTATCATCAATGATAAGATCAATACCCGTTAGCGTTTCAAGTGTTCGGATATTTCGGCCCTCACGTCCGATTATCCGTCCCTTCATTTCATCATTTGGAAGATTCACTACAGAAACGGTGGTTTCTGCAACATGATCAGCCGCACAACGCTGAATGGCTAGAGATAAGACTTCTTTCGCCTTTTTATCAGCTTCTTCTTTGGCGCGGGTATCACTTTCTTTAATCATAACTGCTACATCATGAGCAAGCTCATTTTCTGTTCGATCTATAATGATCGATTTAGCTTCTTCACGAGTCAAACCAGAGACACGTTCAAGCTCCGTTTGTTGCTTACGTACCGTCTCGTCCACTTTGCTTTCCATCTCTTCAATATGCTGTTGTCTTTGGTTAAGAGACTCCTCTTTTCTCTCTAAAAGGCTTTCACGTTTATCCAACGTTTCATCCTTCCGATCAAGATTCTCTTCTCTTTGCAATAATCGATTTTCTTGTTTTTGTAATTCGTTCCTTCTTTCACGGGATTCCCGATCGGACTCAGAACGAACCTTGTGAATTTCATCTTTTGCTTCCAACAAGGCTTCTTTTTTAAGCGCTTCCGCTTCACGTTTTGCATCCTCAAGGATATGTTCAGCAGAGCCCTTTGCCCCTGCTATTTTACTCTCAAATTTTGATTTGTGAATAAAATAACCAACAACTGCACCGACGATTAGGCCAAGCAAAGTGAAGATGATTGTCATGGGTTCCATCGTTTCACCTCCCCTTGCTATGAACTTTTACATAAAATGTTGAACTGTCGGCAAGTACATTGCACATAAATTCAATATACAGCTCTTAATTTTCAAAATTTTAGTTTGAAAAATTGTAAAATATACATATTAATTGTATAGTTGAGAATTTTTATTGTCAAGCCTTTGTCCCTTATGTATCAAGGTTTATTCTCGTTTTATTACTATGCATAGCAATTATGTATCAGTTTAACATAATTGAGGGCTGCAAAACCGCTTTAATTTTTGCAATTTTTCCATTTCAACGATCTTAAGGAATATAGAAAAGGCCTAAGCATAATTAGCTTAGGTCCTTTCCTACCATCAATCAAGTAGTTCAAGATGCTCCTCTTCAGCCTCTTTCGGGAGCTCAAACTCTCCATCTAGATTATAATGGTCCCTGATTTTTTGTGAGATTTCCTTAGCGATGTCCTGATTTTCTTTCAAGAACAATTTCGCATTTTCCCTACCTTGTCCCACACGCTCATCATTGTATGAATACCACGAACCACTTTTTAGGACGATATCCAGGTCTGCACCCATATCAATGATTTCGCCTTCCTGTGAGATTCCCTGACCATACATGATATCGACTTCCGCTTGACGGAAAGGTGGAGCTACTTTATTTTTAACGACTTTAATCTTTGTTTTATTACCAACGATTTCATTACCTTGTTTTAATTGTTCAGCACGACGCACTTCAAGACGAACAGTCGAATAGAACTTCAAGGCACGACCACCCGGAGTCGTTTCTGGATTCCCAAACATAATCCCGATCTTTTCACGAATCTGGTTAATGAAAATCGCAATGGTATTTGATTTATTGATAGCACCAGAAAGTTTTCTAAGGGCCTGTGACATCATACGGGCTTGAAGACCCATATGGGAATCTCCCATTTCTCCTTCGATTTCCGCTTTAGGAACAAGTGCTGCTACGGAGTCGATAACAATAATATCCACCGCACCACTTCTCACTAACGCTTCCGCAATCTCAAGGGCTTGTTCACCAGTATCAGGCTGTGAAAGCAACAATTCATCAATATTCACGCCAAGTTTTTCAGAATATGCTGGATCCAAGGCATGCTCAGCATCAATAAATGCAGCTGTTCCGCCAGTCTTTTGCACCTCTGCTATTGCATGCAAGGCAACAGTCGTTTTACCTGAACTCTCCGGTCCGTATATCTCAATGACACGGCCTCTCGGATAGCCACCTACTCCCAATGCTACATCCAACGCTAGAGACCCACTCGAAATCGTTGAGATTCTTCGATCGGACTGTTCTCCAAGTTTCATTACAGAACCTTTACCAAATTGTTTCTCAATTTGTTTTAACGCCATATCTAAAGCCGCTTGACGATCACTACTCACTTAAGTTCCTCCTCTATATTCAAATAATCGGCAGTCCGATTAAAGATGTTCTTACGTTAGCCATTCTTTGAGGACAAGGTCAATATCTTGTCTCAAAACCTATCTTAACTATATACTCTTTTTGCTATTTTGCCAAGCAAAAAGTCGAACATTCATTCGTTTTTTTCTTTTGGTTAAATCTTTATGAAAAAGTATTTTGTCTACGTGATTTTATCTTTTTCTATAAGATATCCGCTAATAAAATGCCTTTTTATTGAATAAACTGTTTTCTTCTTTTCCCTAATTCGACAAAATGAAAACTTCTAAGACATAAAAAACAGAGCCTTTTGAGCTCTGCTTTTATGTCGCTTATAAACCCCGTAATAAATAATGGCAACCATATTTTACACTTCTTACTCGGTTTTGCGCCCTGCTTCCAGATAAATTCAACTCTTCAAAGCGAGTGTCCCCACCCCGTAAGGAAATGCCAATGAATACAGTACCCACTGGTTTCCCTTCTTGTTCATCGGGTCCTGCCACTCCAGTAAAACTGATACCTACATCTGCATCAAGCTTCTCCCGTACCTTAGAGGCCATTTCCATGGCACACTCTCCGCTCACGACGCCATGAGTTGAAATGGTTCCTTCGCTTACGCCTAGCACATCCGCCTTTGCATCGTTTGTATAGCTGACAATACCGCCTTTGAACACTTTTCCAGCACCTGGTATGGTCGTTAACTGTTCTTGAAACATTCCACCGGTCAAACTTTCCGCCGCCGCGATCGTTAGCTTACGGACCGTTAATTCTTTAACCAGTTCTTTTATCAGCGATGTATTATCACTTCCATAATAATATTGACCGACCCGACTAAGGATTTCCTTCTCCGCTCCCAAAATAAGCTCTTCACACTTTTCTTTAGACGATTCTTTTGCTGTAATCCTTAAAGTCACTTCCCCTTCAGCTGCAAGTGGGGCAATGGTTGGATTGGTTTGGTCTACGAGAAGATCTTCTATCACCGTTTCCAGCTCCGCTTCCCCTATTCCGTAGAAACGAAGAACCTTCGAATCAATTCGTTCATGCTTTTCAAGCCTTTTCATGATTGCTTCATATCCGTAGTTTAAGAACATCGGTTCCATTTCGCTTGGTGGACCAGGAAGCAGCATATATGTGATTCCCGATTTAGCCAAGACCATTCCGGGTGCCATGCCATGGTCGTTTGGCAATACATCACAGCCTTCCAAGACAAGAGCCTGCTTCTTATTATTTTCAGTCATTGGACGACCGCGCTTTTGAAAGTACGCTTCTATGGATTGTAGTGCATCCTCATCAAAAACGAGCTTTTTCCCAATGTGGCGAGAAATTGTCTCCTTCGTTAAATCATCCTTCGTTGGACCAAGGCCACCAGTAAAGACAATTAAGTTAGCCCGTGACTCAGCAATCTCTATGGCTTGTTGCAGACGGCGGTCATTATCTCCGACGACAGTATGGTAAAAAACATTGACACCCATTTCAGCAAACTGTTGCGATAAAAACCTTCCGTTTGTATTGTTAATTTGCCCCAATAGAAGTTCAGAGCCTACTGCAATGATTTCTGCATCCATATCAACGACCCCTTCGTTACTTAGAATTAATGAAAGCTTGCTTGTTTTTCACAAAATAATCGGCCCCAGACCATATTGTAAAGATTAACGCAATCCATAGAGCGATATTGGCAAATGGAAGCGAAATAAAAGCAAAGGGCAGGTTATGAAGCAATAAAGCAGATATTGAGACAATTTGTGCCCATGTTTTAATTTTACCCAATTGGTTGGCCGCGACCACTTCACCCGTACCGGCTAAAACCAGGCGTAAACCAGTAACGGCAAATTCCCGACTGATAATGACGATGGCAATCCAGGACTGGCCATACATTAAATTTAAGTCAACTAAAACAATCAATGCTGCCGAAACAAGTAATTTATCGGCCAACGGGTCTAAAAACTTCCCTAAATCAGTAACCAAATTATATTTTCTTGCAAAATGACCATCAATCCAATCCGTAGTAGAAGCTATGATGAAAAGTATAGCCCCCGCTAGATGCGCCACCGGCAATGTATACTCTCCCCAAGTAAGTGTTCCCCAAGAAAAAGGTACGAGCATGATGATTAAAAAAACTGGAATTAGACAGATTCTTGCTACTGTAATCTTATTAGGCAGATTCAAACTTTTAACCTCCAAAATATACGCTTGCTTTTAGGCAATGCGCTTTCCATCATTGTAATGTGGCCAATGGCCAAGTTTACCTATGTATAATTTACCTCAAAATCATTGATGTATGCCGGTTTAACATGGACATTTTCCATATAGAAAAGAGAAAAATAGTCATCTAAGAGATGACTATTCCGCTTTCGTAAATTGTATCGTAACCAATTGCGTAGTCATATCATTGGGTGAAATAGTATACTCAAGCTTTTCATCATTGACAAAAATTTCCGTTTCGTTTGCTCTACCAATATTAATGACAGCTTCTTTTTCTTCAGTAAAATCTATTTCCTCACTTTCATTTTCCTTGATTGTCCCTTGGAAAAGTAATTTCCCTTCACCATTTGTAATACCTACCCATGGCGAACCTTTAGAGGAAACTTTCAATTTGAAAGTATCCGAACCTTTTAACTCATACGTACTATTTTTACCGCTAGAACTGACAACAGTCAAATCCTGCTCAATCTTTTCTTCTTCTTTTTCTTCTTCTACAGCATTGTCTTTATCCTTTTTATCAGCTGTATCTGTTCCTTCTTTCTGGTCTTTATCTACTTTTTCTTCTTTTTCGTTAAACTCATTACTTTCGTTATATCCAACCACTTCATTCGGTTTATCGCTCTTTTTATCATTGTCATTGGACTTACTCATACTATTGGAAACCAACACCCAAATCAATATAGCGACACCAATTACCACGATCACACCTAGGATTTTAGGCAACATCTCTACAAATTTGGAGTCTTTTGCCGGAATCGTCTTACGGGTTTGAACCCTTGAAAGCTGTTCAGGCAGTTCCTCGCTATAGACAGATGGCACGTCGCTCTTGAACTCCTCGAATATTTCATCAGGGTCCAGACCTACAGCTTCACAATATTGCTTGATGAATGCCCGCACATAAAACTTTCCGGGCATCATACTATAATTTCCCTCTTCAATCCCTACAAGATACCGCTTTTGAATCTTTGTCAGTTCCTGTAAATCATCAAGGGTAAGCCCTTTGGCTTCCCTAGTTTCTTTTAATCGATTACCTAATTCAGTCAAATAAAACACCTGCCATTTTAAAAGTCAAAGGATCCAAATTCCGAACCAGAAAACTGATCTTTTTGGTCCACAACTTCATATGTAATTTCTTCTTCTGGATTGTTTCTTAGTTCAATAATATAATCAAAGTCTTCGAGCGTATACTCCGTATTTTGAACAAACACATCTGGATGTTCAATGACTTTGACAGCATCAAGCCTCATTATTTCACGGATAAGCTGCCAATGTCTCTCATTGGCGCGACGGGTTGATACAATTCCGTCTAGAATAAACAAATTATCATTATTGTACTCATCCTCGATAAGTTGACTGCGAATCGTCTGCTTTAGAAGGGTAGATGACACAAACAACCATCTTTTATTCGCACAAACGCTTGATGCAACTATCGATTCGGTCTTTCCGACTCGGGGCATTCCTCGAATACCGATTAACTTGTGACCTTCTTGTTTGAATAGTTCGGCCATAAAGTCCACCAGTAAGCCCAATTCATCACGAACAAATCTGAATGTGTTTTTTTCATCGGCATCACGTTGTATATAACGGCCATGTCTGACCGCAAGCCGATCGCGTAATTTGGGTTCTCTAAGTTTAATGACCTTTATCGTATCCATCGTATGGAGAATGGACTCAAATCTCTCTATATTTCGGCTGTCGTTTGCCCTTAAAAGCAAACCTCGCCTGCCTTGGTCGACACCGTTAATAGTGATGATATTAATGGATAGCATACCCAGCAAAGATGATATGTCCCCTAATAAACCTGGACGGTTAACTTGAATTTCATATTCAAAATACCATTCTTTTTTCTCCACGATAACACTCCTTAAGCCTAGAAGCTTTTATCCAACCATCGAGTATTACTTATCCGTCATACTATTTCATCTTCTTTACTTTTAAATTATTACTGTCTAGATTCTATAATATAGTATTTCTTGATAAGTTAAAAGGAAAAACCCTATAAAAAATCTCCATTTTCATTGAAGGATAGCGGAATATTTTATATAACCAAGATAAAGGCCCCATTACAAGGGTAACGGGGCCTTTATCTTCACATATTTACTTTGTTCCGTTGTTCTCGACTAACTTGACCATTACATTTGCCATTGCTTGTTTTTCCTCATCGCTCGCAACGGACCAAAGATCAGCTAGCACTTTTTCTTGGTCGTTTTGGGGCTCAACCTGCTTAGCTAAGTAATCACCGATTTCGAAAGCCAAGCTATTTACTGTCTCATCATTCAACCCTTGGCGTTCACCCTCATTAAGACGATCTCCCAAGAAATTTTTCCATTGATCCCAATTGTCTAATACAGACATGTGTGGTCACCCTTTCCTTCAAAATAGTACAAGTATATTTTGTGAAGGAAACGATGAAATTATGCATCTTTAAAAATTTTATTCAAGTGTACCAACCGCCATTTACACCAAGGATTTGCCCGGTTATATAAGAAGCCTTATCGGAAAGTAAATAGGAAACGGCTTCCGCCACTTCCTTGGCACTCCCCATCCTGCCCATTGGGATGTCGCCTTTAATGATTTCCAAATCCTCCGCACTAAAAGATTCCAGCATGGAAGTTGAAATCGCGCCAGGGGCGACGGCGTTTACACGAAGTCCATTTAATGATACTTCTTTGCTTAATGCCTTGATAAAGGCATTTTGCCCTCCCTTGACCATCGAATAAAGCACTTCACATGAAGCACCCGTCTGACCCCAGATGGATGTAACTGCGACGATGGCCGCCTTTTCTTGATACATTAATTTAGGCAACAATTCCTTGGTTAATTGAAAAGGGCTGGTCACATGTAGCTGAACCATTTCATTGACAATCTGCTCAGTCATGTCTGATATGAGTCCATAATAACTATTCCCGCTATTAAGGACGATGGCATGAAGAGCAAATATATTTTCCACCAATTTTTTGTAACCGTCCCCGGTAGACAAATCTGCCTGAATCGGGATGAGTTCGACCTGAAATGGACGAAGTTGTTCAATTAGATCATGAATGGCTTCCTCATTGCTATTGTAATGTAAATAAAGTGAATAATTTTCTTCCGCAAGTTTTAAAGCAATTTCCCTGCCGATTCCTCCGCTAGCTCCCGTTATAAGGGCAAAACGCTTTTCCACTTTCATGCCCCCTCTATATGTTATTTAGGAAGTACCTCACAGACCGTCATCCGCTCAACGGAAATTAGATCCTTGGCAATCTGTTCGATGTCTTCCATTTTAAGTTTTTCCAAAACTGCTACCACATCGAATAATTTCATCTCATTGAATGCATACCGCGTAAATTGGTTGGCAATATATTCGGGTGAATTCAGTGAGCGAAGGTAAGAACCAATTTTTTTCTTAATTGTTCTTTGCAAACTTTCTTCACTTAAACCAGTACCTTTTTTAGAATTCTCCAGGATTTCCAACAAAGACTTTGTTAATTTTTCAGGATTGGCCGTGTCTCCACCAATTAAAGCGAAACCAAACCCTTGTTCCTGGGTATAATCATACGAGAAGCTTTGATCAATCAACCCCTCCTCATACAGGCCTTCATGAAGGGATGAACTTTTCCCGAACAGCATTTCTAAGTATATATTCGTTGCCAGTTCCCGCTTCAAAAGTTGTTCGCCTGTTTGAAAAACATCATTGGCCTTGATTCCAATCATCACTTTCGGTGTTTGAACATTCATTTTTAAAATGTCCTTATCCTTAGCTACTGTATCGGGCTCCTTTTCGAATCTCCGTTCGATTTCCGGTTGTTCCCGGTAGTCTTTACCGTTTTGATTATCCCGTATCTGCTTCATCGTTTTCTCCACATCCACTGGTCCTACAACGAATAATAGCATGTTGCTTGGATGATAGAACGTATTGTAACAATCATAAAGCATGTCTTTCGTAATATCTGCGATTGATTCGACTGTGCCTGCGATGTCGATCTTCACAGGATGGTGATGGTACATGTTCGCAATCGTACCAAAATATAAACGCCAATCAGGGTTGTCATCATACATATTAATTTCTTGTCCTATAATGCCTTTTTCCTTCTCGACGGTCTTCTCGGAGAAATAAGGTTCTTGGACGAAGTCTATTAATGTGGTTAAGTTCCTTTCAAAATTCGATGTGCTCGAAAAAAGATAAGCCGTCCTTGTAAACGATGTGAAGGCATTGGCGGACGCACCCTGCTTAGAGAATTGTTGAAACACGTCTCCGTCTTCTTTTTCAAATAACTTATGCTCTAAGAAATGGGCAATTCCATCCGGTACTTTTGTAAATACTTCTTGGTTCAATGGTTTGAAATGGCTGTCAACTGAACCGTACTTTGTCGTAAACGTGGCGAATGATTTGTTAAACTCTTTTTTTGGAAGAATATATACCTCTAATCCATTCTCCATTTTTTCATGATAGAGCTCTTCTTTTAATTGGGCGAATTCAATTTTTTCCATTATTCTTGCACCTCCGTTCCAGATAGGAAGTAAATTGTATCTAGCTCAATCTTTTGGCCAACTTTGATAATATCTTCCTTGGTTGTCTGTTCCGTTTTTTCAAACCATTCATCAAGTGAGATATCTTTCCCCGATAGAACATTATGATAGAGGATTTCGACTAATCCCCTTGATACATCAATGGTTTCTAGAAGTTGATTTTTAATGACAGCTTTCGTTTGCTCCAATTCTTCTTCCGAAAAATTCCCTTGCTTCATTTCCTTCATTTGTTCATGAATGATATCTATCGCCTGCTTATAGTTAGCATTTTCGATGCCAGCCATCACCATTAGAAGTCCCTTATGACTTTCAAGTCTTGAGGCAGCATAATAAGCCAGGCTTGCTTTTTCCCTGACATTGATGAAAAGTTTTGAATGTGAAAAACCGCCAAAAATCCCATTAAACAGCTGGAGGGCATAATAGTCGGGATCTCCATATGAAATATGCGTCCGATACCCCATATTCAACTTCCCTTGTTTCACATCAGCATTCTCAATGATTTCTTGTTCTTTCTCAACTTTTCCCCCTATATTTCTTTGAAGTCGGGCCGGAACCCGTTCCGGAAGGGAAATATATCGGTCAGCCAGCTTCTCCACTTCTGACTCATCAATATCACCAATGACATACAGATCGATATCATCCTGAGCCAGCATTTTTTCATAAAAAGCATAAAGTGATTGTGGAGTAATGGTCTCCAGGTCTTCTAAATTGCCACTGGCCTCCAAAGCATATGGCTCATTTTTACACATTTCCTCGACAAGACGAGTAGCGGAGTATCTCATTTTATCATCATAGATTGACTGAATACGTTGCCTTAATGACCTGATTTCATTGGTAACAGTCTTGGCATCAAAAGCCTCTCCATTTGTTTTGGGATGAAAGATCACTTCAGAAAGCAACGCAAAAGCTTTTTCCAGAAGGGGGGTCGGGTCGCTTAAGAACTTTTCGTTGACGATATCAATGGTAAAGCTCACGACTTGATATTCCCCTTTTTTTGCCACATCGACGTAAAAGCCCGCTCCATATAGATCATCCAAATAAGACCGAAGCTCGGGCGTAGTTGGGAACTTACTTGTACTGCTTTGAAGCACATATGGCAATAAAGCACGGTATGTAACGGAATCTTTAGTCAGTGGAGCTTTCATTTTCAACACGAGCGTGTTTGTTTTATATTTATCCGTATGGACAATATGCAGCTTATATCCGCTTTTTTCTGTAACTGTGTCGGATGCAATAGACATGGATTAATCCTCCTCGATATGGAATGCATTCTTAATTAAGTTATTGTTTGTAGATACGTAATCTTTTAAACATCTCCTTAAAATATACATGTCAAAGGAAAATTCATGCAAGTTGGAGGTACTTTTTTTGTAAAAGTTCCAACTTAACTATCTTTACTCTGTCCCTGACATGAAAAAAACGGTCAGCATTATAATAGCTGACCGTCAAACTTTTACCTGTTTCCTTTGATATACGGCTGACCAGATGCCTTAGGTGCATCTGCGCGACCGATGAATCCAGTTAATGCGATAATTGTTAGAACATAAGGCGCAATTAATAGATAGACAGATGGTATGTCTTTAAAGAATGGTAAGCTTGATCCCACAATACTCAAGCTTTGAGCCAGTCCAAAGAATAAGGCGGCTCCCATAGCCCCGATTGGGTGCCACTTACCAAATATCATGGCCGCAATAGCCATGAACCCTTGACCATTGATGGTCGCATGGTTGAATTCATTAGAAAAGATGGTCGCATATATTGCTCCGCCGATTCCCCCAAAAGCACCTGAAAGAAGAACGCCTGCATACCGAATTTTCGTAACGTTGACACCCATCGTATCAGCGGCCATCGGGTGCTCCCCTACAGCCCGGATTCGTAAGCCGAACGGCGTTTTATAAAGGATATACCATACGACAAATGAAATTAAAATAGCGATATAGACGATATAGTATCCATTCGAGAAGAAGATTGGACCGATGAATGGGATATCGCTTAATAATGGGACATCAATCCTCGGGAATGTTTCCGTAATACGATCTGTTTGTCCTTTATCATAAATCAGCTTGACTAAAAACATCGTGAGCCCGACTGCCAATAAGTTGATGGCGACCCCACTAACCGTTTGGTCCGCCCTGAATGTGATCGACGCAACGGCATGGAGAACCGAAAATAACAATCCGGCAACCATAGCGGCTAAAACTGCCAGCCACGGAGTCCAAGCGCCAAATGTTTCGGCAAAGGTTAAGTTAAATACAATCCCGGTGAAAGCACCAATGACCATTAATCCTTCTAACCCAATATTGATGACGCCAGCCCGTTCAGAAAATACTCCGCCGAGTGCCGTGAATATAAGCGGAGCAGCTAGAGCGATCATTGATGGTACAATAATTTGTAAAACTTGATAAAAGTCCACTTATTTCACCCCTTTCTTAAAACGATTGGCAATCCAACGAATAAAGTAACTGGATGCTACGAAGAAGATGATCAATGCAATGACAATGTCTACAATTTCACTAGGTATGCCTGTTTCAAGTGGCATGTTCAATGCCCCGGCTTTTAGTCCACCGAATAATAAGGCTGCCAACACAACACCGATGGCCGTATTCGCTCCGAGTAACGCGACTGCGATACCATCAAATCCCATACCTGTGAATCCGCCTTTTACGGCAGCATATCCGAATGTACCCAATCCTTCCATCGCTCCAGCAAGACCAGCGAATGCACCTGAAATGACCATGGACAGGATAATGTTCTTATTGACGCTCATCCCTGCGTACTCAGATGCATGCTGATTAAATCCAACCGCTTTCAATTCAAAACCGGTTTTGGTTTTTTCTAAAATGAACCACATGATGATCACACATATGATGGCTACGACAATTCCCCAGTGCATCCGGGAATAATCGGTCATACTTTCAAAGAAAGGTGAACGAAGAGAAGCAGAATCAGCAATTCTCTCTGTTTTATCCAGCTTGTCCGTCAATACGTTCCGGATTAAATAGTTCGTTACATATAAGGCCGTATAATTTAGCATGATAGAAACGATTACTTCGTGTACACGAAATTTCGCTTTTAAATACCCCGGGATAAAGGCCCACAGAGCTCCTGCAGCGGCCCCTGCTAAAATCGCTAAAGGTAAATGAATGATCCCAGGAAGTTCAAAAGCAATTCCTACCCATACTGCAGCCAGCCAGCCTACGATTAATTGTCCTTCAACACCGATATTGAATAGACCCGTACGAAAAGCAAAAGCGACCGCCAAACCGGTAAGGATATAAGGGATGATCGTCCTGACTGATTCTCCCACATAATAAGAATCCCCAACAATGCCGCCAAGCATGGAACCATATCCTGCAATTGGATCGTATCCACTGACCAACATGATGATAGCCCCTACAATTAAACCGAGGATGACGGCAATCACCGGGTTTAGTAATTTGGATAAATATTTAGATACAAACTTCATGATTTTGTCTTTAGTCATGTTGTTTCTCACCTGCTCCCGTCCGTTTACTGCCAGCCATAAGAAGCCCAAGTTCCTGTTCTGTCGTTTCTTTAGGATTGACAATGGCCACGATTTCTCCCTCGTATATAACAGCAATTCTATCGCTCACATTCATGATTTCATCCAGTTCGAATGAGATGAGAAGTACCGCCTTGCCCGCATCACGTTGTTCAATCAAACGTTTATGAATAAATTCAATCGCTCCAACATCGAGTCCTCGAGTGGGCTGTGCGGCAATCAATAAATCCGGGTTTCTATCAACTTCCCGGCCGATGATTGCTTTCTGCTGGTTTCCTCCCGATAGAGCCCTTGCAGGTGTATACTCACTTGGTGTACGAACATCATAAGATTTAATTAAAGAACGAGCTTTTTCGAATATTTTTCTTGAATTCAAGATTCCACCTTTGGAAAATGGCTGTTGATAATACGTTTGCAGGACAATGTTTTCCCCAATGCTATAATCGAGGACCAAGCCATGCTTATGACGGTCTTCCGGGATATGTCCTACCCCTGATTCCGTAATTTTCCGTGGTTTTAGATTCCGGATTTCCTTGCCATTCAATTGAATGCTACCAGCTGTCGTTTTCCTTAAACCGGCCAAAGCCTCAATGAGTTCGGATTGACCATTGCCATCCACTCCTGCGATACCGACGATTTCTCCAGCACGGACGGTTAAATCCAGGTTCCTTACGGCTGAAACTCCCCTGGCATCCTTCACTTCAAGTCCTTTTACATCTAAAACGACATCCGTTGGGGTACCTTCCGTTTTTTCCGTTTTAAATAGGACTTCCCGGCCAACCATTAAACTAGCTAGTTCATTGGGGTTTGTTTCACTGACAGTAACCGTCCCAATTCCTTGTCCTTTACGGATGACTGTCACACGATCACAAACTTCCATGATTTCCTTAAGTTTGTGGGTGATCAAAATGATAGATTTCCCTTCTCTAACGAGCGCCTTCATAATCGTTATCAGCTCTTTAATCTCTTGAGGGGTCAATACGGCCGTAGGTTCATCGAATATGAGAATCTCTGCCCCACGGTAGAGTGTTTTCAAAATTTCGACACGTTGTTGCATCCCTATCGAAATGTCGGCAATTTTCGCATGAGGGTCAACACGAAGCTGGTATTGTTCCGATAGTTTCCGAACTTCTTCACTCGCCTCTTTTAAATCGATTTTCCCAGCCTTTGAAGGTTCTTTTCCCAAAATGATATTTTCAGTGACAGTAAAAGGATCAACAAGCATAAAATGCTGATGCACCATCCCGATTCCTAAATCATTTGCAATATTCGGACTTGTGATTTTATGGGGCTCTCCATTCACTCGAATTTCCCCTTGTTCTGGTTGGTAAAGACCAAACAGAACATTCATCAATGTCGATTTTCCGGCACCATTTTCACCCAATAATGCGTGAATCTCCCCTTTTTTCACTTGAAGGGTTACATTATCATTAGCGACGATTCCAGGAAACTCCTTTCGGATGTTCAGCATCTCAATTACATAATCCACGTATAATCAACCCCTAAATGAGTGTATATGAAACTTAACTAGAAGATTGGCTTATCCCTACCTTATTAGAAAAAACCAAATGAGAAACTATGAATCTTTCATAGTCTTTCATTCATTTTTTTCCACCAGCGTTTTTGGGGAAAAGAAGGAATAGGAAAATGTTCCCTACTCCCTCTCGATCTTTCTGATTATAATTCTTCTTGGAATTTTTTGAATTCATCATCCGTGCCAGGAACCACTAAATCACCTGACTTGATTTTCGCAGTCCATTCTTCTACTGCTTTTAAAGATTCTTCAGAAACATTGTCTTTCGATTCTGAAATGCCTACACCATTCTCTTCGATACCATATTCAATGGTTTCTCCACCAGGGAATTTTCCATCCTTCGCTTTTGTAGAAAGGTCTTTAACCGCAATATCAACGCGTTTAATCATGGATGTTAATGTAACATTTTCATCTGTTCCTGGAACATCTCCCAGTTTAACTTGATCACTATCCACACCAATTACATAAATTTCTCTCTTAGGATCTTTTTGTTTTTGTTCCACTGCTTCAGTGAATACACCTTTACCCGTACCGCCAGCAGCATGATAAATGATATCTGCTCCTGAAGAGTACATAGACCCAGCAGTAGATTTACCGATATCAGCCTTATTGAAATCACCGGCATACTTGACTTCTACTTTTGCTTTCGGGTTTACTGCCAATACACCAGCTTTGAATCCGATTTCGAATTTTTTGATTAATTCGGATTCAACTCCGCCGATAAAACCGACTTTGTTCGTTTTCGTTTGAAGTCCAGCTATAACCCCAACCAAGAAGGAACCTTGCTGTTCTTTGAAATTAATACTTGCAACATTCGGTTTATCCACAATAGTATCAACGATAGCAAAATGTGAATCAGGACGTTGGTCAGCTACTTCTTCAACTGACTCTGCTAATAAGAAACCAATGGCATAAATCAAACTGTAATCTTCGCGGACAAGCGTATTCAAGTTCTTTGCATAGTCAGCATCCGATTTTGATTGCAGGTAATTGTATCCATCCTTACCTTTTTTCAAGTTATTTTCTTTCCCGAAGTCCTGAATTCCTACCCAAGCGGATTGGTTGAAAGACTCATCATCAACCCCACCCGTATCGGTCACCATCGCTACTGTGAAATTATCTTTCTTGTCTTTCCCAGTAGAAGATTCTTTATCATCGTCCTCTGAATTACCACAAGCCCCCAATAATGTACCAGCAGCAAGAACAAGCGAAAGAGCTAAACCCAATTTACGCTTTTTCATTTTTTTTCCTCCTAAGATTGATAGTTTGAGCAGGAATGTTCTGAAAAGTCATTCATGTTTGCGTTTTCAATGGTCCGCAAAAAACGAAACGGTTAACGGTGTGCCATAGTGGTAACAAACGTTTGCATTCATCCTTATGTAAGGGACTATGCCTACACCCGTTTCCGAAGGACATGAAAACTGAACATATTGGCTTTAAAGTAGTTAACAGAATACAAGATAGGCTGGTCCCAGTCATCCAGATGCATCTGCTTTAGAACGAGCAAGGCAGCTTCAGGCGTACATTTAAGGATAGGAGAAACCTTCTCATGGTATCCGATAGGCTCTATTTCAGCTACGGCATGGGTGATTTTCCTATCAGCGTCCCTTTCCAATATATCAAAAAGAGACTCATCATTACGGTCGAAATTCACCGAGAGAATAGATTCAGGAATTTTATCGATACAGTAGATGACAGGCTCACCATTCGCTGTTCTCACACGTTCAATGATCACGATGCGTTCATCCGGTGTACATGAAAACCTGCGGATATCCTCTTCTGTTGGTTCTTGAGTCGTCGAACTTAAGAAAAACGTCCCCGGCTTCATCCCTGCCTCCTCAATCATATCCGTGACACTTTTTAGTTGCTCGATACCCGAAGTGAACCGTGGCTTAGGATTGACGAAGGTTCCGACTCCATGGCGGCGAATGATGATATTTTCTTCTTCTAAAATTCGCAGTGCTTCACGAAGCGTCGCTCTACTCACTCCTAGCTTTTTTGCAAGATCGAATTCAGAAGGAAATTTTTCATTTTCCTTGTAAACTCCTGATTCAATATCTTGCTTCAGGTAATCAATGACCTGCAAATATAAATGTCGACTATCTGATTTAATAGACATACAGTTTCCCCCAGCTTGTTTCTTAAGACATCAGACATCTGATGTTGAATCATTCCTACTAATCGAAAATAATATAACATTTTTTCAACTATAAATAAATAGAGTTTTACTAATTAACTGAAAAGAATTTAGTAGAATATACCCCCCTATTTTCTTCCACGTAGTAAAAACGTTGCAAATCTTACGATTATTTGCCCTAATCCAACTATTGGTCATGGGTAAAATTCTTATTGCTAAAATGACACTGCTTTCTTTCCAAGAATCCGTTTTGCTGTATAATAGAACTTATCTTCTTTGAAGGGATGATCGAATTATGTTAAACATTACAGAATATACCGTAGAAAAATTGACCGACCCATTCGGAATCTTATCCGGAGACCGCTTTGAATACTTTTTAGATATTGAAGTTCCGGAAGAGGACGAACTCTTTTCAGAGAACGGTTTATATATCCGGGTTTTATTTGTTGTCGAAGAACAGAATGGCAGACTTGTTAAATATGACATTCTAGAAAAAGGCAGCGATCAACTGTTTGATTTCGAGTTAGAAGATGAAGAAGTAGCCATGATTACTGCCTTCTGCCTAGAGCATCTAGACGAAGCGACAGTAAATTAAAAAATACCGGGCAGCTGCCCGGTATTTTTTTATACCTAAGATAAATGTGCTTCATCATGATCATCTTTGGAAATTAACACATTACGTGGTTTACTTCCTTCATATGGACCGACGATTCCCCTTGCTTCCATTTCATCGATTAACCTTGCAGCCCGCGTATAGCCAATCCTGAAACGACGCTGAAGCATCGAGACAGAAGCTGTCTGCATTTCGGTAATTAAAGCCACCGCTTCCCCATATAAACTATCTTCGACTTCACCGCTTGACGTCTCCGGTATCTCATCCGGAATCATTTCTTCGTTGTACTGAGCTTTCTGTTGGGAAATGACGAAAGTGACCACTTCTTCAACTTCATGATCGGATAAGAAAGCCCCTTGGACGCGAATTGGTTTTGAAGATCCAACAGGTAAAAATAGCATATCTCCACGTCCTAGCAGTTTCTCCGCACCTCCCATATCGAGTATGGTTCTTGAATCCGTTGAGGAGGAGACACTAAAAGCGATCCTGGATGGGATGTTGGCCTTGATGACACCCGTAATAACATCTACAGAGGGTCGCTGAGTGGCTATGATTAAGTGGATGCCCGCTGCCCTTGCCATCTGTGCAAGACGTGTGATAGCATCCTCCACGTCATTTGAAGCCACCATCATCAAATCAGCCAGTTCATCGACTATCACTACTATATAAGGTAACAACGGTTGTTTGGAATCTTCCTCACTGTTAAAACGGTTTACGTAATCGTTATAGCCTTCTATATTACGCGTACCCGTATGTGAAAAGAGCTCGTAGCGTCGTTCCATTTCACTGACCACTTTTTGCAAAGCTTGGGCCGCTTTTTTCGGATTAGTCACGACTGGTGCCAGTAAATGTGGAATCCCGTTATAGACATTGAGTTCCACCATTTTCGGATCAATCATCATCATCTTCACTTCATGAGGTTTTGCCCGCATCAAGATACTTGTGATAATGCCGTTGATACAGACGGATTTACCACTGCCTGTAGCCCCCGCTACCAGTAAATGGGGCATTTTATTTAGTTCCGCCTTAACCGCTTCACCGGAAATATTTCGGCCTAGACCAATTTGCAGCTTGGCATCCGGCTTGTCCACTTCTTTTGCATCCAATACTTCTCTAAGGGAAACCATTGCCACCTCGGAATTCGGTACCTCAATCCCAATCGCCGATTTACCTGGAATCGGTGCTTCCATCCGGATATCTTTAGCTGCAAGTGCCAGTGCAAGGTCATCGGAAAGGCTCACTATTTTACTGACTTTCACCCCTACATCCGGATGCACTTCATATTTAGTGACAGCCGGTCCCAAATAAACTTGAGTGACTCTTGCTTTGACCCCAAAGCTCTGAAAAGTGCGTTCGAGCTTTGCCGCATTTTCATGAATTAATTGATACTCTCCACTTTGATCCGTTTTTTTCGGTTGCGATAACAAGGAAAGTGGCGGTAGAGCATATTCTTTATTTTCTACTTCCGTAAAATCGATGGCGGGAACAGGATCGTCATGTTCTTCTTCAACTTCAGCCGAAGGTAGCGTTTCAGCAGACGGTTGTTCATCCTTTTCATCATCACCGTATGCTTTATCTGCAAAGCTTGAAATAATACGCTCTGTCGCCACTTGTTGTGTCTCTTCTACCTGCTGTATGGCATGAACCTCTTCTTCCACTGGTTCTTTTTCACGTTTTTTCTTTTTGACCGGATCTTTTTTCTTCTGTTTCTTATCGTTATTCCAGGTTTTCATATCATCACTAAACGCGGTCCATTGCCTTTTAACAAAGCTACCAAGGGCGAAGGCAAATTTACCAAGAGTATCGCCTAGTGTTTTCCCAGTCAGTAATACAATCCCAATGATTATTAGGACGATGGATACGATTTTTGAACCCGCTTCATCGAACAAGAAATAAGAAGCAGCGAATAAAACAGCACCAACCATCCCACCGCCAAGATCCTTTGTGCTAGCATTTCCGGTCACTTCCATCCAGAACAATTCCCAAGTATTCGAAATGACACTTGGCTTTGCGAAAGGACCACCTTCGGCCAATAAATTAAAGAGGGTGACATGACTAAGCAGTAGCATACTCGCAACAATGAAATACAAGCCAATTAACTGCCGTTTCAGTAAATATGGAACTTCTCTTTTAATCATCAAATAAAAGCCCGCCGCTATTGCCCCTAATAAAAAGAGAATATACCACTCCCCCATAAAGAAACGGACTAAAAGGACGGTACCATTTCCCACTGCCCCTAGTTTTGCAATGGCAATGACGGCCAGACTTATTATGATTAGGCCAATCAATTCATATTTAAGCGTAATCTTTAATTTTTCTGTACTTTTCTTTTTCCTTTTTTTCTTCTTCACCATAAAATCACCTGATTCTTCTTGAAACTTCTTTTTTCCATTCATATGGTACAACTCAATAGGAAACAAACGTTCGTTCAACGATTATATCAAAAAAATATCATGTTGTCCCTTGATCGTGTCTTATCTAACATGAAAAAACAAACCAATGAATAAAGCAGCCAAAGGGCTGCTAATTTTTTCATTAGTATATCATAATTTCTCTCCGTTGGTCCTTTTTTCTAATTTCTCAACGCTTCGAATACATTGACGACTTCACCAGGCTGTACATTGGTCTTCATGTAATCCTCAGGATTCGTACTCACGATCCGATCAATGCGAAACGAACTTCCTCCTTCATGTTCCACCATAACATGAACCCCATTCACCTTCATTTCAATCATTTGTGCAATTTTCTCATGGGGATGAGGGAAGATGATTTCTTCTGGAACAATCGTATAAAGTGTCATTGCAGTAGCCCCTCTTCTCCTTTATTTGTACTTCTTTCCTCCATGAATTCATTCAGTTTCCTCATCGCCTGCCCTACTCCTCCGACACCATCAATCATTCCTACATCGACCGCTTCCACCCCGATTACATTCGTGCCTATATCCCTCGTTAAATTTCCTTTAGCGAACATTAGATCTTTAAAACTGTCTTCGGTAACATTGGAATGCCGTGTGACAAACTTTATGACCCGTTCCTGCATTTTATCTAAGTATTCAAATGTTTGCGGTACTCCAATGACCATACCTGTCAACCTAATAGGATGGATCGTCATGGTCGCCGTCTCTGCTATAAAGGAATAATCACAAGATACAGCAATCGGCACCCCAATGGAATGTCCGCCTCCTAAAACGATGGAGACGGACGGCTTAGACAAGGAAGCTAACATCTCGGCAATGGCTAGTCCCGCTTCCACGTCTCCTCCGACGGTATTTAAAATGACAAGTAACCCCTCAATATTAGGATTTTGTTCAATCGCAACAATTTGAGGAATAACATGCTCATACTTTGTCGTTTTATTTTGTGGAGGAAGTTGCATGTGACCTTCAATTTGACCAATGATCGTCAAACAATGGATTTTTGAGTCTTTCGATAATTGTGGGACACTTGTTGTTCCCAACTGCTGAATCTTCTCAATTAAAGTTGAATTTTTACCTTCCTGTCGTCCTTCATTTTCATTTGGTAATGGTGTATCCACTTATGGCAACCCCTTTCTCAAAAGCCTATGCCCTTATTATGTCTCGAGTCTTAAACTTCATTCTTCCAGTCAGATAGCCTGCATGAGAAAAAGCCTTGCCCCTTATAAAAATCGAAATCGAAAGGAATACAAAAAGACAGAAACGTTGTATGAACGTTGCCGCCTTTTGCATTTTCGCTTATTTTACTTGAAAAAGGGGGTATGAAAATCCCTTCTTTATTAATATTCCATGATGATGGGTAATATCATCGGACGACGCTTTGTTTTTTCATAGAAGAATTGGTTTAGCGCATCACGCATTTCCTGTTTCAGCGTGGACCAATCGAAAGGCTGACGAGAACCGTTTTTCTTCACTATCTCATTGACAATGGCTGTTGCTTCCGTCATCATTTTTTCTGATTCACGTACATATACGAATCCACGGGAGATGATTTCCGGACCTGCAGCAATGCTCTTATCTTGTCGATTCAACGTGACCACAACAATCAATATACCATCTTGTGATAACAGACGGCGATCACGGAGTACGATATTCCCGACATCACCAACACCACTGCCATCAATTAAAATATTTCCAGCAGTTACCTTGCCTGAAAGGGCAATCTTATCACCATTCATTTCAATGACGTCACCTTTTTCAGCAATCATAATGTTTTCCGGCTTGATTCCGGCAGAGATACCTACTTTTTGGTGAGAATAAAGGTGACGGTATTCCCCATGTACCGGTATGAAAAACTTAGGGTTCATCAGGTTGATCATCATTTTCAATTCTTCCTGACTACCATGGCCCGTAACATGGACCTTATATTTATTAGAAGAAACGACTTCCGCACCCACCCGGTAAAGTAAGTCGACGGTTTTTGATAGAATGAGTTCTCCACCCTGTAGTGGGGACGCACTGATCAAGACCGTATCCCCTTTCTTAATCGTAACTTGCTTATGAGTCTGCTTCGCCATTTTTTGAAGTGCCGCTATCGGCTCCCCCTGATGACCCGTTGATAACACCACAATTTCACGGTCTTCGTATTGGCTGATTTCACTGACCGGAATGATTAAATCTTCTTCCACTTTTAAGTAACCTAGATTTAAGGCTGTTTCATATACCCGCTTCAGACTTTTTCCAACAACGGCCACTTTCCTCTTATTCGCTGCAGCCGCGTTGAAAACATGCTGAATTCGATTTACGTTCGAAGCAAAGCAGGCAACGATAATTCTTCCGGATGTGGACCGGAAAGCTTCGGTAATATCCTTGGCCACTACCGCTTCGGATGGTGTATAGCCTGGTTTCTCCGCTCCTGTGCTATCAGATAGGAGACATAGGACCCCTTCTTCTCCTATACTTGCCATTTTGCCTATTTCCGGTTTATACAGTTCGGTCGCAGCTTGATCAAACTTGAAATCACCGGTGTAGACGATGGCCCCTTCACGAGTATGGATGACCACTCCCACAGAATCAGGGATACTATGGTTCGTACGGAAAAAGGAAACAGCAGCCTCTGGGAAACTCAAAAGGGAATCAGAGTCAATCTCAGTAAAAATTGCCCGGCCATTAAAGCCATCTTCCTTCAACTTAGTCTTAATCAACGCTAGTGTTAACTTTGTCCCATAAACAGGAACAGGTAAATACTTCAATACATAAGCTAGGGCTCCCATATGATCTTCATGACCATGCGTTATAAAAATCCCCTGAATCCGTTCTTTGTTATCCATCAAATAAGAAATATCAGGTATAACAGCATCGATGCCAAGCATTTCTTCTTCCGGCAACATCAAACCTGCATCCAAAAGATAAAGGTCATCGTTCACCTCAACTACATACATATTTTTACCAAGTTCCCCTTGTCCCCCAAGAGAAATCACTTTAATTCCATTATTTTTATCTTTACCCAATCGAATATCCTCCTTAAAAAATAGCCGTTCATAAGTTCCAATGATTTCATTATAACTCAAGTTCAAAAAACATGACAACACATACCATTTTTAGAAAGATTTTTTCCTCTACTTGGCCATGCGTATATGTATAGGTCCCACTTCTCAATTTTTGTCTTTTTTAAAGAAAAGACTATTAGAAGTATAAGCCTTTATCCTATAACTGGAAAGAAAATAATACGGGAATCCCAAAACTAATCATTCTATGTAAAAACAAGCCAATCATTAAACGATCAGCTTGTTTGGTGAATTTTTATTTATTTAAGACGGATATGAGCGTTAAGCGCTCTTTTTCAGTCAATGGTACAATTGGTAACCTGACTGAGCCTACATCTATGCCACGAATTTGAAGAGCCGTTTTAACAGGCGCAGGGCTTGGTGCTGCAAATAAGCCTTTTATGAGCGGGAGTAGCTCCTGATGAAGTCTCGCCGCTTCCGATAAGTTCCCAGTGACGAAAGCTTCAACAATTTTCTGCATTTCATTCCCGGCTACATGGGAAGCAACCGATACGACCCCAACCCCACCGATTGCTAGTACAGGAAGGGTTAAAGCATCATCGCCACTATATAAAGCGAAATCTTCATCCGTTTCGGCAATGATTTGGGTCATGGCGTTTAAATCGCCGCTCGCCTCTTTCACAGCCACGATATTCGGTATTTCCGCAAGGCGAATAATGGTCTCCGGTTCAATATTGACCGAAGCACGTCCCGGAATGTTATAAACCATGACCGGCAATGTCGTACTTTCGGCAATCGCTTTAAAATGTTGGTATAGGCCTTCCTGATTCGTTTTACTATAATAAGGAGCCACCAACATGATTGCGTCGGCGCCATTCTTTTCTGCTTTTTTAGTCAGCTCAATAGAAGCATATGTGTTATTGCTCCCAGTTCCCATGATGATTGGCACCCGTTTTTCTACAACCTTGGTGACATGGCGAAGCAAGGCTATCTTCTCTTCCGAGGATAATGTCGGTGATTCCCCAGTTGTACCCGCAAGTACAAGCGAATCCGTTCCGTTCGATAATAAGTAATTGACTAATTTAGTTGTTTTTTGAAAATCAACGTTTCCCTTGCTATCGAAAGGGGTGACCATTGCGGTTGATACTCTACCAAATATCATTATTTAACACCTCTTTAATTTTTAAAACCTCTATATAGATTATTCTGCTTCTATTTCATGTAAATGGAATGCATCATGAAGTGAATTTACAGCCTTGATTAAATCTTCTTCCTTCACTAGAACCCATATAGTCGTATGGCTATCCGCGGATTGTAGAATCGAGATTTCATTTTCCGATAATGCTGTGACAATTTTTGATGCAACCCCAGGTACTCCGTTGATGCCTGCTCCCACGACTGATACCTTCGCACAATTCCGCTCAACGAGAGGCTCATGTCCCATTCCTGTAAGAATGGAAAGTGCAAGTTCGGTCATCTCTTCCGTGACCGTATACACGACACCATGCGGAGAAATATTGATAAAGTCTACGGAAATAGATGCATTTGCCATTGCTTTAAACACTTCTGCCTGTAAATTATATTGTCCTTTTTTTGCATTCACCTTAATTTGGGTGATTTTCGAAACATGAGCGATTCCTGTAACGAGTCTTTCCCTGATATCACTACCTTGGCTTCCTTTATTGACACTGGTAACCAGAGTTCCCAACCCTTCACTGTATGTCGAACGAATCCGGATTGGTACTTTTGCCTGCATAGCAATTTCGACCGCGCGGGGATGGATGACTTTAGCGCCTTGATATGCCATATTGCATACCTCAGTATAAGAAACGATCGATAATGGGCGTGCATGCTCTGCAATCCGTGGATCAGCGGTCATGATACCTTCGACGTCCGTGAAAATATCAACGCGGTCAGCCTGTAAAGCCGCCCCCAATGCAGCAGCCGAAGTGTCACTTCCACCTCGTCCAATAGTTGTCATGTCCCCATTTTTAGCGGCCCCTTGGAAGCCTGCGACCACGACGACATCCTTCAATTCCAGTTCTTTCAGAAGACGGTCACATTTCATTTCAATGATTTTCGCACTCGAAAATTCATAATTCGTCTGGAACCCTGCTTGAGCACCTGTGTATGCAGTAGCCTCGATTCCATGTTCCAATAACATATTCGTAAATACGACAGAAGAGATCGTTTCCCCTACCGACATTAGTAAATCCTGTTCCCGCTTGGAGAGGCGGGCGTTGGAACCATTCACTAAAGAAAGTAACGTATCCGTCGCATATGGATCGCCTTTCCTACCCATGGCAGAAACAACGACCACCACTTTGTAGCCTTCTTTAATTGCCCTTTCGATATGATTCTTGGCATGGGCCCGGCTCTCTTCGTCCCGGACTGATGTCCCACCGAATTTCTGGACGATTATTTTCACTATTCTCACCCCAAATATAAGCCAGCTCCCCCGTTAAGGAAGCTGACCTAACTCTCTATCATGTTGACAAGTCTTAGCTGCTTGAGTTTTTACCTTACTTAACTGTCACTAACCCTAATTTTAAAAGGCTTTCAGCTATTTGGACAGAATTCCATGCTGCCCCTTTTAATAGATTATCGGAAACTATCCATAAATGGAAGCCTTTATCTTCATCTAAATCTTTACGGATCCGGCCAACGAATACGTCATTCTTGCCGACAGATGATGCAGGCGTTGGATAAACCTGTTGTTCTGGCTCATCTTCTAATACGACTCCCGGTGCCGTTTTCATCAAATTCTTGATCTCAGACGCAGAAATGCCTTCTTTTTCGACTTCGATGTATACGGATTCCGAATGCCCCGTTACAACAGGAAGCCTTACGCAAGTTGCCGCTACAGGTAGCTCTTCCATATGCATGATTTTCTTTGTTTCATTAATCATTTTCATTTCTTCAAACGTGAATCCATTATCTTGGAACCTATCGATTTGTGGAATGACATTGAAAGCAATTTGATAATGCTTGGCATCCCCTTTTACCGGCAAGATTTTTGGTTCGATTTCTTTTTCATCCAGAAGATCACGAGCCTGATCCTTTAGTTCGTTTATCGCAGCGACTCCAGCTCCAGATACTGCTTGGTATGTTGAAACTACTACCTTTGATAAACCAAACTCTTGACGGATTGGTTCCAATGCAACAACCATCTGGATTGTTGAGCAATTCGGGTTGGCAATGATCCCGTTATGCTGTTTCAAGTCCTCTTCATTTACTTCCGGTACAACAAGCGGAACATTTTCATCCATGCGGAACGCGCTTGTATTATCTACTACTATCGCTCCTCTTTTTACTGCTTCAGGAGCCAATTCCTTAGACACACTTCCTCCTGCACTGAAAAGAGCGATATCTATGCCTTCAAAGCTTTCAGGTTTTGCTTCCTGAACTTCGATTTCTTCGCCTTTAAATGACAATTTAGTCCCTGCAGAACGAGCCGATGATAAAAAGATGATTTTCTTAATCGGTAAATCCCGTTGTTCAAGTGTTGAAATCATTTGTTGTCCTACTGCTCCAGTCGCTCCTACTACTGCAATATGCAATCCCTGTGTCCCGGTCATTTGTCCATACTCCTTTTCTATCTCTAAAAGTTGGTTTATAATTTGTCTAATTATTTCTACTTGCTCAGAATATCATATATTTTAACACATTAACATTCGAAAGAACGCACTTTAACAAAATATTCTGGTAGTATAGATTGTTTTTGGTTCTTAACGATAATTCCAACTGGTTGCAAAGCATGAACAAATGACATTTCCTGGATTTAGGCATTATGGAACGACAATTAGATTACATCATCTTTGAACCTTTCAATAATCACTGGCTGTATTTGTTCTCCTTCTATTGCCGCCACGATGGTATCCCGAATCAAACTCATTCTCGCCACCATCGAGCTCGGTTTGCCTACCGGATTATCTTGGCCGTATGGAACAAAATAGATATCCTTTGCAGCCATCAGCCTCATTAAATTTACACCATTCAAACCAAGGGCATCGTTGGTTGAAATCGCAACCACAACTGGACGGTGATTTCTCATCGTCGCTTTTGCAGCCATAAGTACAGGCGAATCTGTAAGGGCATTTGCCATCTTACTCATCGAATTCCCGGTCAACGGAGCAATGACCATGCAGTCTAGCGGCAATTTAGGTCCTAATGGCTCTGCTTTGACGATTGTATCAACGGCTTCATTTCCCGTCAATTTTTCTATACGTGCAACCCAGTCCTCCCCATTTCCAAAGCGTGTTTCCGTATTTTGAACAGTGGATGTCACAATCGGAATGACTTCTGCCCCTTCATTTATAAGTTTTTCTATCTCGGGAAACACACTATCGTATGTGCAATGCGATCCTGTCAATCCAAAACCGATCCGTTTACCTTTCAGATTCATAATTTTTTCCCCTTTCTTTTCAAGAATTCCCCTTGGATCAAGACCCCAAGTGCATTCGCCAAAATTTGACCGGCAGTTTTCGGGGCCACTATCCCCGGTAGGCTTGGCGCCAATAACGCTTTAATTCCCCTTTTTTCCGCAAAACGAAAATCCGTCCCCCCAGGCTTTGAAGCAAGGTCAATAATCAAAGTATGAACGGGCATGTTTGCAAGAACGTCTGCTGTAATGATGGGAAAAGGGATGGTATTAATGCAAATATCAACATTTTTCATTTCGGACGCAAGATCATTTAGATGAAAAGGGATTATCGCCATTTCAGTAATTCTCGCAATATCTTCGCTTTTCCTCGCCCCTACCTTCACTTTGGCTCCAAGTGCTTGAAATGATCGTGCCACACTCATCCCAACCCTTCCTAGGCCTAGAACGGCAACATCCGATCCATGGATGGTAAAATCCGTGTGTTGAATAGCCATCATGATTGCGCCCTCTACGGTGGGAATCGAATTGTATATCGCTACATCGTCTCGCTCAAATAAGAGTACGAGTTTACGACCTGCTTCCTTGAATAGTCGATCGAGGTAATCATTACTGATTCCTGAATAAAATACACAATCCTTTGGCGTGTCATTTATCATGGACTCGGTCAAGAAAACATCTTCACTGGAGAAGATGGTTTCCACTTTACCGGTTGAATCCGTCCCTCGCACAGGCAAGATAACTGCATCCAGTTCCGTAAAATTTATATCTTCTAATTTCTCCTTAACCGCACCTGTAAACGCATGGTCAAGCTGTTCAAACCCTACTAAAAACAGCTTCGCATCTAGCTCAGTCAGTTTACGAACAACTTCAAGCTGACGCGCATCCCCACCGATTACAGCGATTTGCATGTCTGTGAGCATTAAATCGTCACCTTCTTTTTAAAAATCCAACCCACTCCTCGCCCAAAATCAACTCTTGAAGGCGTTTTGTTATCCGATATTCATTCAGTCTCCATCCATCTTATGTACTGAAATAAAGAACGGTGATTAGAAAAGTAAAAACGCCTATAGCTATTACCAGCTAAGGCGCTCATTAGTCTTTTCTCATTTTCATTCCTATCCATCCATATGTTCTCCGTCTTCCACCGAATGAGCTTCAAGTTCTTCCCTAAAATCGATGATAAGCATATCCGTTCCCACTTTTTTAATGTGATTCCATGGTACCCTGATTTCACTTCCATTTCTGAAAAGCCCAAACCATTTTACTGAAGGAATGACCAAAGTGGTAATTTGTCCCGTTTCGTCAAATTCCAAATCCGTTTGTCCCAGGACACCTAATCGTTCTGCCCTGTTCACATCGACTATCTCTTTTCCACTTAATTCACTCAGCCTCAAATCCGAATCCCCCTTTTTTTCTCCTTAATTCCATCTATATCCGAAATCAAGAGAACTTAGAAGGCATTTATTAAAATAGTCGTCCCCTTCCTTCCAAAAAAAACCTGCCCTCCTAAACAGAAGAACAGGTCGTAGATATTTATTTATCCCAATTTTCCAAAGGGCTCACCAACGATAAAGAGTGTTCTGTGAAGATACGGTTTGCTAGTTCATTGACACTATCTTCCGTAACTTCATCAATCTTGACTATGATATCATCCAGTGAACGATGCTCACCTAGCATTAGCTCATTTTTGCCATTACGGCTCATTCGGCTGTTTGTGCTCTCAAGGCTTAGCATTAAGCTACCTTTTAGCTGTTCCTTACTATTTCGCAATTCTTTTTCTGTGATTCCGTCTCTTTTCAGCGTAGCAAGCGTCTCCTGGATCGTATCATACAAGCTGTCAAGCTGGCTTGTGCCTGTCCCACCATAAATGGTCACTAAACCCGTATCCTGGTAGCTTGAATGGTAAGAATATACCGAGTAGGCCAGCCCACGTTGCTCACGGACCTCTTGGAATAGACGGCTACTCATGCTACCTCCAAGGATATTATTCAATGTGACTAAACTATAGGTTTTATCATTTCCGATTTCCAAACCTTTGAAACCGAGGCATAGGTGTGCTTGTTCAGTCTCTTTTTTACGAGTGATTCTATTTTCATGGAATGAAGGCTTCACCAATTCAAGACGCTCTTCCCCACCTTGATAGGAACCAAAGTAACTTTCCACTTCCTGAATCAACTTCTCGTCCACATTTCCAGCAATCGAGATGACGACTTTATCAGGCGTATACATATCATGAACATATTTCTTAAGTGTTTCACTATTGAATGTTTCCAACGTACTTTCCGTACCAAGGATTGGATAGCCAAGAGGATGATTTTCATAGACAGCCTTGCTCAAAAGGTCATGGACGATATCATCGGGTGTATCTTCATACATTTTGATTTCTTCATAGACAACATTTTTTTCTTTTTTCAATTCTTCCTCATCAAATGTAGAGTTGAAGAACATATCAGCAAGAATTTCAAGAGCATAGCTTGCATGGTTATCCATTACTTTAGCATAGTAGCATGTATACTCTTTTGAAGTAAATGCATTCACTTGGCCGCCAATGCTGTCAAACGACTCGGCGATTTCACGCGCGTTCCTCGTTGTCGTCCCTTTGAAAAACATATGCTCAAGAAAATGGGATACACCATTCAGTTCCGGTGTTTCATTCCGCGAACCGGTCTTGATCCAAACTCCAATTGCCGCTGAACGCACTGTTGGAATATTTTCCAATACTATTCTTACTCCATTTTGACACGTGTATTTCTTAATCAACTAACATTCCTCCCAATCATTCTATGCTGCTATCGTAACCAAAGCGTTACGGATTCAAACGTTCCTCACTAACTGCTTCCGAAACCTTAACAACTTCCAGGTCTTTCTTTTCTATATTAATAATTAACGTCTCCAAGGATTTGGCTGTAGATTCTGTCGGATGCATTAAAATAAAAGCTCCAGGGTGAACTTTAGAAAGGACCCTTTGTTGAAGGACCTCGGGGCTGGGTTTTTGCCAGTCAATCGTATCCACACTCCACATCACGGTCCCCATTCCTAAAGAACTCGCAATTTTGACCGTTTCGTCTCGATAACTCCCACTTGGAGGGGCGAACCAATTCATCTTCACGCCCGTCACAGCTTCCACCACTTCATTCGTCTTGGTGATTTCCTCCCGTGTTGCCTGTGAGGAAATGGTTTGCATATTAGGATGCGAGTATGAATGATTGCCTATTTCATGACCACCATCCACAATCATTTTTGCGAATTCCGGATTATTTTTCGTCCATTTCCCTTCTAGAAAAAACGTCGCCTTTACATTATGCTTCTTCAACACAGCCAACATATCTTGTAGGTATTCATTTCCCCAAGCCACATTGATTAAAAATGATACAACCTGCTTTTCCGGATGTGCCCGGTAAATGGGTGCAGGCTCAAGATCTTTTAAATGGACTTTTGGGGGAACTTGTTCATACACAAGCTTATCCTTATCGAATTTATCCTCCTTCTTCATTGCTTTATACGAAGCCTGGATATTGACCGTAAGGCCATTATACCCAGGAACGGTCTTCCAAACCGAATCTATTCGTGCATCTTGGGGTGCAATCTCATATTTTTGGGCTGATCCTTTTATCTCGGTAAGCAGTTCATCTTCCTGCTTCATGGTAGCCACTGATTGATTCGTTAACTGGGTCAAATAAACTTGTGTATATGGATTTTGCACTAATAACCATGATATACCTGCAATGGCACTTATCGCAACTATCTGCTTCCATTTATTATTCATTTTTTACGCCCCCTTCATACAGAAATGTATGAAGAAAATGGACAAGGTAGAACATGACAACTTTCAATTGCTGAAATGCTTATAAATAAGGGGGCCTTTTCAAACAAAAAAAGCATGCAGGTTCATAAAGAGAACCGCATGCCGTATATTCTTTTTTCTTATGATTGAGAAGGATTAGCTGCTTCTTTTTGTTCTTTAAGTACAGCTTTACGAGAAAGGTTAACCCTACCTTGTTTGTCAATCTCAGTGACCTTTACTAATAGCTCATCGCCAAGTGAAACGACATCTTCCACTTTGCCGACTCTTTCTTCAGCCAATTCCGAAATATGGACCAAACCATCTTTACCATTGAAAATCTCCACGAAGCAACCGAATTTTTCAATGCGTTTAACTTTACCTAAGTATAGTTCGCCCACAACGACTTCACGAACGATGTCTTCAATGATTTTTTTAGCTTTTTCGATCATCGGTTCGTCCGTTGAAGAAATGAATACCGTACCATCTTGTTCGATATCGATTTTCACGCCGGTCTCTTCAATGATTTTATTGATATGTTTACCACTAGGTCCGATAACATCGCGGATTTTGTCCGGATTAATGGTCATTGTAACGATTTTAGGCGCATATTTGGACAATTTTTCACGCGGTTGATTGATTGTAGCAATCATCGATTCCAAGATATGCATGCGGCCTTTTTTAGCTTGAAGCAATGCTTCTTCAAGAATTTCTCTTGAAAGACCATCAATTTTGATATCCATTTGAAGAGCGGTAACACCTTTAGATGTTCCAGCCACTTTAAAGTCCATATCGCCAAGGTGATCTTCCATGCCTTGAATATCAGTCAGGATCGTATAATGCTCACCTGTTTTTACAAGACCCATTGCGATACCTGCAACCGGTGCTTTCAATGGAACACCCGCGTCCATCATAGCTAGCGTACTAGCACAGATACTTGCTTGAGATGTTGATCCATTAGATTCAAGTACTTCAGATACAAGTCTGATTGTATAAGGGAAGTCTTTATCATTTGGAATGACTGGTTCTAATGCTCTTTCACCAAGTGCACCGTGACCGATTTCACGACGTCCTGCCCCACGGATCGGACCTGTTTCCCCAACACTGAAATGTGGGAAGTTATAATGATGCATAAAGCGTTTTGACTCTTCTGTTCCAAGCCCGTCCAAAATCTGTACATCTCCTAGTGCTCCCAGTGTACAAATGGATAGTGCTTGTGTTTGTCCGCGTGTGAACAATCCAGAGCCGTGGGTACGTGGTAAAATCGTAACTTCAGATGACAATGGTCTGATTTCATCAGGATTACGGCCATCCGGACGTACTTTTTCTTCCGTGATTAATCGGCGGACTTCTGATTTAACCAGTTTATTTAAAATTTCTTTAATTTGTTTTAGTTTTTCTTCATCAGTTTCTTCTTCGTATTTAGCCAACACATCATCTTTAACCTCTTTGATGGCGGCTTCACGTGCATGTTTTTCCTGAACTTGTACAGCTTTGTTAAGTTCCGCCTCACATAGGCCTTTCACTTCTGCTTCAAGTTCTTCATCCACTTTATACAAAGTGATTTGTAGCTTTTCCTTGCCAATTTCAGCAACGATTTTTTCTTGGAATGCAATGACCTTCTTGATTTCATCATGTCCAAACATGATGGCTTCAAGCATTGTTTCTTCAGGCACTTCATTCGCTCCAGCTTCAACCATGTTGATAGCGTCCTTTGTTCCAGCAACCGTTAAGTTGATATCACTTTTCGCAAGTTGGTCAACAGTAGGGTTTATGATGAATTCATTATTGATTCTTCCTACTACTACGCCCGCGATTGGTCCTTCAAACGGAATGTCAGAAACTGAAAGTGCAAGGGAAGAACCTAGCATTGCTGCCATTTCTGTAGAACAATCTTGATCAACACTCATGACCATGCTGATGATTTGAACGTCGTTCCTGAAACCATCCGCAAATAGTGGACGAATTGGACGGTCAATTAGACGGCTTGCCAAAATAGCTCTTTCGCTCGGTCTACCCTCACGTTTAATGAAGCCCCCTGGAATTTTACCGACTGCATACAGTCTTTCTTCGTAGTTGACTGTCAACGGGAAGAAGTCGACGTTTCTAGGTTCTTTAGAAGCAGTTGCTGTACTTAAGACAGCTGTTTCGCCATAACGGACTAAAACGGCTCCGTTCGCTTGTTTGGCCAACTGACCGATTTCTACCGTTACATTACGGCCGGCCCAGTCAAATGAATACGTATGTTTTCCCTGTCCCATTTATTAAACCCCTCTCTGAATCTTCGCTATTAGAGGCTTAGTTTACCTAAACCTTTATTAAATTAAATCATTATATGTGAAAGTAATTGAACTCAAGTTATAACCAAACTATCACTATTATGCACGAAAAAAACAAGTGTTAACAGTAATATGACTAAATATTTATTCATTCAATTATGTATATATCTTAATCATTTATGAGTAGAAAAAAACTCGGCGGCTGCCGAGTCCAAAGGACGATGGCTTAGCCTAAAAATTGATAGCGTCCAAATCATTTGAATAACATCAAAAAAGCGGGAAATTTCCCGCTTTTTTTGAAAAAATTATCTACGTAGACCTAATGTGTTAATTAGTGTACGGTAACGAGTAACGTCTTTATTACGTAGGTAAGTTAAAAGATTACGACGTTTACCTACCATTTTAAGAAGACCGCGACGAGAATGGTGATCTTTTTTGTGTGTGCGTAAGTGACCGTTCAAGTTGTTGATTTCTTCTGTTAGTACTGCGATTTGAACTTCTGGAGATCCAGTGTCAGTATCGTGAGTTCTGAACTCAGCGATAAGTTCGTTTTTGCGTTCTTGTGTAATAGCCATGTTATTATTCCTCCTAAAATTCTGTAAAATCACCTATTACCGAGCCAGCGTCGGAGTCTCGACTAGCCAAGCAATGGTTATTTTCATACATACAATAGAATACATGTTTTCCGTCAAAATTGCAAGCCTTGTCTTCTATCCTTTTGGTTTCTTACAACGTTACCCGTTCAATTCGGCAAAATATGCTTGCGTATTTTGCTTGTCAATTTCAATCTGGTTGACTAACTCTTCAAGTCCCGAGAATTTGCGCTCGCTTCTCAACCTGATATGCCACTCGACTGACACCTGTTCTCCATAGATATCTCCTGTAAAACCTAATGCATGAACTTCTACGCTAGGATATTCGGGTTTTTCTTCATGGAATGTCGGCTTATACCCTACATTGCACACCCCATCATACCAGGATCCACTTATTTTAATCCTGACTGCATATACGCCAGGTGCGGGGAATATGTAATCATCACTCACTTCAATATTCGCGGTCGGGAATCCTAACTTTCTCCCCCGCTTTTCTCCATGGACTACATGTCCCTTTGTTACATAGCGACGACCCGCTAAATGATAGAAGTCAGAAAAATCACCATTGCTGAGCGTCTCCCTGATTCTTGTGGAACTTACCTTTCCGTCCTCGAATGTCTGCTTTGCAACGACGGTTTGACCAAATCTCCCCTTAGCATAGATAGGTAGGTCATCCATGGATCCATTACCATAGCGGCCATATGAATAATCAAAACCTGCTACAACGTGACGGACATTCAGACCCACTAGGTAATCATCCACGAACTCCTCAGGTAGCATCGAAGCGAATTCCTTACTGAAGTGGACGACAAATAGGTAATCGATTTCCATCGTTTCTATGATTTTTATCTTATCTTCCAGTGGTGTAATATAACGGATGTTTCCCACTTTCTTCCCTAATACAGCGGAAGGATGTGGATCAAATGTCATGACTGCTGACATAAGATTCATTTCATGAGCCTTTTGCTTAGCGGTTTGGATGACAGTTTGATGTCCTTTATGGATGCCATCAAAAAAACCAAGTGCCATGACAAGCTCAGGGAAGTCATCCGGTTTAAATTGATGAGGATGCTCTAATGCAATCACTTTCACCTTTCAATCTCCTCTTTCCGACGGCAAAAACGGTCTATGATTCTTGTGCGAAAACTTTGACAGGTTTAATTAACCCTTCTTTTGTGGGATGTATTTGATAAATGGCAATCGCCTTATCAGTGGGATCCATCATGACAAATGGTTGCCCCTTTTCAAAAACAACATCCTCCGTTTGTTCCAATACCGCACCGTTAAGTACTTTCTTTGCTACTTTATCATTAATCTGGAATTTCGGCAAATGTAACAATCCACGTTCTAATGGCAACAGAAAATCTCCTGTCTTTTCTGATTCCATGAATTCTTCCACCTCAGCGAACGTGAAACAATCCTCAAGCGTAAAGCCAGCCGCTTCAATCCGGACCAAGTCCGACATATGTGCCGGGTATCCCAATCTTTCGCCCATCATCACCGCTAATGTCCGAATATAGGTTCCTTTGCTACACTTGACACGAAACCGGTAGGAAATGGTTTCACCTTTGAATTCTGAACGGTCATCCAGTAAAGTAATATCATGAATAGTTACTTCCCGTGTTGGACGTTCCACTTCTATCCCAGCCCGAGCATATTCATATAGCTTTTTGCCATTTACCTTGACAGCTGAAAACATTGGTGGAGTTTGTTCAATTGTTCCTGTTAGGGATTTCAATACCTCAAGGATTTGTGAACGTTGAAATGTTTCGGTTACCTTTTGTTCCGCCACCTTTTCTCCAGTCGCATCTTCGGTAGCCGTTGAAAAACCAAGCGTCACTTCCCCTTCATACGCTTTACCTGCTTCTGTTAAGTATTCGGCAATTTTCGTTGCCCTGCCGATACATATCGGTAAAACACCGGTGACTTCAGGATCTAAAGTGCCCGTATGTCCGACTTTTTTCGTTTTTAAAATCTTCCTTAATTTAAAAACACAATCATGGGATGTCATTCCCTTTGGTTTCCATAATGGGAGTATGCCGTCCATTCCTTCACCTCATTAATCTTGTCATTTCAAAAAAAAGAGGCCGAGCCAAGAAGTGCAAAGCACTTATTGAGTCAGCCTCCATTTACTGCTTGCTTATTCTTCGTCTTTTACTGAAGGTTTTTCCTCTTTTTTGATTTGAGAAATTAATGATTCGATACGGTTACCATAATCGACGGATTCATCAAATTCAAAAAACAACTCCGGAGTTTTACGCAAGCGAATTCTTTGCCCAATTTCTGAACGCATGAATCCTTTTGCCTTTTCAAGACCCTGCAAAGTTTTTTCCCGTTGCTCCTGGTCTCCCAAGACAGAGATATAAACTGTTGCTTGTTGTAAATCGCCTGTCACTTCAACATCCGTTACTGTGACGAATCCGATTCTTGGATCTTTAATTTTGCGGCCGATGATTTCACTCAGCTCTTTTTTCATTTGTTCGCCCACACGATTTGCTCGAAGGCTCATAATATCACCTCGCTAGCTTATAGCCAGTCTATATCTGTTATTGTGCGCTCAATTTCCGGAAATGAATCTAGAAATTTAAGGGCATTTTGAAGTTCCCTCTCAGTAGCTTTCCTTGAGGATGAAACGGTTACGATAGAAATCTTAGTACGCTGCCAAAGATCCTGGAAATCCGTTTCCGCTACCGAGACATTAAGCTTCTGCTTAAGCCGTGTCATGACACGTTGCAACACAGCTCGTTTTTCTTTCAAAGAATGGGTGTCATAGATTATGCACTCACATTGGACGGATCCAACGATCATTTACGCTCGATCTCTTCCATTATATAAGCCTCAATTACATCGCCCTCTTTAAGGTCATTGTAATTTTTAATGGTAATACCACATTCATAATTTGTTGCCACTTCTTTAACGTCATCTTTAAAACGTTTCAATGCGTCAATTTCACCTTCGTAAATGACAACACCTTCACGAATTAAGCGAATTCCGCTGTCACGCGTAAGTTTTCCTTCGGTAACATATGAACCAGCAATTGTACCAACTTTAGATACTTTAAAAGTTGTACGAACTTCAGCTTGACCAATGATTTTTTCTTCGAACTCAGGATCAAGCATCCCTTTCATAGCCGATTCAATCTCTTCAATTGCTTTGTATATGATACGGTGAAGGCGAACATCAACTTGTTCTGATTCAGCGGCACGCTTCGCATTCGCATCGGGACGAACATTAAAACCAATTACGATTGCATTAGAAGCGGTAGCAAGGATGATATCAGACTCTGTGATAGCACCGACGCCGATATGAATGATTTTTACTTTAGCGCCTTCTACTTCTATTTTATTCAGGGAAGCGGCTACTGCTTCAGCAGAACCTTGAACATCCGCTTTTAAGATGATGTTCAATTCCTTAATTTCCCCTTCTTTCATTTGTTCAAACAATGTATCAAGCGTTACACGTGATTTTTCATTACGTTGTGAAGCAAGTTGTCTCTGTGCACGTACTT
Source organism: Peribacillus sp. NPDC097264 (assembly GCF_050277925.1). Classification (NCBI taxonomy): domain Bacteria; kingdom Bacillati; phylum Bacillota; class Bacilli; order Caryophanales; family Bacillaceae; genus Peribacillus; species Peribacillus sp. NPDC097264. The sequence continues at coordinate 277,500 of NZ_JBNNSR010000002.1, forward strand.
CCCCAACTTGGCGGGCTGTTTTCTCATCTTCAAAGACGATGAAACGGTCGCCTGCTTGTGGAACTTCATTCAATCCAGTGATTTCAACCGGTGTTGATGGACCTGCATCCTTAACACGACGTCCAAGATCACTGACCATGGCACGTACACGGCCGAAAGTATTACCGATAACGATTGGGTCTCCGACTTTCAAAGTACCGTTTTGGACTAGTAACGTCGCTACAGAGCCACGGCCTTTATCCAAACGTGCTTCTATAACCGTTCCGTTCGCTTTACGGGTTGGATTGGCTTTATATTCTTCTACTTCACTAACTAGTAGAATCATTTCCAGCAAGTTATCAATTCCTTCGCCCGTTTTGGCAGAAATAGGTACGAAGATCGTATCTCCACCCCATGCTTCAGAAACTAAACCATGCTCTGTTAATTCTTGCATGACGCGGTCAGGATTAGCTGCTTCTTTATCCATTTTATTAACAGCAACAATGATTGGAACATCCGCTGCTTTAGCATGGTTAATCGCTTCAATTGTTTGCGGCATTACACCGTCATCCGCTGCTACAACAAGAATCGTAATATCCGTGATTAAAGCTCCACGAGCACGCATTGTTGTAAACGCAGCATGTCCTGGTGTATCAAGGAATGTGATTTTCTTGTCATTGACTTTGACTTGGTAAGCACCGATATGTTGAGTGATTCCGCCCGCTTCGCCTTCTGTTACTTTTGTATGGCGAATAGAATCAAGCAATGTCGTTTTACCATGATCGACGTGACCCATGATAGTTACGACTGCTGGACGTTCGATTAAATCTTCAGAAGCATCTTCAGTCACTAATGACTCAAGATCTGTCAAGTCAACACGAATCTCTTCTTCAGCCAATACTCCGTACTCAGTACAGATTAATTCGATAGCATCTTTATCCAACGTTTGGTTGATTGTAGCCATGACTCCAAGCATGAAAAGCTTCTTAATGATTTCAGAAGGTTCACGGTGAAGTTTCTTACCAAGTTCCATGACAGTCAAAGACTCATAAAACGTAATTTTTTCTGGAAGTTCTCTTTCTTTACGTTTTGTAACTGGTGCCTGCGGCGCCGATTGTCTTTGTTTGTTATTCTTATTACGGTTATTTCTTCCCCTGCTAAACTGTCCTGATGGTTTTTTAGTGCCCAACGGTTTAACTGGTGGCTTTTTCTTTAGCTTTTCTTTATTGATCGTGCTTTTCTCATCTGCTTCAGCTTCGTATTTCGCAACCGTTGCATTTGCTTTCGGTTCAGCAGCTGCTTGGGTTGGTTCTTCGCTTTTTGGTTTAAGAGAATCGTTTAATTTGTTTACAGTTGAATCGTCTAATGCTGTCATATGGTTTGTTACCTCTATATTCATTTCTTTAAGTTTATTTATTACGTCTTTACTTGAAACGTTTTTCTGTTTTGCATATTCATATACACGCAATTTTGTCATACGTTCACCCCCGGTAAATTTAATCGAGCAGCATTCGGAGTTTTTGTGCAAAACCTTCATCAAGAACTGCGACGGCAACTCTAGCATCTTTGCCAATAGCATGGCCGAGCATAGATCTGTCTTCGACTCTTTTTAAAGGAACCTGATAAAATGCGCACTTATCAGAGATTTTTTTCTCAGTGTTTTTTGAAGCGTCCGCGGCTAAAATAACAACTTTGGCATTACCGCTTCTAATCTCTTTAACCACTAATTCTTCACCCGAAATTAGCTTGCGTGCTCGATTGGCCAAACCTAATAGAGACATCCATTGTTGTTGTTGGGTCATGGTGTTAGTCTTGCTCCTTATCCACTAATTCAAGCAATTGTTCATAAAGGGAAGAATCAATTTGAGTACTAAGGTGATTTGCCAGCACATTTTTCTTTTTGGCCAGCTCGATAATATTCCGATCAAGGGTCAAATAAGCTCCCCTTCCCGATTTTTTTCCGGTCGGATCAAGGCTGACTTCCCCTTCTTTAGATCGAACGATACGAATGAGTTCTTTCTTTGGCTTCATAACGCCAGTGGCAACACATTTACGCATCGGGATTTTTTTTCGGCTATTCATCTATATTCACCTCTACCTTACTCGTTATCCTCTTCGAATTCTTCATCCTCTTCATTCACATAACTATCCCGGCTTAATAAGAACTCCTGTTCTTCAACAGGGTAAATACCAGCTTCGCGGGCTTCCGTTTCACTCTTGATATCAATTTTCCAGCCAGTCAGTTTGGCTGCTAAGCGTGCGTTTTGTCCACGCTTACCAATTGCTAGTGAAAGTTGGTAGTCAGGAACAATGACAGTCGTCGCTTTGTCTTCTTCTTTAACGATTACTTCAAGCACTTTTGAAGGACTTAAAGCATTCGCAACAAAGATAACAGGATTTTCTGACCATTTAACGATATCGATCTTCTCACCTTTTAATTCATTGACGATAGCCTGGACACGCTGTCCTTTTTGGCCAACACATGAACCAACTGGATCGACTTCCTCATTATCTGAGTGTACAGAAATTTTTGAGCGGTCGCCTGCTTCTCTGGCAACTGATTTGATTTCTACAGTTCCATCAAAAATCTCAGGCACTTCTATCTCAAACAAACGTTTTAAAAGACCTGGATGAGAACGGGATACAAAAATTTGTGGCCCTTTCGAAGTCTTTTCAACTTTTGTAATGAAAACCTTGATGCGGTCGTGAGGTTTATACTGTTCATTTGGCATCTGTTCATTGACAGGAAGCAATGCTTCAATTTTCCCCAAACTCACATAGATGAAACGTGAATCCTGGCGTTGCACGATACCTGTCATGATATCCTCTTCACGGTCTATGAATTCTGCGTAAATGATACCACGTTCAGCTTCACGCACTCTTTGTGTTACGACCTGCTTGGCTGTTTGTGCGGCAATACGGCCGAAATCCTTAGGCGTAACTTCCATTTCCACAATATCTTCCAACTGGTAGTTTGGATCTATTGCTCTTGCTTCTTCAACGGAAATTTCCAGACGTGAATCGAATACTTCCTCGACTACATCTTTTCTGGCAAATACTCGCATGGTGCCTTTGCCTAAATTCAAGTCGATACGTACATTTTGTGCTTGGTTAAAGTTACGGCGATATGCCGATATAAGTGCAGCCTCAATCGCGTCGATCAAAACTTCTCTCGAAATTCCTTTATCATGTTCTAAAATATAGAGAGCATCCAATAACTCATTGCTCATGGTGATCCCCCTTACGGATATTTAATTAATAATTGCTTGATTAAGAGAAGGTAATGGCAAGTCTTGCTTTCGCCACTTTTTCAAATGGAATGACGACTATTTTCTTTCTAGTCTTGATTTTGATTTCAAGCGTCACTTCATTCCCATCATAATTGGTCATGATTCCTTCGAATTCTTTTTCATTTAAAATGGGCTCGTATGTTTTTATGTAAACATTTTTACCGATAGCATTAAGGAAATCCTTCTCTTTTTTTAGAGGCCTTTCCGCTCCGGGAGATGAAACTTCGAGAAAATAAATTTGTGGAATTGGATCGACTTCATCAAGCTTTTCACTGAGCTTTTCACTCGTTTTCCCGCAATCTTCAAGATCTACGCCTGTCTCTTTATCAATGTACACTCGAAGGAACCAGTTCTTGCCTTCCTTCACATACTCCACTTCAACTAATTCAAGCTGCAATTCTTCAAGAATTGGTAGAGCTAATTCTTCTACAACTTCCGTTACCTTTTTACTCATTTGTTTCCTCCATACGTGCGTTGTGTGCGCTTGGTTTCGGATTCAAAATTAAATGGTCAATACAACACGAAAGAGTGGGTTTCCCCACTCTTGCCATTGGTTCCTCTTAGTATTTCCAATAAAAATATACCATAATCAAGATATTTTTGCAAATATCATGTCTGTTTCTTCCTTTTCATAGGCAGTTCCACACTTAAAATAAGGAAAGCTGATTTTGTTCTGGAAGAGCCTCGAGACAGCCTTGTTTATCAAGGTATTCAAGAATTGTCTTGGATACCTTCCCCCGTTGTTGCAAATCTTCCTTGGAGAGAAACTCTCCGTTTTTGCGCGCATTGACAATATTGATCGCCGCATTCGTACCAAGACCTGGAATCGAATTGAAAGGTGGAATTAACGTGTTACCCTCAATGATGAATTGGTCTGCACTCGATTTATACAAGTCTACCTTGGCGAAAGAGTATCCACGCTCACACATTTCCAACGCTAGCTCAAGTACCGTCAGTGTGTTTTTCTCTTTCGTGGAAGCATCCAACCCTTTTACATTTATTTCATCCATCTTGGTCTTGATTGCTTGTGACCCACGTGTCATGGCATCTATTTCGAAGTCATCGGCACGAACCGTGAAATATGCTGCATAATACAATAATGGCAAATGCACTTTGAAATAGGCAATCCGAACCGCCATCAACACATATGCGGCAGCATGTGCTTTCGGGAACATATATTTAATCTTCTTACAGGAATCTATATACCATTCCGGCACTTGATTCTTACGCATTTCCTCTTCGAATTCCTCAGACAAGCCTTTCCCTTTACGTACGGATTCCATGATTTTAAAAGCAAGGGAAGGGTCTAGTCCCTGATAAATGAGATAAACCATAATATCATCCCGGCAACCGATTACTTCGCTAAGTGTACAGATTTTATTATGAATCAGTTCTTGTGCATTGCTCAGCCATACATCGGTACCATGGGATAAACCAGAAATCTGGACAAGCTCGGAAAATGTCGTCGGTTTAGTGTCCTCAAGCATTTGTCTAACAAAACGCGTTCCAAATTCAGGTATGCCAAGTGTCCCGGTTTTACACATGATTTGATCTTCGGTCACACCTAACGATTCCGTGCTGCTGAATATCTTCATTACCTCTGGATCATCTGTAGGAATCGTTTTTGGGTCAATACCACTTAAATCCTGAAGCATCCTGATCACCGTCGGATCATCATGACCAAGTATATCCAGTTTCAAAATATTATCGTGAATGGAGTGGAAATCAAAGTGAGTCGTTTTCCACTCTGAGTTTCTGTCATCCGCAGGGAACTGTATTGGTGAGAAATCATAGATATCCATGTAATCCGGGACAACGATGATTCCCCCTGGATGCTGTCCAGTTGTCCGTTTAACACCCGTACATCCTGCGACAAGGCGATCTGTTTCTGCACCACGCATATGGATATTATTGTCGGCTGAATAGCCTTTAACATATCCGTATGCCGTCTTTTCAGCCACCGTACCGATTGTACCGGCACGATAAACATAATCTTCTCCAAATAGGACCTTCGTATAATCATGGGCTTTCGGCTGATATTCACCAGAGAAGTTCAAGTCAATATCGGGGACCTTATCCCCTTTAAATCCAAGGAACGTTTCAAATGGAATATCATGACCGTCTTTCGTATAGGCAATGCCACAATCCGGGCAATCTTTATCAGGCAAGTCAAACCCTGAGCCTACTGACCCATCATTAAAGAATTCCGATTTCTTACATACAGGGCACACATAATGAGGCGGCAGCGGGTTCACTTCCGTAATTTCTGTCATCGTCGCAACGAATGACGATCCGACCGAACCCCGGGAACCAACGAGATAGCCATCATTCAATGATTTTTTAACCAGTTTATGAGAAATTAAATAGATAACGGCGAATCCATGGCCGATAATACTTTTTAGTTCCTTTTCAAGACGGGCCTCAACGATTTCCGGTAGATTCTCTCCATATATCTTTCTAGCCATTCCATAACTCATTGCACGCATTTCTTCTTCTGCACCCTCGATTTTAGGTGTATATAGATCGTCCTTGATTGGCTTGATGTTTTCTATCATATCTGCAATTTTATTCGTATTTGTGACTACGACTTCTTTTGCCTTCTCGGCACCAAGGAAGGAAAAGTCCCTTAACATTTCATCCGTTGTACGGAAATGGACATCTGGTAGCTTATGTCGATTCAGCATATTCGCCCCACCTTGTGAATTCACAAGGATTTTACGGTATATCTTGTCATTCGGGTCCAAATAATGCACATTTCCTGTCGCTACAACAGGTTTATTAAGCTTTTCTCCGAGCTTGACAATGTTTGAAATAATCGTCTCTAACGACTTTTCATCACGGACAAATTCAAGCTCTATCAAATGTTGATAAACATCCTTTGGATGGATTTCAAGATAATCGTAAAACTCGGCAATTTCAACAACATCCTCAAAACCCTTTTGCATCATCCCTTCGAAGACTTCCCCTTTATCACATCCAGAACCAACGAGAATTCCTTCACGATATTTTTTTAGTTGAGAACGCGGAATCCGCGGAACTCTGTAAAAATAATTAATATGGGATAATGAAATCAATTTAAAGAGATTTTTCAAGCCTTCCTGTGTTTGTGCAATCAAAGTACAATGAGATGGTCGAGAACGCTGATATGCATTTCCGTTTCCCATATTGTCATTTAATTGATCATGATGGGTAATGCCTCTCGATATCGTTTCCTTCAACATCTTCAACATCAGGTACCCCGTAGCCTCAGCATCGTATATGGCCCTATGATGTTGAGTCAAATCAATATCGAGCTTTTTACACAATGTGTTCAACCGGTGATTTTTGAACTCAGGATATAAAAATCTCCCTAATTCCAGCGTATCCAATACGGGATTGGTTGCTTTTGGATACCCAATATTTTTGTAGCCCATGTTCAAAAAGCCCATATCAAAACTTGCATTATGCGCAACAAGGATGGCATCTCCCGCCCATTCCTTGAACTTTTCCAATACGTCTGAAACTTCCGGTGCATCCACCAGCATATCATCTGTGATATGAGTCAAGTCGATGATCGTATTGGATAACGGTCGATGTGGGTTAGCGAATGATTCAAATTTATCAATGATGTCTCCATCATGAATTTTCACGGCTGCTAATTCAATGATCGTATCATAAACGGCAGACAAACCAGTCGTCTCGACATCGAAAACGATATAGGTGGCATCGGAAAGCGGTATATGTGCTTCATTATAAGCGATTGGTACACCGTCGTTCACGAGATTCACTTCGACACCATACAAAATCTTGATGTCATGTTTTTGACCGGCGCCGTAGGCCTCTGGGAAAGATTGAGCCCCTGCATGATCGGTGATGGCAACAGCCTTATGACCCCACTTCGCGGCTTGGGCAACAAGAGCGGATGTCGGCGTCACTGCATCCATTTGGCTCATCGGTGTGTGCATATGAAGTTCGACGCGTTTTTCACCCTCAGGAGCCTTATCCTGCCGTCCCTGCTTAGAAATCTCATTAATATCGTTTGCGATCATAACTAGATCGCGAACAAACGTATCATTTTGAATGCTACCTTGGGCACGTACCCACATTCCTTTTTTAACACGGGCTAGGATGGCAGCATCCTCTTTGTCACGTGAAAACATTTTAACTAAAATAGAGCTTGTATAATCCGTAACTTTAAACGTCAATAGACTACGTCCGCTCCGGAGCTCACGGACTTCCGCGTCAAACACGAAACCTTCAATCGCTATCCTGCGCTCTTCATCAATAATTTGCTCTATGCTACGGAAATCGGCATCTTCTTTAATGGTGTACCCGATTTTAACTGGGCCTTCGTAAACACCCTCGTCTCCTTTTTCCGATTCTTTCTTCTGCATCTCTAGTAACGCGGCAAGTCCCTTTTCCTCATCTTCCTTTTGCTTCTCTGCTAAAAACTTCTTGTAATCAGTTTCCGAAACGTTTTCGTTCACTTCTGCTTCAAGTGTTAATGGAGGGAAACCATACGTTTGATAAATATTCGAAATGAGACCGGAGTATTTCTGTTTTAACTGTCCAGCTTCCGCACCATTACGTGCATTGACGACGAGCTTATACCCTGTCACTTTGGGTTCTTGCTCATTTAAGAGTGATAAAAGTGCTGGCGATATGCCTTGTAGCTCACTTATGCAATTTTTCCAGTATTCTTTGACCAATTCCTCCGTCACTATCGGATTGGCAACATTCATGGTGAATGTAACCTTGGCAATATGGGCAAAAGTACTAGTTAAATGATTTGAAAATCTTGTATGAACACTGCATGGAATTAACGCAGGTATATTAAAGGCAAAATGCCATTTTTGGGACTCTCTCTCTATGGAAAGTTTATCAATTTCGGCACCGATGAAAAAATTCACAAAGGCATCCTCAGTCAAGCCCAATTGCTGGAGCAAGAGTTGAAATCTCTCTCTACCGCTGTTTGGATTTTGATCCATTTCCTCTCTCCCCTTTATCTACTATCTAAAGATATTATTCATCAGTTTCATTCTAATAACAGTGGTTATTATAACATACTAGATGCAGTTCACGGACATCTAATTATAGGGAAAAGGAAAGGCATCATCCAAATGAATGATGCCAAATCAAGCTATGATTTTACTGCTTTATCCCAATAATTCATGTAACTTCTGTGCAAGTTCCGATGTTTCCAGTTCAAGCACTTCACCTGTTTTACGGATCTTCACTTCCACGATGCCTTCGGAAGCTTTTTTACCGACCGTTACGCGGACAGGAAGTCCAATCAAGTCAGAATCGGCAAATTTCACTCCGGCACGTTCATGACGGTCATCCATCAAGACATCCATGCCTTGTTTTTTAAGTTCAGCATATAGTTTTTCTGCAAGTTCAGCTTGAGATTGATCCTTCATATTAACCGGAATCAAATGGACCTGGAACGGAGCCAAATTCACCGGCCATACTAAACCTTTCTCATCATTGAATTGCTCAGCGACAGCTGCAAGTGTACGAGATACGCCAATACCGTAACAACCCATGATCATCGGTTGCGAACGGCCGTTTTCATCTAGGAACGTCGCGTTCATCGCTTCGGAATATTTAGTCCCAAGCTTGAATACGTGACCGACTTCAATTCCTTTAGCAAACTTGATTATTCCGTTGCCATCCGGTGATGGATCTCCCTCTTGGATAAAACGAAGATCGATAAAACTTTCCACCTTAAAATCACGGTCAGGGTTTACATTTACAAAATGATAATCTTCCTCATTAGCGCCGCATACTCCATTAACCATTGCTTCAATGGCCAAATCGGCGATGACTTCTACGCTTGAGGCAATATTGATTGGTCCAAGAGAACCTACCGCACAACCTAAGACTTCTTTCGTTTCGTTAGGGTCCACCAACTCCACGACTTCAGCATTGTAGAAGTTTTTAACTTTGATATCATTCACTTCATGATCTCCTCGTACCAAGACGAGTACATATTTTTCATCCACTTTAAATAACAAGGACTTTATCAATTTTGAGGCATTGGTTTTCAAAAATGAAGCTACATCATCGATTGATTTCTGTCCAGGAGTATGAACTTTATCAAGTGTTCCCTGCTCTTCGGAATCTTTTTCATATTTTACCGCTACAGGAGCCATTTCAATATTCGCCGCATAATCGGATGTATCTGAATAGGCAATCGTGTCTTCTCCAATTTCAGAAAGCACCATGAATTCATGTGTATCCTTTCCACCCATCGCTCCTGAATCGGCGATGACTGCACGGAAATCAAGGCCACAACGGCTAAATACATTTGAATAGGCCGCATAAAGTTTTTCATATACAGCATCAAGACTTTCTTGATTTGCATGGAATGAGTAAGCATCCTTCATGATGAATTCGCGTCCGCGCAATAAACCAAAACGAGGTCTTTTTTCATCACGGAACTTCGTTTGGATTTGATAAACCGTCAATGGCAAACGCTTGTATGACTTCACTTCGTCACGAACCAAGCTTGTAACGACCTCTTCATGTGTAGCTCCAAGGGCAAATTCACGGTTGTTACGGTCTTTTAATCGCATTAATTCGGGTCCATATGTATACCAACGACCGGATTCCTGCCAAAATTCCGCTTGTTGAAGGGCTGGCATCAATAATTCTACGGCACCTGCATTGTCCATTTCTTCCCGAACAATCGCTTCAACCTTTTGAAGCACTTTATTACCAAGCGGCATAAAACTGTAAACGCCACTTGAATTCTGTCTCATGAATCCTGCTCGCAACAAAAGCTGGTGGCTTTTAATTTCTGCATCTGCAGGGACTTCCCTCAATGTAGGGATTAACGTCATACTTTGTTTCATATCTACACCTCTTCAATATTTCCTTTAAACTTCCATACGGAAATTTACGGGTCATGTAATACAAAATTACATTATTATTGTCTGATTGATTTAAATTAAGTTGATTTCATTCGCTCTTTTTCGATTATACTTACGAATTCCCGATAAAACAAACTATTTTGCCCAAACTCTTCAAAAAGTTACAAGTAGATTCAAACAGCCAACAGATAGTTCTGCTGGCTTGTTTGGTTTCATTCATATCAGCTTATAGGAAGAACCTCTGGATGTCATTCCATGTCACGACGATCATTAACAACATCAGCAAAGCAAATCCGATGAAATGCACCATTCCTTCTTTTTGGCGATCAATTGGTTTTCCTCTTAAGAACTCAACCACGAAGAATAATAATCGTCCGCCGTCCAAAGCAGGTAACGGTAAAAGATTCATGATTCCTAAATTTATGCTGAGCAACCCAGCCCATTTCATCAACGTGAACAAGCCCTGTTTTGCGACTTCCTCAGTCGATTTATATATACCTACTGGACCAGATAGACTGTCAATCGTAAAGCCACCCGTTACTAGGTCACCCAGAATGATGAAAATCTGTTTCGTCCAAAAATACGTCTCCGTCGCACCATATTGAATGGCCTTTAGTGGAGCTTTTTCAACGGGCGGGTATACCCCGATGATTCCAATTTTCTGACCTTCCCTCTCGACTTCCTGAGGAGTAACTGGAACTTCTAACGTTTTACCGTCCCTATATACAACGAATTCGATTTCTTTACCGGGACTTTTTTGGATACTCGCCTGTACATCTTCCCAGGTTGTGACTTCCGTACCTTCAATCGATTGAATGGCATCCCCTGATTTAAGTCCAGAAGTAACGGCTGCACCGTCCTTAGTTAATTCACCCAGTTTGGCTTCGTCCACCACGACGCCTTGAAATAAACCAATCAATGTAAAAATAACAAAAGCTAGAACAAAGTTCATTGCTGGGCCCGCTAAGATTGTTAAAAAGCGGTGTCCAAGAGATTTAGATGCAAACTGGCGATCATAAGGGGCAATTTGGTTCTCGACCCCATTTTCAACGATTACGGCTTCCTTATGGATCGAAAACGTTTTTAACGTGTCTTCTTCTCCCTCTTCATATCCCGTAAGTATCAGTTTATGATCTAAATCTATCACTTCCACTTCGACAAGCCGAATATCCGGGTATTTGTCTTTGTTGTTCAAGATGATTTTCGTGACGGTTTCTTCTTCATCAAACATCAATCCCACACGGTAACCAGGTTTCAATTCAATATTTTCCGCATCTTCTCCGGCCATTCGAACGTATCCACCTAGAGGAAGAAGACGTATCGTATAGACCGTTTCCTTCTTTTTATATGTGAATACTTTTGGTCCAAATCCGATTGCAAATTCGCGGCATAGAATTCCAGCACGCTTCGCAAATACTAAGTGTCCAAGCTCATGGAAAAAAACAAGAGCGCCAAAAATGATAATGAACGCTATAAGCGTTTCTAGAGTCTGCATGTTCTGGTCACCTATCTTTCACTAAGGATTCTATAAACTTCCTTGTCATTTTATCGACTTCCTGGATCGTTTCTAAGTCAGGACTCGCTATGACAGAATGTTTGTTAAGCGCTCTTTCTATCAGGGTTTCAATTTCTAGGAAAGAAACTTTTCCAGATAAAAATGCAGCTACTGCAGCTTCATTTGCAGCATTCAACACCGTTGTCATTGTGCCGCCCATTTTACCTGCTTTGTAAGCGAATTGCAAACAAGGATATCGAGTGAAGTCCATTTCACTAAAGTGGAGTTTTCCCGCTTCAGCCAAATTCAAACGCTTCCGTCCTACAAGAGGCAGTCGATCTGGATATGTAAGGGCAAATTGGATGGGTACACGCATATCAGGTGTACCTAACTGTGCCATCACACTGGAATCATGAAATTCCACCATTGAGTGGATAATGCTCTCCCTATGAAGAAGCACGTCAATCTTTTCGTATGGAAGATCAAACAACCAGTGTGCCTCGATTACTTCCAATCCCTTGTTCATCATGGATGCTGAATCGATGGTGATTTTAGCCCCCATAGACCAGTTTGGATGGTTTAAAGCCTCTTCTACCGTGACGCCTTTTAGCTCTTCACGGGTGCGATCACGGAAACTTCCACCAGAGGCAGTAATGACTAAGCGCTCGATATTTTTTTCTTGTTCACCCTGAAGTGCTTGAAAAATTGCTGAATGCTCACTATCGACCGGAAGCAGCCTTACCCCGGCCTTTTTCGCTTCATCAATGACCAAATGGCCCGCTGTTACCAAAGTCTCCTTATTGGCAATCGCAATATCCTTACCGGCTTTAATCGCTTGCAAAGTCGGATAAAGTCCTACGCTGCCGATGACCGCATTCACTAAGACTGTTGCTTGATTATACACAGCCACTGCCGTTATTCCCTCATCGCCATACATGAACTCAATATCTTTCCGGTTAGAGAACTCGCTTTTCAAAACCTCATAATCTTCTTTTGTCTGTACGGAAACTAGTTCTGGTTCAAACTCTTTTATATAGGTTCTGACCAAAGCAATATTCTTTCCGGCCGAAAGTGCCACTATCTTAAATTGATCGGGATGGGCCCTGACCACATCCGCCGTTTGCTTGCCTATCGAACCTGTTGCACCCAGAAGGCTGATATACTTCAAATCCGTTCATCTCCTAATTCCATATAACCTTACCTTTTTAATTATAATACATGCAATAAATGTAAGATTGGTAAAATAAATATTAAACTATCCAGCCTGTCTAAAATCCCGCCATGACCAGGTAGGATCTTTCCTGAATCCTTTACGCCATAATGACGTTTATAAGCCGATTGAACAAGGTCTCCCAGTTGGCCGAAGATTGCTATGATTAATGATATCAACAACAATTGCCATATCGAATAGTCAAGGGATGAAAATACGTAAAAAAGCACACCTACGACTAACGCGGAAACTACGCCTCCAAAAAATCCCTCGACTGTTTTATTAGGACTGATTTCAGGCCATAACTTCCTCTTACCGATTGCTTTTCCAATGAAGTATGCTCCTGAATCGGTTGCCCATATCGTAAATAAAGTAAGAAGGATATAGACTAGACCTAGAGATTCATTGTCACGTGTTTCAAAGAAATAGTAAAAGCCGATGCCTAAGTAAAGAATCGCAATGACCAAAAATCCTGCATCATCGAAAGTGAACATATTTTTCGAAAGGACCGTATAAAGCAATAGCACTAAAACGCCGATTAAGAAAATCTGTACTTTGTCATAATTATTTTCAGTTAAAAACGTGCTATATTCATTCGGCAGTAATAATATCCAAAGTAAAACATGTGAAAGGATTGCCTCAAAGGAGAATACACGCATCTTTTTCATTTTCATCAATTCATACAAACCGATAGATGCTAGAAGGTAGATTACCAATAAAAAGGGAAGCTTCCCTATCATCACGATTGGAATGAAGATGGCGGCAGCGATGACTGCCGTAATAATTCTCTGTTTCATTATTCCTATTTCCTCGCCTTCTACATTAAACGCCACCGAACCTGCGTGAACGTTTTTGATACTCCTCGACAGCCTGTAGTAAATGACCTTCACTAAAGTCCGGCCATAACACATCCGTAAACCATAGCTCGGTATACGCTGACTGCCAAAGCATGAAGTTGCTTAACCTTTTTTCGCCGCTTGTACGGATCAACAAATCCGGATCCAGCAAATGTTGTGTCATTAAGTAGCTTGATACTATTTCCTCAGAAACATTTTCCTTTATTATACCATTTTTCACATCATGTATGATGCTGTTGACCGCCGCAACTATTTCTCCACGGCTTCCATAATTAAGGGCAAAGTTCAAAATCATCCCGTTATTATTTTTCGTATCCTCCATCGCTTGTTTAACTGCTTTCTGAGTATGTGACGGGATTAAAGATAAGTCTCCCATCATCTCCACCCTTACATTTTCAGCTATAAGCTCTGGCAAAAAGGTGCCTAGGAATTCCTGTGGAAGTTTCATCAAAAAATCGACTTCACTTTTCGGACGTTTCCAATTTTCTGTGGAGAACGCATAAACGGTCAACGTTTTTATTCCCAACTCATTAGAAATCTTTGTTATTTTTCGAACGGTTTTCATTCCTTCATGGTGGCCTGCCACACGTGGCAGCGCACGTTTTTTAGCCCATCGGCCGTTTCCATCCATAATAATGGCAATATGTTGAGGAACATTAGACTCCTTAATATGCTGGATCCTACTTGCTACATCGGAAGAAGCATCTTTTTTAACGAAACGCTTCCATAGTGAATACATATGTTAGTCCCCCATTAGGTTGTACTTATCTCTACAAAGGCAATATTTACGTGCACTATGTATATTTTTTGGATTCTAAATAAGAACAGAATCTATATTATAATATCAAAAAAAAACTTGTTCTCATATTATTATTATGAAAATATTATCTTCATTAGAAGTTGGCCAGAAATAAATAATGCATATCCTTTCAAGAAGAAAAGGCAAAAAGGACCTCCTCCATCATTTTCAAGCTCTTACTAACTCAGGCGTATTCATAATCGGAGAAACCTTATTATAACAGTTTTCTCTTTTTAACACACCTATATGTTAGATCAAAGACATGACCACAATGGATTCGGCCCTTTTATTCAATGCTTTTAGAAGGGATTAGACTTCTAGAATTTCTTTTTCTTTATCTTTTGTAATATCATCGATTTTTGAGATGTTGCCATCCGTCATCTTTTGAATGTCATCTGCATAACCGCGCAAGTCATCTTCTGTGATATCGCCATTTTTCTCAAGCTTTTTCAACTCATCGTTGGCATCACGGCGAACGTTACGAACCGCGATTTTTGCTTCTTCGGCTTCTTTCTTAACGACCTTGACAAGTTCTTTCCTACGTTCTTCTGTTAACGCAGGAATGGCAATCCTGATTATAGAACCATCATTAGAAGGATTTAATCCTAAATCCGATTTCAAAATTGCTTTTTCAATCTCGCCCAAAATCGTTTTGTCATAAGGCTGGATGACTAAAAGTCTTGCTTCTGGTACAGAAATGCCCGCCATTTGATTGATAGGTGTTTGGGATCCGTAATAATCAATTGAGATTCTATCAAGCAATGAGGCATTTGCTCTTCCGGCACGGATGCTGGCTAATTCACGTGTGTAAGCGCTAATGGCTTTTTCCATTTTCGTTTTCGCATTCGAAATAACTTGTTTCGGCATCTTTTATTTCCCCCTTACAATAGTTCCAAGCGTTTCGCCTAATACAGCGCGCTTAATATTACCTTTTTCCATAATAGAGAAGACAATCAATGGAATATCATTGTCCATACATAGCGAGGACGCAGTAGAATCCATGACTTGTAATCCGTCTTTTATCACATCAAGATATGAAAGCTCATCATACTTCACTGCATTTTTGTCTTTAACAGGATCAGCATTGTATACGCCATCCACATTGTTCTTCGCCATCAAGATGACATCCGCTTCAATTTCAGCTGCACGTAATGCGGCAGTCGTATCCGTTGAGAAATATGGGTTTCCTGTTCCTGCTGCAAAAATGACTACTCTCTTTTTCTCCAGGTGTCTAATTGCACGTCGTCTAATATATGGTTCTGCCACTTGTCTCATCTCAATGGACGTTTGGACGCGCGTTTCAATCCCAAGCTGCTCGAGGCTATCTTGTAACGCCAATGAATTCATGACTGTAGCGAGCATGCCCATATAATCGGCATTTGCACGGTCCATGCCCATTTCACTACCGATTTTCCCGCGCCATATGTTTCCGCCACCGACAACCACAGCTACTTCTACATCCAATTCAGCTACTTCTTTTACTTGTTCTGCAATCGACTTTATAACTGCAGGATTAATTCCGAAACCCTCGTCTCCAGCCAATGCTTCACCACTGAGTTTCAATACGACACGTTTATATTTAGCCATGAGAACCTCCAACTATGTAATCTTTTTGTTCGTCCATCATGCTCATTCTTGCATTAATCAAAAATTCAGGACATTTTAAAAAATAGGGAACACTATAGTGTTCCCTATTTAACCATTTTCTTACAATAAATTAGTCCTTTTTAACTTGGTTCATTACTTCTTCAGCAAAGTTTTCTTGACGTTTTTCAAGACCTTCCCCTACTTCGTAACGTACGAATGAAAGGATTTTTCCGCCTAGTGCTTCAACGAATTGTCCTACTTTTTGATCTGGGTTTTTAACGAAAGCTTGTTCGTTTACACAGATTTCTTCGTAGAATTTGTTGATACGTCCTTCAACCATTTTAGCAACGATTTTTTCTGGCTTGCCTTCGTTTAGGGCTTGTTGAGTAAGAACTTCACGTTCGTGCTCTAGCTCAGTAGCGTCTACTTGGTCACGAGAAACATATTTTGGGTTAAGAGCTGCGATGTGCATAGAAACACCTTTAGCTGCTTCAGCATCAGTTGTACCTTCAAGAACTGTAAGTACGCTGATACGTCCACCCATGTGTAGGTAAGCGCCGAAAGCATCGCTGTCTGTTTTTGTAACGACTTGGAAACGGCGAAGAGTTAATTTTTCACCAATTTTAGCTACTGCTGCATTGATATGATCAGCAACTTTCACACCGTTTTCCATTGTTTGCTCAAGAGCAGCTTCTACAGTTTCAGGCTTGTTAGCCAATAAGAATGAAGCCAATTCTTTAACAAGAGTTTGGAAACCTTCGTTTTTAGCAACGAAATCAGTTTCTGAGTTCACTTCAAGGATTACTGCTTGGTTTCCGTCTACTACGATAGAAGTTAACCCTTCAGCAGCGATACGGTCGCCTTTATTGGCAGCTTTTGCAATTCCTTTTTCGCGAAGGAAGTCAATCGCTTTATCCATATTTCCTTCAGTTTGTACAAGTGCTTTTTTGCAGTCCATCATGCCAGCGCCAGTTTTTTCACGCAATTCTTTAACTAATTGTGCAGTGATTGCCATAATATAAATCCTCCTCAAATTAAGTGCGGTTTATTCAGTCTTTACCCATTTTGCTAGATAATACTTGTTTTCAACAACAAATACAACAAATCGCAGCAAATTTTTACAAAAAATATTTATTGGTCAACGTTATGACAAATAAGCTCGGTTCTCTCCAGTTTCAAAAATCAGCCGTGATAAGGCACGGGATTTATGTATGCTTATTTAGTGCAAAAAAAAGGGATAAAAGGCATTATCCTCTTATCACCTTTTTTTCTCACTAGTTAAGCAGTTCTGTCAACTATTAAGCAGTAGTTGTTTCAGTTGCTGTTTCTTCGCCTTGTTTAGCTTCTAAGATAGCATCTGCCATTTTACCTGTTAATAATTTAACAGCACGGATTGCATCGTCATTAGCAGGAATAACTACGTCGATTTCGTCCGGATCACAGTTTGTATCAACGATACCAACAAGTGGAATGTTTAATTTGTGTGCTTCCGCAACAGCAATACGCTCTTTGCGAGGGTCGATAACGAAGATCGCATCTGGAAGAGTCTTCATATCTTTAATACCGCCTAAGAATTTCTCTAAGCGATCCCATTCTTTTTTAAGTTGGATTACTTCTTTTTTAGGAAGCACTTCGAAAGTTCCGTTAGCGTCCATTTTTTCGATATCTTTAAGACGATTAATACGTTTTTGGATTGTTTCAAAGTTTGTTAAAGTTCCACCTAACCAACGTTGGTTTACATAGTACATACCAGAGCGGATAGCTTCTTCTTTAACTGATTCTTGAGCTTGTTTTTTAGTACCAACGAAAAGAACAGTTCCACCGTTAGCAGCTAGTTCTTTAACGAAGTTATAAGCTTCTTCAACCTTTTTAACTGTTTTTTGAAGGTCGATGATGTAGATGCCGTTACGCTCAGTGAAGATATATTTCTTCATCTTAGGGTTCCAGCGACGTGTTTGGTGTCCGAAATGCACACCAGCTTCAAGCAATTGTTTCATAGAAATGACTGACATTTTAGTTCCTCCTAAATGGTTTTGTTTTTCCTCCGCTCCGATCATTTTCATACAGAAACTGTATAAACAGCACCATCTGCTAGAATCACGGGCGTGTGTATTAACACCATTTCATAATATATCATACTCAGGTGATACAATCAAGCAATATTTATCTATCCATACGGAACTTTAATAAAAGCTCAATTTCCGTTTGACCCCTATTTAATTTTTTGGCGATATCTTCAATTGAAAGACCTTGCTCCACTAAATAGTCTACCTGTTCATTTAATGATAATTCTTCTAAAGAATCCTGTAGCATGGCTGAAAAATCTTTTTCCACGCGTGCCTCTTGTTTGGTTAAAATGGAGGCCTCCGCCGAAAGTTCGAGCTTGTCCTTCACTTCATTGGCTGGCTTGAATTCTTCTTCTATTCCAGTCTGGTTCATATAAGCATTAGCAGCCTGCAATTTCTTCCCGTTAAAACTTGGTTCTTTATAGTCAGGGAATGATTCCTTTTCTAGTTCTGCTTCCTTTTCTATAGGTGGCCTTGTTTTTACTATTACTGACTCTTCTATCTTTTTCTCATTAGGTAAGACGTCAGTTTGTGTAAAAGCTTTTATCAAGGCTTCGTTATCTTCCTTCATTTCCATTAGATAGCCTGTTAGTAGTTCTTCCATTTCAATTATGGTGGCTTTTTGTTCCTTTTCTAGCTTACTTAATCGATTTTGTCTAAGATACAAAAGAATAACGGCGAAAATCGTGAAAATATTTAGACTAAAAAGGAGTAACATAAAAAATACTGACATGGTGCCTCCTCTTAACCGGAATAGTCGATACTCTTTCCTTTATAGGGATGGGGATCTATATTCTCTGTTGTTTGTCTCGTATTGTCTTTCTTCCTACGCTGTTTAAAAAACGGACCCTTATCTGCGCTACCTTCCTTTTCATAAAAATGAGCTGGGAGCTTTTGTTCCTCGCCCATTACAGTCGTTTGTTTTCGTTCCTCTTCTTTTCTTCCTTGATGGGTGGCATGATCCTGTTGGATTAGATTTTTTTGTAAAAGTTGTTCTTGGATCTTTCCGGCATCTTGGGTTCTTGGAAGGGCAATTTGCATCTCGATTGCTTTTAAACTCACAGCCATCCACCCCTATATTTCTATAGTGATTCTTCTGTATAACTGCCTGTGTACACATGTTCTTCCCATGGATTCAAAATGTTCGGAATGGTCTGTCCAAACTGATAAATCCATGCATTTCTCATAGAGCATGCCTCGAAGCATGACACTAAATAAAAATATGGGTTAACTTTTTTTATCCTGCATAGCATGTCTAAGTTTAAATATCGCCCTTGAGTGAATTTGCGATATCCTTGATGTGGAAAGACTCATCACTTGTCCAATTTCCGTCAGCGTAAGTTCTTCTTTATAAAAAAGTTGCAATACCAACTGTTCTTTCTCATTTAGTGTTTCTATGACCTTTGCTAGCTCTGCATACAATTCTTGTCTTAGAACATTCTCTTCAGGCAGGTCTGCTTTATCATCTTTAATATGGAAATTCGTTTTTTCTTTGTCATCCTGTTCTTGAGGATTTTCATCCATGGATAAAACATTGGCAAAGAAATGCTCGTTAAGTGCAGCATATACTTCATCTTCCGGAATATTTAATTCAAATGCAATTTCCTTTGGTGTAAGGTTCCGCATATATTTTTGTTCCAATTTTTCAATAGCTGAATCGATTTTTTTCGCTTTATCCCTCGCACTCCGCGGTAGCCAATCCTCTTTCCTTAAACCATCCAATATGGCCCCACGGATCCGGAATGAAGCATATGTGTCAAATTTCAGATCACGCTTTGGATCAAAGCGCTCCAAGGCATCAAATAAGCCCATCATCCCTAAACTCCTAATGTCATCACGACTGACATTCCTAGGAAGGCTGACTGAAATACGTTGGACATGGTAAGATACAAGTGGAACATATTTCTTCACCAAAACGTCCCCTGCTTGCGGGTCCCTGCAGTCGACCCAATTTTTCCAGCATAACTGTTCTTCTTCGATAGTCAGTTGAGACATGGGATTTCCTCCTAACATTGTTTACGTTTTGTAATCAAAACGGTCCTCGAAGGCTCTAGGTGCAACAATATTTTGATTGCAGTGTTCCCGTCACTTTCCGGCTGCGCAAATTTCATCTTCCCAATTAAATATTTCTAGTCCCTTTATTTACTGTCCGGATATTAAGCATGCACTTTGTCACATTGAATTCTATCGTCCTACCACTGTTCCCGCCGACGTCCTCCGAAACGACCTGTATTCGTAAATCAGCCAATTCTTTCCGGACAGCTTCAACATTTCGGGGTCCTATTCTCATTAAATCCCCCCCAGAGGCAAATTGAAACATTTGTGCACCTCCAGCCAGCTTTGCTTTTAAAAAAGCAGGCCTTGCTCCTTCCTTCACCAGACGATTCACCAATTCCTTTACGGCTGTATCGGCAAACTTGGCCCGATTAATCTGACCAGACTTAGCAAGTGAAGAATCCGGCAACATGACATGCGCCAAACCGGCAATCTCTCTTTTCTCATCATAAATGACGACCCCTACGCATGAACCAAGCCCTGAAGTGCGAATCGAATAAGGAGGTTTTACAGTATTCATATCCGCTATCCCCACTTTAACAACTTGGATTTGCAATAATTCAACCATTTATTGTCACTCCCAGGGCAGCAAAAATAGTATCAAAGGAATCAGGATCGGGCAGTAAAAAGAAATGGCCATTGATAGATTCAGCAAACCTCTCATTCTGCGCTAGGACGGTATCTATCACAATAGCAGAATCACTTACTTGTGATAATTCCAGTAATCCATAACTGATAGTTGCTCCCACCATATCGATATTCAAGGAAGGAACCGATGGATATATATTCAACTTAGTAAAATCCGATAAAGAAGAAAGATAGGATCCCGACAGGATATTCCCTAATTCCTGTAGACAAGAAAGAGCTAATTCAGAATGCTGTGGTTTATCAATGGAGAAGGTTTCATCCCCTATCATCTGTTGAATGAAATATTCAGCTACAGGTAATGAAAGGATAAAAATCATGCTTCCAGTGGCATCTCCTTCAATTCGCAAAAAGACACTAGCCACAACATGTTCTGCTCCCCCTGCCAATTCCATCATTTCATCAAAGGAAACTACCCGGACATTAGGAACATTCATATCTATTTTTTTATTAAGAATGGCAGAGAGTGCAGTAGCAGCATGTCCCGCCCCAATATTCCCAATTTCTTTGAGGATATCGAGGTGGATGGGGTTGATTTTATCAATAAATGACATCCCTTTATCCTTCTTTTCTCACGATTTCATTTGCTTCGAGACTTAAGGCCTTCTCCAAATTCACCAATACAAGCAAACGTTTTTCAATTTTTGCGACACCGCTGATATATTCAGAAGCTAAATGACCGACAACTTCCGGCTGAGGCTCAATGCTCTCGACGGGAATGTCAAGCACATCATTGGCTGAATCGACAATCAACCCTACTTCGATGTCATCAAGGACAACAATGATGATCCTCGTTGAATCGTTATATTCAACCTCTTCAAAACCGAAACGGACTCTTAAATCAATAATGGGGGTAATCACACCCCTTAAATTAATCACACCTTTAACAAATGGAACGGCCTTGGGTACCCTTGTTATATGCAAAAGTTTTTCTATTCCACTTACTTTATCCACCGGAATCGCATATTCTTTGTCTTTGATTTGAAACACGATTACTTTTATATCTTGAACAGGACTTGTGGTCGACATTCAATTACCCTCCTCTTTTTACCCCTCAACCATATCTACTGTTCATCCATTGACCCTTGTTTCCAAAGGGTCTCCAGTAATCAAATGGTAGGAAGGATTGTAGCGAATCTATATATTAAAATGGTCAGTGAATCAATGCATTACAATCGACAATCAAGGCTACTTGGCCATCGCCTAAAATAGTAGCTCCAGATATGGCAAATGCAGTCGATAAATAATTACCTAATGACTTCAAGACGATTTCAAGTTGCCCTATAAAGGAATCCACTACAAGTCCCGCCATTTTTTCGCCTTTCCTGACTATAACGATTGAAAGAAACTCTTCTTCTTCGTTTTGTACGGGCACATCAAAAATGTCCTTTAGGAACAGGAGTGGCAGCACTTTTCCTCTAAAGTCGATCACTTGTTGATTATGGGCATTCATAATATCTTCTTTTCTTATAATGGCTGTCTCTATAATAGAAGAAAGAGGGATTGCATATTTCTCCTGTTGAATTTCAACTAACATGACGGAAATGATAGATAACGTCAAAGGAAGTTGTATGAGAAAAATGGACCCTTCATTCTCCTTAGAGTCGATTGTTACCGATCCGCCCAGTGATTCTATTGTGTTCTTCACGACATCCAAACCTACGCCACGGCCAGATACATCCGAAATGGTATCGGCTGTGGAGAAACCTGAAGCGAAAATCAATTCATAAATTTGCTTATCCGATAGTGTTGCGGCGGTTTCCTTCGTTAGTATTCCATTGGAAAGGGCTTTACTTAAAACCCGTTCTTTATTAATACCAGCTCCATCATCTTCAATTTCAATGAACACATGGTTACCGCTATGATAGGCCTTTAACAGAATCTTCCCTACTTCATTTTTTCCCTTAGAAAGGCGCTTTTCGGGTGTCTCCACTCCATGATCCATCGCGTTTCTTAATAAATGGACGAGTGGGTCGCCAATTTCATCAATCACCGTTCGGTCCAATTCAGTTTCAGCGCCGATAATCTCTAAATCTACCTTTTTATTTAAATCCCTCGCTAATTGGCGTACCATTTTCGGAAAACGGTTGAATACCGTTTCGACAGGAACCATGCGCATGTTCAACACAATCGTTTGCAAATCGCTTGTTACGCGGGACATTCTTTCCACAGTTTCGTGCAGTTCCTGGTTATCCAAATCGCTTGAAATTTGATCTAACCTTCCTCTATCGATAACTAGTTCTTCAAATAAGTTCATTAATATATCTAGCCGCTCGATATTTACCCGAATGGTCTTGCTTGGAGCATGCTTGACCGTTTTTTTTGTTTCTTTAGCCTCATTGATTGAAGGTGACTGGTCCGTACCTTCCTGAGGCTTTTTATCGGCCGCTTTTTTTTCCTCTTTAATATTTGCAGCATGACGTAGTTCTTCCAGATTTAGGGCTGTTATTTCGACGACATCCACTTCTGAAACCTTCATGATTTTTTTCTTGGTCTCTTCAATCGATTCATTGGTCACCAATGTAACCGTGAATTTCTGATCAAATTGTTCTTCCTCCAAAAGTTCAGCGGGTGGATTCGATTTTATCACCTCACCTGACTTTTCAAGAACTTCAAACACCATAAACACTCTTGCAGCTTTTAAAAGGCAGTCGTCACGTAAGCTGATTGAAATTTCATAGCTTTTAAATCCTTGTTCCTTGGATTGCTGCAAAACAGTCATTTCGAATTCGTCATATTCGCCCATCGTTGCTTGTTCCATTGTTTCTAGAACGGGAGATGCTGCTGCCGTTTCATTAATTGTAGGGATAACCAGTGATTCACCTTTTTCGATTTGTTGCAATTTTCGCACCACGTTCGTCACATCACGTTTGCCATCTCCGCCTTCAGCAATCGACATGACAATTGCTTCTAGGTCATCCACCGCCAAGAATATTACGTCGAACAGTTCAGGAGTTAGGATAATTTTGCTGTTCCGGATCGCGTCTAGAACATTTTCCATTTTATGGGTCAAATCAGCTAAATCCTCATAGCCCATTGTAGCCGACATACCTTTTAAAGTATGTGCGGAACGAAAAATCTCATTGACTATCGAAAGATCCTCCGGGTTCTTCTCAAGTACCAACAGCTGTTCACTACACGTTTGAAGATGTTCTTTACTTTCTTCAATAAATACCTCTAAATACTGATTCATATCCATACAATCTCCACCCCCGTATGTTAGCAATAGCCAATTATGGCTTTTGCTATTTTATCTACATCCTCTATGCTATCTATTAAATTGGTAGCAATCGCCGCCTTTGGCATTCCAAAGACAATTGACGTCTCCTGTGACTCTGCTATTGCCTTTAAGGGACCAGTTCTTTTCAACTTGGTAAGCCCGCTTGAACCATCCATACCCATTCCAGTCATGACAACAGCTATTTTTGCAAATTCCGCTATTTCACTTACTGATTCGAAAAGCACATCCACCGAAGGACGATGCCCATTTCGCTGCTCGGATTGATCCAATTCTACCGCAAGACTCAACCCAACTTTTTTCACTTTGAAATGGAATCCCCCCGGAGCGATATATGCTACTCCTTTTTGAATCAATTCCCCATCTTCCGCTTCCTTTACCCGTATCCTCGATAATGAATTGAGCCTATCGGCTAAGGATTTCGTGAAGCTGGGAGGCATATGCTGGACAATCAAAATAGGGGCATCGATATTTTCCGGGAGACCCGTCAATACTGTCTGCAAAGCCCTTGGTCCTCCTGTCGATGTACCAATAACTACAATCTTTTTATTGCCATGGAACCATTTTTTCATATCATTATCAATATCGTTAATTTCTTTTGATTCTATTTTACTATATTTTTTCCAGTCTGATGGGTTTCTTTCAACATTTATCGCACTTTTTTGTAGTTTGTGAACATTTGCAAGGCTGGCTGCCATAACTTTCTCACATAGTTCTTCCTTAATTTTATGCAAATCCAGTGAAATAGCCCCTGAAGGCTTAGCAATAAAGTCAATGGCGCCACTCTGCATGGCGATACATGTACTTTCCGTCCCCTCCTTCGTCGTGCTTGATAGCATGACCACTGCTGTCGGACATTCTTCCATAATCCGGTTTAACGCTTCTAATCCATCCATAACCGGCATTTCAACATCCAAGGTGACGACATCCGGTTTCAGCGATTTTATTTTTAATAAAGCATCTTTACCGTTCCTGGCCGTACCAATGATTTCCATTCTATTATCTTCTGCTAAAAGTTCAGAAATCAGCTTCCTCATAAACGCGGAATCATCCACGATCAACACTTTAACCTTTTCCATATAAGGAAACCTACTTTCCAAGAAAATATCGTTTCATATTTTGCAGGAAATTACTTTTTTGTATAATTGATTCTTCACCTAAGCCATGATTTACATATCTAGATACAACCTCGATTAGAGATTTGGAAACAGCCGCATCAGGATAAGAAAGGATAAAAGGAATCTGCTTGGAAACCGCTTTGGAAACGGACCTATCATCGGGGAGATAGCCAAGTGAAACCATCTCCGCTCCAAGGAATTTTCTCAGGGCATTTTGAAGTCTGATCATCGTTTCTTTCCCTTCCTTTTTCGTGAACACTCTATTGCAAACGAGAAAAAATGGAATCTCATCATTTATTGAATGAATGTATTTCATCGTAGAGTAAGCATCCATCACAGAAGTCGGTTCTGGGGTTGTGATGATGATTAACTCATCCACACACAAAAGGAATTTTGCGGAATCCTGTGTGATACCTGCCCCCATATCAAACAATATATAATCATAACTCTCTAGCAGAGAACCAAATTCATCAGTAAAACGTGCATATTTATCTTCATCTAAAGTAAAAAGGTGGGTCAGCCCGGTTCCACCTGTTATTACGGAAATTTGTTCCGGTCCTGTGGTCATAATCTCTTTCAAGCTTAGACCATCTTCAAAAAAGTCAACGATGCTATATGGAGAATGCTGCCCAAATAAGATATCTATATTACCCATTCCAATATCCATATCGAACAACAATACCTTTTTTCCCAGTTTCGACAAGGAAATGGCAAAGTTCAAAGAAAAGTTGGATTTACCGACTCCACCTTTTCCACTCAAGATGGCAAGTGTCTTGGCCATTAAATGGTTTTTTTGCAATTCCAGTCTCCTTCTTAGGTTTTCAGCTTGATCTTTCATAATCTTTAGCTCCAAGAACCATCTTCAATAAATTGGATGAAGTTGCTTTTTCAATATCATCTGGCACATTTTGTCCATTTGTTATATAAGCTACCCCCAATTTATGAGTGTGAATAAAATTAAAGATCGAACCAAAAGTAGACGTTTCATCCGCTTTCGTAAAAATGACCTGCTTAATCGGAATCGTCGTGAACTGTCGATAAATATCCTCCATGTCCTTTTGCTTCGAAGTCAATGAAAGCACTAAGTACGTTTCCATCTCATCTGTGAAGTGGATGATTTCCCCTAGGTCTTTAACATACTGCGGATTGCGAAAATTCCTTCCAGCTGTATCGATGAACACATAATCGTAATGAGAAAAGCGTTCTGTGGCTTTTTTGAAATCTTCCAAGTTATAAGCCACTTCGATTGGAACGTTTAGAATCTTTGCATATGTCTTCAACTGATCGATAGCAGCTATCCTATACGTGTCGGTTGTAATGAAAGCTACCTTCTTATCATGCTTCAGCATGGTCTCTGCTGCTACCTTGGCTAAAGTTGTTGTCTTGCCAACACCTGTCGGACCTACAATATTAATATATTTCTTCTGCAGGCCGGGCCTTCCATTCGGTACCTGATCCACTAGTTTACACAAAGATGCTTCTAGCCAGTTTTTAATCTCTTCATCAGTAGAATCCGCTTTAGTAGCAAACCATTTATCAAGGAGCTCGTCCATGATTTGTGAGCGGATAACTGTATCGACATCCTGTTCGATAAGATACTCATAAACTTGTTGTAATTTCTCCGGATAATGGGCGTGTGATGGGATTTGTATATTTCTTATCATCCCTTTTAACCCCTCAATTTCCTTTACCAGTTCAACATCTCCCCGGTTGATTTGTTTTGATGCAGCCTGTTCATTGTTTTTCGCTTTAGTACTCTCAAGTGCCGGTTTTACAGGCAGCTTTTTCTCTTTTTGTTTAGTTACGGGTTGGGCGGGCTGTGAAACGGGATCGATGGCAGCCATGACTTCAATATTCCTTTTCTTGAACAACCCTAGAAAACCACCCGTGAATACCGCTTTCGAACTTAAAATGACCGCTTCACTGCCTAACTCTTGTCGTATCTGCTTCATGGCTTCAGACATGGAAGGTGCCATATATTTCTTTACTCTCAATCAATATTCACCACCCCTACACTTTGTACTTCTACATTTGATTCGAGTTCATTGTATGAAAGAATCGGTACATTGGGAAAATAACGTTCTGTCAATTGTCGAGCGTACATACGTACAGCTGGGGAGCAAAGCACAATCGGTTGATGATCCATCAAAGTCAGCTCCTCCAATTTACTGGCAATCGCCTCTAGTATCGACTGGGATACAGTCGGATCGAGCGATAAAAAGTTACCATGTTCAGTTTGTTGTACCGCATCTGCAATCGCCTTCTCCACTTTTCCCGATAAAGTGATGACTTTTATCCGGTTTTCTCCTGAAATAAAGGAGTTCGTAATTTGCCTTGCTAAATTCTGCCTTACATATTCAGTGAGCAAATCGGTATCAGTAGATAACTTTCCATAATCAGCAAGCGTTTCAAAAATGATTGGTAAGTTCCTTATCGAAACTTTTTCTTTCAATAGTTTTGCCAAGACCTTTTGGACATCCCCAATCGATAATGGATTCGGGGTGACCTCCTCTACGAGAATCGGCGATGTTTCTCGTAGATGATCGATTAATTGTTTCGTTTCCTGCCTGCCCAAAAGTTCATGGGCATTAGCTTTGATGACTTCCGTTAAATGCGTGGAAACCACACTCGGAGGATCCACCACGGTATAGCCCATCATTTCCGCATGCTCTTTCATGTCTTCCGTAATCCATTTAGCAGGCAGACCGAATGACGGTTCAACCGTATCGATTCCTTCTATTGTATCGTCCTCTATGCCAGGACTCATGGCTAAATAGTGGTTCAAAAGTAATTCTCCGTTGGCAATTTCACTTCCCTTGATCTTCAAGCGATACTCATTAGGATTCAACTGGATATTATCCCGAATCCGCACCACCGGGATGATCAGACCCATTTCGATTGCCAGCTGTCTGCGGATCATGACCACCCGATCGAGAAGGTCTCCTCCCTGATTCGTATCGGCAAGGGGGATTAGTCCATAGCCAAATTCAAATTCAATGGGGTCGACACTCAAAAGGTTCACGACGCTTTCAGGACTTTTCATTTCGTCCGTTTCCAATACTTCTTCCATCTCCTGGATTTCATTTTCATCAGGTTGTGGTGTTTTGGAAATGACATATCCACCCAGAACCAACAAAGCGGCAATCGGCATTGTGAATACATCCGATATGGGGGTGAATAATCCCAGGAGGAAAATTGTTGCTGCAGTCAAGTACAGCATTTTAGGAAATTGAAATAACTGCTCAACGATATCCGCGCCTAAATTTCCATTAGAGGCTGCACGAGTCACGACAATCCCTGTAGCCGTTGAAATCAGTAATGCCGGCACTTGGCTGACGATTCCATCGCCCACCGATAACATGGAAAAATGGACGGCTGATTCGCCAAAGCTCATGTCCAATTGCATGACACCGATGATCATCCCAAAAATCAAGTTGATGATGACAATGATTATACCTGCTATGGCATCACCTTTTACGAACTTGCTCGCCCCGTCCATGGATCCATAGAAATCGGCTTCGTTGCTGATTTTTTCTCGCCTTGTACGTGCTTCGCCTTCAGATATCATCCCAGCGTTCAAATCCGCGTCAATGGCCATCTGTTTCCCAGGCATCGCATCCAGCGTAAACCTTGCCGCTACTTCAGATACCCTTTCGGACCCTTTCGTGATGACAATGAAATTGATGATGACCAAGATTATAAATACCACTAAGCCTACAAGAACATTCCCTCCAACCACGAAGGAGCCAAAGGTTTCAACGACACCGCCAGCATCTCCATACGTCAAAATGGCACGAGTCGTGGACACATTCAATCCGAGTCTGAATAGTGTTAATAATAAGAGCAGCGACGGAAAGATTGAAAACTCAAGCGGCTCTTTCATATTCATCGTAGTCAATAGAACCAACAGCGCAAGAGATATATTTAAAAGAAGTAAGATACTTAATAACCAAGTTGGTAATGGTATGACCAACATGGCGACAATCATGATGACACTCGATATAACAACCAAATCTCTTGCTCGCATGTTTTTCTCTCCTAACTAACAGGTAACAATCTACCTTTTAAAGCTTGCCTTTCGTTTTATATACAAAGGCCAGTATTTCAGCGACTGCCTTAAAAAACTCTTCCGGTATCGCTTGTCCCACTTCGGCTTGATCATATAACGATCTTGCCAAAGGCCGATTTTCCACCATGACGACATCATTTTCTTTCGCGATATATTTAATCTTCTGAGCAACAAAATCCACACCCTTCGCCACGACAAAGGGAGCTTCCGCTTCATTTTCATCATATTTTAGAGCAATGGCAAAATGCGTGGGGTTTGTAATGACAACGTCCGCATTCGGCACTTCCTGCATCATTCTCTGGGCAGCCATCTGACGTTGCTTTTGCCTGATCTTAGATTTAATGAGCGGGTCGCCTTCAGAATTTTTATATTCATCCTTAATATCTTGCTTAGACATCCGGATGTTTTTTTCAAAGTCATATTTTTGATACATATAGTCCAATAGTGCAATGAACAATAAAGCCACGGCAGCATAATACCCTACTTTAATCGTAATATCCGCCAATGTTGCCATTGCATCTGCCACAGATATCTGTGATAAAATCATGATCTCTTCCATACGGTTCCAAAGTACATAAAAAGCAACAAAACCAACAAATGATATTTTAAGAATGGATTTCAATAATTCAACAATTGCCCTCATGGAAAAAATTCGTTTAAACCCTTTAATGGGGTCCAGCTTTTCGAGCTTGAACTGGATTGATTCCGTAGAAAACATAAAACCGATTTGCATCACATTGGCCAAAATCCCTGCTACCACTGCTGCCAGAAAAACAGGACCCAGAACAAGTCCCATCTCTACAAGAATTTCGAGCAAAATGACTTGCATCCCCTCTTCACTGAAATCGGCCATCGTGAAGTTCTGTAGGTATTTCTTCATAAGGGAGAGTAAATGATTGTACATATAGGGTCCCATCAACAGCAACACTGAGAATACAGTGATTAAATTAACTGAGGTGTTGACATCCTGGCTTTTGGCAACTTGCCCTTTTTTCTTTGAATCCTGACGTTTTTTTGGGGTTGCCTTTTCCGTTTTTTCACCGGCGAAAAACTGTAAATCCAGTTGTATCCATTCCATTGTCATAAGCCCCCGATCAGCTGCATTAACTGACGCATCGTCAGGAGCATGAAGTTAAATAACTGTGACACAACCGTCATCATCATTCCCATGACTATGATGACAATCGCTAAACCCACGATGATTTTCACAGGGATGCCGACAACAAAAACATTTAGTTGAGGAACGGTCCTTGCTAGGATACCAAGCGTGACATCCACTAAAAATATGCTCCCCACTACTGGGATCGCCATTTGAAAGGCAATCATAAATGCTTTACTAAACGCCTTGGCCAAGTACTCAATTATTGTTTGGTCGCCGAACGGGACGAACAATTGGTCAATCGGGATAAATTGATAGCTATAAAAGATTCCATCCAGTAGTAAATGATGACCATTGGTGCTTAATAGAAACAATAGGGCTATCGTGTATAAATATTGTCCCATCAAGGGACTTTGTGCTCCTGTTTGTGGATCGATGACATTCGCTATCGAAAAGCCCAGTTGAAAATCGATTAACCCACCGGCAATTTGGACCGCAGACAAGATCATATAAGCAGCAAACCCAATGAAAAGTCCTACAAGTGCTTCCTTCATGATCAATAAATAAAAAGTCACATCCAAATCCAGAACCGGGGCATCGATGGTATAGTACATGATCCAAGCCAGGAAAACCCCCAACCCGATTCTGTGCTGTATCGGAATTGATCGATACGAAAAAATCGGCATGGCCACGAAAAAGGTAGTAACCCTGACTACTATTAATAAAAAAGCAGGAAAGTAAGGGAATATTTCTTCCATGCCCTAACCTACAAATCGATTCAAATTACCGAATATATCATTGGCATATGATAATAGATGACTGAGCATCCATGGGGCCAATAAAATAAGCGCCAATAAAACAGCCACAATTTTCGGAACGAAGGCCAATGTCTGCTCCTGAATCTGAGTGGTTGCCTGAAAGATACTTACTAATAACCCGACCACAAGAGCTATCAACATCAACGGACCCGCAATAATCAACACCATATAAATTCCTTTTTCTGCTACATCAATCACATAATCTGCACTCATCTTTTCTCACCTGCTTAAAAACTCTGTAATAATGACTTCACTACTAAATACCAACCATCAACAAGAATGAAGAGAAGGATCTTGAATGGGAGGGAAATCATGACCGGCGGTAACATCATCATTCCCATTGACATCAGGACGCTGGCAATGACCATATCTATCACTAAAAAAGGAATGAAAATCATGAATCCTATTTGAAAGGCCGTTTTAATTTCACTGATTGCAAATGCTGGAACAAAAGCAGTCAAGGGGATATCCTGTATCGTTTTTGGCTGTTCTACCTGGGCATAGTCAAGAAATAAGGCCAGGTCTTTCTGTCTCGTATGAGCGCTCATAAATTCCTTAAAAGGAATCGCTGCTTGCTCATACGCCTCTTCCAAATCAATTTCTTCATTAAATAAAGGAGTCAATGCCTTCTCATTCACTTCCTGGAAAGTGGGAGCCATGATGAAAAAAGTCATGAAAAGAGCCAAGCCGACCAGTACCTGGTTCGGCGGCATCTGTTGCGTCGCCAGCGAAGTCCTGACAAAACTGAGTACGATGATGATCCTCGTAAAACACGTCATTAAAATCAATATACTAGGAGCAAGAGATAAAACGGTTAGCAAAAGAACTAACTTGACGGAAGTAGAGACGCTAGTGGGATCACTGTTGTTAAAGAACTCCATGAACTCATTCATTCTTTGTCTCTTCCTTTCCTATCAAGTTCTTTTAACAGCTTCTTCCTGCTTTTAGACATTTTCTCGAGCTGATTTTTGAACTCCGAGGAAAAACTATTAGTCTCTGTTTCATCCTTTTTCAGCCATTTGCCTTTCATTTTTGCCACAAAATCTCTTGGCTGGATCATCTGGTCCATTTTCCCATTGTAATCTTCTATCAGCTGTTCATATTCTTTTGGATCATCTATTTCCTTTAAAAGTTGGATGTTTTCACCAACGCCTACGACTAGAATCCTTCCTCCGACTTTTACAAGCTGTACGGATCGGTTTGCCCCGAGACTCGTACCTCCCAGATTCTCAACCGAATTGGCTTTTTGATACGTTTTGCTTTTCTTTCCTACAAATCTTAAAACTATATAGAGCAGCACGACCACAAAAATGGTCGCAAGAATCATCCTGAGGAACTCCCATCCAGTAATCCCCACTTTTTCAGGATTCGTTGCTTCATCGGTAGATTGGGAATCGGTAGAAAGGGATTCTTTTGATTTATCAGTTTTATCCGTTTTTGAATTTTCTGGCTCAAAAAAATTCTTTACTGTGTCATC
This sequence comes from Peribacillus sp. NPDC097264, assembly GCF_050277925.1. Lineage (NCBI taxonomy): Bacteria > Bacillati > Bacillota > Bacilli > Caryophanales > Bacillaceae > Peribacillus > Peribacillus sp. NPDC097264. The sequence goes on from NZ_JBNNSR010000002.1 coordinate 310,156, forward strand.
CTGATCTTGTGCATGGACCTGAATGGCCCCGCAAAACAAAATGACTAGCGCTAGTGAAACTTGAAGCCATTTTTTAAAAGCAAACAATATGAAGACACCCTCTTAGTTAGCTTAGTGCTTTATTTATGGCTTCCAATACGCGATCGGCTTGGAACGGTTTTACAATGAAGTCTTTGGCTCCCGCTTGGATGGCATCAATGACCATTGCTTGTTGGCCCATTGCAGAGCACATGATGACCTTGGCTTGAGGATTTACCTTTTTAATTTCCTTTAATGCGGTAATTCCATCCATTTCAGGCATCGTTATATCCATCGTTACAAGATCCGGGTGCGTTTCTTTATATTTCTCAACTGCTTGGGCTCCATCTGCCGCTTCCCCGACAATCTCAAAGCCATTTTTAGAAAGAATGTCCTTGATCATCATTCTCATAAATGCTGCATCGTCTACAATTAATATTCTATTTGCCATTTTGTTTCTTCCCCCAAATTTTATCTAATTTTTTTTAATCGGTCGCTCTGACTCATAATATCAGTAACTCGAACTCCAAAGTTTTCATCAATGACAACAACTTCACCCTTTGCGATTAACCGGCTGTTTACAAGAATATCAACAGGTTCCCCAGCCAGTTTATCCAATTCAATGATAGAACCGGATGACAACTCCAGGATTTCCTTGACCGAACGCTTTGTCCTGCCAAGTTCTACCGTTACTTGAAGTGGAATGTCCATCAGCATGCTGAGGTTCTTCGTTTCCGATTCTTGAAGTTGATAAGGCTGAAAACTTGTGAAACTAGCTGGTTGGATATTTACAGGCTTACCATTGGATGCACTTGGTGAACCAAAATGCTGAGGTTCATTAGGCATTTGATAAGTCTGTTGTTGTGCCTGATAAGGCATTTGTCCATATGGATCATGGACTGATTGGTTCGTAATGGGCATCTGTGATTGAACAGTCGCTTGTGTCGGAATGCTCTGCGGCTGATTTTTGGCCACCTGTTCCATCGTTTTTGGAATTTCGGCAGGTTCACTATCTCCGGTACCATTCAATAGTTCATCGACCAACCCCTTAGCGAACTCTAAAGGCAATAACTGCATGATGCTTGAATCAATTAAATCACCGACGCGCAGCCGGAACGAAATTTTTGCAAATAGATCTTCGTTCGGGATGGCGTCCTCGCCTTCGCCGTTCAAAAAATTGAGTAAATCTATGCTAGGTGGAGAAATATCAACCTTTTTGCTGAAAATGGTCGACATTGACGTAGCGGCGGACCCCATCATTTGATTCATTGCTTCCTGGACCGCACTTAATTGGATTTCCCCTAGCATATCCGAAGGACTTAATCCATCACCACCCAACATCAAATCGGCGATGATGGCTGCATCACTTTGCTTGATGACAAGCATATTGATACCGGAAAACCCCTCCGTATACCTTACTTGGATGGCCACATATGGCTGTGGAAACTCCTCTGCTATTTTACCCTTTTCAATGATGGTAACAGTCGGAGTCGTGATATCCACCTTTTGGTTCAATAAGGTAGATAATGCAGTTGCTGAGCTTCCGAAAGAGATATTCCCGATTTCACCGAGTGCATCCAGTTCCATTGCTGATAAATAATCAGCAATGGGAAGCGAGCTTACCCCTTCATCTGTATCATCTGTACCTTTTAAAAGGGCATCTATTTCGTCTTGTGAAAGCATTTCGTCACTTACCATCTTCGTCTCCCCCTTTCAAAATATCAAGAATCTGGATGGCATGTTTTTTACCTACTTTGCCTGGTTGCCCACTATATTTTGGAATTCCTCCAACTTTAATTAATAAAGGTTGATCGATTGCCTGATTTAAATCGATAACATCACCTACATCAAGAAGCAGAAAATCCTGTATGGTAATATCAGTGGTTCCAAGTTCGGAAATGATTGGGAGGTCTGAATTCCTGATACGCGTTTCCAAGACCTTGATTTCCTCAGGCAGTCTTTCTTTTTGGGACGTTTCCATCCAGTAATGAGCAGATAACTTTGGTATGATCGGTTCTAATACGACGTGCGGTATACATATATTGATCATTCCACTTGTTTCACCAATCTGGGTATTCAACGAAATGACCACCACTGTGTCATTGGGTGAAACTAGCTGTAAGAATTGCGGATTCACTTCGAATTCCGTCATCACCGGTTCGATTTCGACAATCGTCTCCCAGGCTTCTTGTAAATTTTCAAAAGCCTTCTCAAAGAGATTTGACATGATTTTCGTTTCGATTTCCGTTAGACTGTCAACTTTATTTGCACTGACGCCCCTGCCGCCCAACACCCGGTCCATCATGGAATACGCAATATTCGGGTTGACCTCAAGTATGATGCGACCATCCAAGGGTGGAACCTCGAATACATTCAAAATTGTCATTTTTGGGATGGACCGTATAAATTCTTCATAAGGGATTTGGTCAGCGGAAGCGACCGAAATTTGAACATAGGTTCTTAGCTGCGCTGAAAAATAGGTTGTCAATAACCTTGCGAAATTGTCATGGATGCGTGTCAAACTCCTGATTTGGTCTTTCGAGAACCGGAGCGCTCTCTTGAAGTCGTACACTTTCACCCTTTTTTCTATTTCTTCTTTCTTTAAATCATCTGCATCCATTTCTCCTGTAGAAATCGCTGATAGTAGTGCATCAATTTCATTTTGCGATAATATTTCCCCGGACATTAGCATTCACCTCCAAAACTTCCCCTTCTTATTTAATGAAGTCAGGATGTTCTTATTGAAGAATCGAGGAGGTTATATAAACCTTTTCAACTTTTCCTTCTTCCATTAATTCATTAATTTTAGTCTTTAATGTATTCTGAAGTTTTTCCTTGCCCTTTTTACCTGTCAAATCTGTTGCCTTCATTTCGGAAAGCTCGGTTATAATGATATTTTTCACTTGAAAATTCCTTTTTTCCAGTTCTTCTTTAGCCTTTTTACTATCTGTCTGGACCATAAATGATATTTTAATATAATCATTGCCCGCTAGATTCGTCGTAATCTCAGGAATTTCAACAGAAGATTTAACGATTTCATCTATACTTGGCTTGTCTTCTGCCGATGTGGGGTCAGATAACTTCGTAACAACCACTACTGCTATGACGCCAACCAGGGTTATCGCCACAAGCATAATCAATATAATCGTCAATAGCTTTTTTTTCATACGCTTCCCTCCCCATCTTTTTGAAATCCAAGAACGTTAACGGAACGGTAGAATTGAATGATAGCCTGAATCAATTCCTCTTCTTTCTCAAGTACTACAATCTTCTTGCCATTTGTAAAAGTAATGGTCGTATCCGGCAGCGATTCGACCGTATCTATGTACAATGCATTAATATGAAATCTTTTGCCATTCAGCCTTGTCACTTTAATAATAATATGTAGGAGCCAGAGCAAATCAGCGCCTGGCTCCTCCCTCCCTTAACCTATCGTTTTAAGTTAACCAGTTCTTGCAGAATTTCATCAGACGTCGTGATGATCCGCGAATTCGACTGGAAACCACGCTGAGCAACAATCATCTCCGTGAACTCTTCGGATAAATCGACGTTGGACATTTCCAATGACCCGGATGCAAGTGTTCCGCGGCCATCCCCAGCTACACCGATGTTCGCCGTTCCTGAGTTAATCGATTCCTGGAATGTGCTACCGCCAGTTTTGGTTAAACCAGAAGCGTTTGAGAACTTGGCGATGGCCAACTGACCCAATGTCACGATTTTCCCGTTTGAGTATATTCCATTAATTTCACCTGAAGCGCCGAAGTTAAAGCTTTCCAGTTTTCCTTCTTTATTACCGTTTGGATTGACAAGAGCTGTTGTTGTTCCTGCAACTTGGGTAAGGTTTGAAAAATTATAATTTATGGTAGCTTCTGTTTTATTACCAGAAGTGTAATTACCGTTATTATCAAAAGCAAGAGTAGTTAATTGACCTGAACCTGTAGTACCAGGAACAGTCGGTGGTTCCTGGTCTACAAATACATCCCATGAACCAGTAGTAGCATTTGGTTCAGATGTTTTTTGAAAATACATCGTTTTCGTTTGTTCTTGACCCTTATCATCAATCACTTTGATTTGCTGACTAAATACGGAACCTTTAATAGCGTCTGCTGCAAGATTCTCACTCACGGTTACTGTAGTTGTCTTTACTGCCGGTAAAACAGCATTTACGTTAACTGCTACATCACCGATTGTATTCGATAATTTTCCATTTGCATCAACCTTGTAGGCTTGCACTTTGGATCCACTCGAGTTTACGAGGGTACCATTATCATCTAAATAGAAATTTCCGGCACGTGTATACGATAAGGCGTCACCTTGTTTAACGACGAAATAGCCATCACCGGATACAGCCAAGTCTAGATCACGTCCAGTAGTTTGCAAGCTTGATTGACTATGAATCGTGTCTATCGTCGCGATTGTAGATCCTAAACCTACTTGTTTGGCATTGGTCCCCCCTCTATTTTCCGTTGCAGCACTTGCCCCTGATATTGTTTGGTTCATCGTATCACTGAAAGTAACACGGCTTTTCTTAAAACCATACGTATTTACATTAGCCACATTATTCCCGATGACATCCAATTTTGTTTGTAAGTTTTTCAACCCACTGATTCCTGAGTACATTGAACGAAGCATATTAAACGTTCCCCTTTCATATTAGCGACTGCTTCTGTCATTCCACAGTCTAGGCTTCCTATACTAGGGCCGGCCCGTTAATCCAGTAATATGGTTCCATTGATATTCGTGAAAATTTGAGACGATGCTTCATCTCGGTCCATGACAGTGATAACTTTGTTATTTTTCGTGCTGACTACGAGCGCCGCATTATCGGTGATTATGAGTGACTCTGTCACTCCCATCTTTTTGGCCTCACTTGCTTTATCGGCAATTAGATCCCAAGTTTGGGGATTTATTTCTATTTTCCTTTGATTCATCCGCATTTGAGCGTGTTTACTGATCGTCAGTTTTTCAACATCTGTTACAGCTGTCTTGAAGTGCTGTTGAAATCCTTGCTGGACCGTTTGCCTTTGTCTCAAGGGTGATTTCATCAGTGGTATCGCTTGAGCGGAATTAGTTTGAAAGCCTAGTTTATTCATCGTTCCGCTCCTTAAGCGCCAGCTATTTTTATCAATTGCTCTCTTGATAATTTTGTGCCTGTTTCATCATCCACTTCGATTTGCAGCTTGCCATTATTCATCGATACTGATGTTACAATGGCCGACTGCTCACCGTTTTTCTCATCATTCCACGTGACACTTTTACCAATCAGCTCGCTTGCTGTCGTCAGGCTATTTGAGCCTGTTCCCGTCTGCTTCATGGCTGAAATATTCGCCGGTTCAAGTTTGGTTCCATCTTCTAAAAGGAAATAAACTTTATCTCCTTTAAATTGAATTGAATCCACGATTCCTGTTCCTTCTTCAATTGCAAGGTTCTCATCACCCTCGTCAAGTTTATGCCATGTCACTTCTTTGCCAACAAAGGAGTTATAGTTCATCAAACTATTTTGCTGATTGGATGCAAGCAACTCGTCCATTTTAGTTCCGATATTCATCATCTGTTCTAAAGATGAAAAAGTCGCCATTTGGGCTATGAACTCCGAGTTGTCCATCGGGCTTGAAGGGTCTTGATTTTGTAGTTGAGTAAGCAACAACTTCAGGAAATCATCTTTTCCTAGATTATCCCCCGTTTTTCTTGTTTCGGTTTGATAGTTTGATAACATGAGTGATGTATCAATCGTCGTCATTTCTTCACCTACACTTCTAGATTTAACAGGGCTTCAGCAAATGAACTGGTAAATTCACTTTCTGATTCTTCGTTACTTTCCTGCTTGCTTTCTTGGTGTTGTCTGCTTTGGTCCTCTGCATCTTTCTGGCTGAATTTCTCTGCATTGAAAGAGTTGAAGGCCTGTGCAATTTCGATTTTTTCGATTTGAATGTTCTGCCCGCTAAAGGCTTGCTTTAATCCTCGAACTTGGTTCTCCAACATATCCTTTGCATGTGCTGTAGTGGCTAAGATTCTTGCTGTCATCAGTCCATCTTTTTGGATCAATTCAATTCTGAGCGAGCCCAGGTGTTCAGGGTTCAGTCTAATTAACAGCTTATTGACGCCATTCGTTCCTGAGAAATTTGATTTGTTCAAAATGGATTCAAATCGCTTGACGAATTCCTCTTGACTTACGTTCTGACCACTTTTGGAAGCTGTCAAAACCAATTGTTCTATCTTGCTCATTTGAACGGGAACACTTGGATTTAAGTGGGTGCTTTCCTCTGTATTCAGAACCTCTTGTCCATCTGTTTTATCATTTTTTGTTAGAGTGAAATTAAGCTGATCCGGTTTTAAAATTTGGATTGGCAAACCCAGGCCTTGCTTGTTTCCTTCTTTATCAGCCTCTACCATCCGAGAGAATGCATTCCTCACCGTTTCGAGAGATTTATTCTGCCCTTTGTCCACTAGAACTGAAAAATCAAGATCTCCACTTTTTTTCTGTTGCTCATTGGACACCCATTTTTCAAGCTTTCCGGTTATTCCATCAAGCACGTTCTTCATTTGCTTCTGGATGGATGCTTCGTCCAGTGTCATATCTTTAGTTTCTGATAGAAGTTCCTGAACTTTCACTAGCTTTAAAAGGTTTGCCGTTCCCTCTATTGGGAGCTGTTTCCACTCATCTTCACTTAACGATGCAACCTGTTTAAGGATTGTATATAGGTCCATGACATTAGCACCGAGAAGACTTTGAGCGTCGAGTGCCATCTCTTCCTGGTCACTATCTAAATCAAGTTCTTCGATACTTGTAAAAAATCTCTCTAGACTAGTTTTGTCATCACCGTTAAGAATTTGCAGTAGCTGTAAAAGTAACTCTCCCGAACCTGACGACTCGTTTATTAACAAGTCCTCAGCTGCTACTCCCCCTTCAAGATCACTTAAATTGGATTGTTTCAAGAAATCCACCAAATCCTTTAGTGTTGTGAGTTCTTTCTCCGAAAGAGTGATAGATTCTGCATCCAACGTCTTGTCCGAATCTGTCTCTACAGTCAATGCGGATTGAAGGGCGGATCCAAACTGGGCATTTGATCCTTGGCTCTGGTTGGGTTGTACTTTTTTATTCACTGATGCCAAAGGTAGCATCGAATTAATGGCCGAATTCACGTTTAAATCACCTCCTTTCATGCGACTTACGTACTAGACTCTGTTAGTTTCTTCGTTAATCTGACAGCATCTGCGGTAGGCATCTGCTCCAAGACCTTCGCTAATGTATCAGCTTTCATACTTGCCAAGATTTTCACGGCATCTTCATCGTTCATCTCCGTAATGATTGGCGCTGATTTTTTAGGAGCCATCGTTTCATATGTGCGTATGATGTCCTTGAATGCCCGTTTACTCCCATCCTGGCTTTCTTTAAGCTGATTCAATTGAGTTTGTATTTGCTGTTTTTCTGCCTCAGCCTTTTCGACCGCCTGATCACGGGTGTCAATGATGCTTTCAAGTTTCTTTATCTCTTTTTCCTTGTCTTTAATTTCAGTCTCTAGTCTAGCCAATCTTTTTGAATCCTTACCAATCTCTTGTGCAGGTTTTACTTTTTCATCATCTTTTTCAAATAGTTCAGTAAAGGGGATTTCCCCTGATAGCTCCTTAGCCTTTTCCATGACATTCACACCGGCTACAGTAAAAACGATCAATGCAACAGTCACCGCAAAAATCAAAGGGATAAAGATGACAAGAAACCATTGAAATTTACTTATTTTACTTTCTTCCAATTCATCCAATCCAGTTGGTTCTTCTTTTTTACGCATTCTATCACCTAACGCCCTTTACTTAAGAATTGCCTGATAGATATTTCATCCATTTGTCTATTCTCATCTTCCTTGATGATATCCAAGAATTTATGAAAATCGTTTTCTTTCATTTTCTCGTACTTCTTCACTTCAATATTTCTTTCCATTAATACTTCTTGCAGGACATTCATTTTATAACGAGCTTCTATGACTTCCTCCTGGCTAAGACTTATGAGCTTTTCAAGATTGTCCATAAACAGCTGGTGATGGCGAATTTCTTGAATGGACAAACCATTTCTCAACCTTTCCTCTTGGAATGCCAGTAAGTCCTCTTTCTTCTTCAAGAACTTATATAGTTTTCCAGCCACTTCTTCAAACTTTTTCAGCGCTGTATTATATTTAGATAGTGCATCTCTTTTTTCTTTTTCTTTTATGGTAAGAATCTTTTCGAACTTATATTGATAAATCATAGCTACTCACCTCTTTCCATCAAATCTACAAGGTTTCCTATACTTATATCTTTAGGCGCCTTTTCATGAGTGCCCTGCTTTAAAAATGAAATGATTTCCGGGTAGCGCTTTATGGAATTATCTATTTCCTTCGAAGATCCCCTTTTATAAGCTCCTATATTAATTAAATCTTCCGAATCCATATAAGTAGATAAGTTTGCACGTAGTTCTTCTGCCGACTTTTTGTGTCTTTCTCCAACGATGTTATTCATGACTCGGCTGATGCTCTTTAAAACATTAAGCGCGGGATACTGGCCCTTGTTAGCCAAATTACGGTCTAAGATGAAATGCCCGTCCAATATTCCCCTGACTGCATCAGCAATTGGTTCATTCATATCGTCTCCATCAACAAGAACCGTATAAAAGGCTGTGATAGATCCTAGTTGATTTGTTCCCGTTCTTTCTAAAAGTCTTGGAAGAATGGCGAATACCGATGGTGTATACCCTTTTGTCGTAGGTGGCTCACCGACAGCTAGTCCGATTTCCCTTTGGGCCATCGCCACCCTTGTGACAGAGTCCATCATCAACATTACATTCAATCCCTTATCCCGAAAGTATTCTGCAATTGCAGTTGCTGTCATTGCTCCTTTAATCCGCATCAACGCTGGCTGATCGGAAGTTGCCACCACCACAATGGAACGAGCCAATCCCTCTGGACCAAGATCCTTCTCAATGAACTCCCGAACCTCCCGACCACGTTCCCCAACAAGTCCAATAACATTTAAGTCAGCTGTCGTATTCCTGGCCACCATGCCTAGCAATGTACTTTTCCCTACTCCACTCCCAGCGAAAATCCCGACACGTTGCCCTTTTCCGACTGTTAGTAGACTATCTATCACCCTGACACCAACATCAATCGGTTCATCAATCGGTGGTCTTTCCATAGGATTGGGAGGATCTTGATCGACTGGTACCGTAGCTAGTCCCTTCGGAAGCAGGGAATGATCGATGGGAAAACCCAGAGGATCGACAACCTGGCCAATCAATCCGCTTCCCACTTTTATCTCAAGGCTACGCCCACTTCCTTCGACGATGCACCCTGGTGAAATATCACTCACAGCTGTAAATGGCATGAGAATAACCATTTCATCGCGGAAACCGACGACTTCAGCCAGTATCGGTTTTTTCTTTTTTTGAACACCGGTATAGATATAGCAAACGTCTCCAACAGAGCTTTCAGGGCCTTGAGATTCAATCATCAACCCTACGACACGCTTGACTCGGCCATAGTGTTTAAATGTATCGACTTCATCAATATAGGGTATGAGGTCTCTCGCTTTCATCTTTACTCCCCTTCCAACAGTTCGGATAGTTTTGCCTTAATTTCTAGTAGTTGACTATCGACACTTGCATCAATTCTTCCATTCTCCGACTCTATGATACAGCTGCTTTCATCCAATTCATCATCAGGATAAATATATAATTCCGCTTCTTTTGGAAAAATCGAAATCATTTCATCCTTGTGAGAAAGAATCGATTGGTATCTGGACGGATGAATGTGCAACTGAACTTCCCGGTATTCCCTTGCTTCTTTAATCGCTCCCTTAACGAGAGATAAGAATGTTTCTTCCTTAGCCTCCAATTGCTGTCCGATGATTTTTTTGGCTACGTTCAATGCTATATCTAGAATGACTGATTCAGAGGATTCAAGATGTTGCTGATAATCTACTTTTGATGCCTCCACCACTTCTTTCGCAAAAGCGATGTCCCCGGCCATCTCGTTATAGCCCTTTTGAATTCCATCCTCAATTCCCTGTTGGTATCCTTCTTTTTGTGCTTGTTCAATGTATATTCTTTTTTCCTCTTGCTCCCAATAATTCTTCGCTTGTTGAATTTCTTCGACAATCGTTTCGGCTTGCTGCTTTGCTTCTATTAATATGGCATCCGCTTCTTGTATGGTTTGATTAAGAAATTCATTAGGTGGGAAGTGATTGGTGACTTGCCCCTCATCATTTTCTGTTGCCTGGACATCAAATTGCCGGATTTTAATCGTGAATTTGTTACGTTCATCTTCCTTCGCCTGATGAGATTTAATAATTCTAGACAATAATATCATCCCCTCCGCCGCGGGCGATTACAATTTCACCAGTTTCTTCAAGGCGGCGAATGACAGCAACGATTCTTGATTGTGCTTCTTCTACATCACGTAGACGAACAGGTCCCATATATTCCATTTCTTCCTCAAAGGTTTCGACCATCCGTTTGGACATATTGCGGAATACAATGTCTTTCACTTCCTCACTTGCCACTTTAAGTGCAAGTTTAAGATCTTCATTATCAGATTCCCGAACCACACGTTGAATGGCTCTACCATCAAGGGTCACGATATCTTCAAAGACAAACATCCTCTTCTTGATTTCTTCTGCAAGTTCAGGGTCTTGAATTTCAAGAGCATCCAAAATGGTTCGTTCCGTGGAACGATCGACTCCGTTCAGGACATCTACCACAGCTTCGACACCACCGGTTTGTGTATAATCCTGGGTAACGGTTGCAGAAAGTTTTCTTTCTAATATCTGTTCCACTTCATTAATAATCTCTGGCGAAGTGCTATCCATCAAAGCAATCCTTCTTGCAATGTCTGCCTGCACTTCTTGAGGCAGTTCTGATAAAATTTGTCCGGCCTGTGTCGGATCTAAATAAGATAAAATCAGGGCAATCGTCTGAGGGTGCTCATTTTGAATAAAGTTCAATATTTGCCCTGGGTCTGCTTTACGTGCAAAGTCGAAAGGCCGAACTTGCAGGGATGAAGTTAAACGGTTAATGATGGCCGCAGCTTGATCGGTACCTAACGCCTTTTCCAAAACCTGCTTCGCGTATCCTATCCCACCTTGCGAAATATAATCCTGTGCTAAAGCGATGTTATGAAATTCCTCTAAAATCTCTTCCTTATCGTGCGAGTCGACACTTCTAACTCCTGAAATCTCCAGAGTCAGCCTCTCGATTTCTTCTTCTGAAAGATGCTTATATACGGATGCAGAAACATCCGGGCCTAAGGAGATAAGGAGGATTGCCGCCTTTTGTTTACCTGTCAATCCACCCTTTTTCTTTCGATCTATCACTTGCATGGCCTCCTAATCTTCTGCTATCCAGCTTCTTAATAATTTTGCGAATTCATCTGGCTTCTCTTTAGCCAATTTTTCAAGCTGTTTCCTTTTTAAAGAGGCCTCCGATTCCGTCTCTTTATTTAAATCAGGAACTTGGAATTGGGCTTCCTCTTCTACTTCCTCGTAATACTCCTCTTCCAAATCCCGTTGACGTCTTGAACGGAAGAATAAGACTAATAGAATGATAATGACTAGCAATAGAACTCCACCAACAATATAAACCCATATCGGTAGTGAGGAAGCATTCTCCTCTTCTGAGATCTTCATTTTTCCATTAAAAGGTTGTACGGAAATGGCAATCTTCTGATTTAATTCATCATCTGTCAGTTCTTCCCCTACCGCTTTTTTATCTATCGTCGTTCGGATAATCGTACTTAGGATTTGTGTGATATCATCCACGCTCTGTTGAGATAATGAATTCGGATCATCAGCGGTAGGTGGTTCTACCATGACTTGAATGCCTAAATCCTTGACTTTATATGGACTTTCAACGATTTCTTTCTTGATTCGGTTCACTTCACTATTTATAGTTTCATCTGTTTTTTCATAATCGCCTGAACCTGTCGTACCTTCTACATAACTGGAACCCAATGAATCCGCGGAGTCTTCACTTTGGGGAATTCCCCCATTTTCAGCTGCGTCCCCGCTATACGATTCGTTGATCCTTTGGGCTGAAATTTCTATTCCAGCCATATTTTCCTCATCCACCGGCTCCACAAGGTTCTCTTCCCGATTTTCTTGAGTAAAATCAATGTCGGTCGTAACGGAAACGGCCACTTTATCCCGCCCCATAATAGTTCCAAGCATATTTTGCACTTGTCTTTGTATATCTCGTTCTATTTCTTTTTTTATCTCATTTTGAGATTGAAAAGCAGAACCGAATGACGAATTTTCATTTTTAAGGTCATAATACTCAAAATCTTGATTCATGATGACGATATTATCTGTAGGAAGGTTGGGAACACTTTTCGAAACAAGATGATATAGGGAATTGACTTGACTCTCCTCGAACTTATAGCCCGATTTCGTATTCAATACAATCGATGCTGAAGCTTCACCGGCGGATTCGCTGACAAAGACTCCTTTATCAGGAAGCGTAATCATGACGCTAGCGTCCTCGACTCCATCAATTTTCTTTATTAAATTGGATAACTCTGTTTGCATCGTATCCAATTTAATTACATTAAACTCATTTTCAGTCATTCCCAATCCAGCTCCCTGGCTAAAGAATGAATAATCGATGCTACCAGACTCTGGTATTCCCTCAGCCGCTAGTTCGACTTTGAGCGTATCAACACTTTCTTGTGGTACTTTGATGGTTGTACCGTTATCCGCAATCTCGTTTTTTATTCCTTGACTGTCTAAATTTTCTTTTATGCTACCCGTCTCGGATGGTTTCAGATTGGAATATAACGGAACCAATGTCGTTCGGGTTGCGAAAAATGAGGCAACCATGACGATGATGATGACTAATGCCGTTGAACCAATCATTATCATCTTTTGTTTTCTACTTCTTGTACTCCAGTAACCAGTTATTTTATTTTTAAAGTTCACTAGTGCATCATTCATTTAAATCCCCCGGTCAGTCTATGAATTTATGAGAGGAGGCATTTTCCCCCTAGCCATTTTTTCTCTCTTTATATGAGGTCTTTAAAATGAATGTTAAATGCTCATTCTCATCATTTCCTGGTAGGCTTCGACCACTTTATTCCGAACCTCTAACGTAGCCTGCATCGTAATGCTCGCCTTTTGTGAAGCAATCATCACATTATGAAGTTCCACGTCTTCTCCGTTAGCTAACTTAGCTGTAAGGCTGTCCGATGATACCTGGGCCTCGTTAACTTTATTCATAGTTTCTTTTAATACGGACGCAAAATCTTGTTGCGCTTCGTATGGTGTACTTGTGTTAGTCTGCTGACTTTTCCATGCTTTATCTATATTGCTTATGCTTGAAAGAGAAATCCCCTCCATAATGCACACGCTCCAATCAAAAATTATTTACCGATTTCTAATGCCTTCATCATCATTCCCTTTGATGCATTCAAAACAGTGACATTGGCTTCATAGGATCTAGTGACGCTCATTAAGTCGACCATTTCTCTCAGTGGATCCACGTTTGGCATCTCTACATATCCATCTTCATTTGCATCTGGGTGATCTGGATTGTAATCCAGTTCAAATGGTGTTTCATCTTTAACAATTCCTGATACTTTTACACCTGTACCCGTACCGTTCGTTTTTCCGGTTGCTGCATCTAGAAAACTTGCAAAACTTGCTTCCTTATTTTGCAGAACAACCGATTTTCTTGAATAAGGTTTCCATTGTCCCGACTCCGCATCAAATTCGGCTCTAGTCGTATCGGCATTAGCCATATTGGCAGAAATCACATCCATCCGAAGCCTTTGGGCAGTCAAAGCTGAGCCCGTCGTATTAATACTCTGAAAAATCCCCATTACTTCCCACCCCTAATCACTGATTCCAATGACTGGAATTTACCCGAAAGTCTATCCGTTACAGCATTATAATAAATTTGATTCGTAGCCAGGTCCGTCATTTCTTTATCGACATCCACACTGTTCCCGTTACTGTTATAATTCACATTGTTCTGTGTAACAATGGAAGAAGTCGCTTTGCCGTTTGATTTAAAGCTAAAGTGCCTGTCATCGGTACGATATGATTGAATAGCCGTATCAAGTTCTGTTCGAAAGGACTTTGTATTAGAAACATCTTTCGCCTTATAATTCGGCGTATCGGAATTAGCAATATTTTGCGAAATGACCTTTTGTTTCGTACTAGAAAAATTCAGAGCGTTTTCCAGTGATTGAAAGGTATTTGAAAATAACTCCATTTTGTCGTTCCCCTCTTTCTATCCAAGCAAATAATAACTTATGTGATAAATAAATCCATTATCTTAATATCCTTAATTTTAAAGAAACGCAAGAACGATGTCTATAATCAATATATAGACTTTAGACCTATTATAGTCGAAAAATGTCACAATTTGCTCAAATTTATAGCTTTTTTATTTAAATTTCTAGTCAATTGTGACGTTATATTACATTATTTTATGATTTTATCCATTTTTTATCTTTAAATACTTATTTATCATACAGAATCACAAACCCATATACCTGATACTTTAGAACTAATTAGTATAGAAACCATCAGGTATATATTGGTAATAGTTTAATGGTAATCTACATACTGCTTCAGCAAAGGGTGAATTAACGTGTAAAAAATCAGATTTTTTACAAATACTGACTCCCTAATTTTTTTAAAAGAATATAAAACTATTAAAGCATTCGACTTTTTTCCACATATTAAACTTCCCGGAAATTCCGATTAATAAATGCCTGAGATATAAAGTATTCTTAAAATTAATGAAGACAATCTTTTATTGACCATAGAGGACTGTCTATTCAGATAGCTATTACAGTATAATTACCCTATATAAGGAAAATTATACTGTATTTTGGATAAACGATTCTTTATCCTCATACTGCCTATTAGAATTTGATTCCAATTACCCTATAATGGAAAACTTCATTATAAATTGAACCTCCTACATGTTCTTATAACTACTACCTTAGTTTTACCGGATGAAGGATATATTAAATAAGTGCAATTTAATATATATACGATTATATTTCGTACCTAACCCCAAAAAGGCACGATCTCTCACCCACTAAGAGATCGTGCCTTTTTGGTTAGATTGCTAGAAATCGAGATGCTAATTTTCTCCATCTACATTTAAAGATAAAAAAAGGATCCGGAATTAAATTCCCGAACCCTTTCCTTTGGTACTATCAGCTTTATATCTAGAGCTGAATTTTAGTTATTTTTAAGTTTTTCTAACTCGTTAAGGAATTTATCGTTCAATACTTTGATGTACGTCCCTTTCATTCCTAATGAACGTGATTCAATAACACCGGCACTTTCAAGTTTTCTAAGTGCATTTACGATTACTGAACGAGTAATACCAACTCTGTCTGCAATTTTAGATGCAACAAGTAATCCTTCGTTCCCTTTAAGTTCTTCGAATATATGTTCAATAGCTTCTAATTCACTGTAAGAAAGTGAAGATATAGCCATTTGAACGACTGCTTTACTACGTGCCTCTTCTTCAATCTCTTCTGATTTCTCACGAAGGATTTCCATTCCAACAACAGTGGCTCCATACTCCGCCAAGATTAAGTCGTCATCATGGAACTTATCTTGTAATCGAGCAAGAATCAATGTTCCTAAACGATCTCCCCCGCCCATGATAGGAACGATGGTAGTTAGGCCATTTGAAAACAACTCTTTATTCTCAATTGGGAAAGCTGTATATTCGCTTTCAATATCGAGGTTAGAAGATGTTTCTTGGATGTTGAATAGATTCTTTGTATACACTTCAGGGAATTGCTTATCTTCTAACATTTTATACATACGTTCATTTTCGATTTGTTGGCTTACTGCGATTCCAAGTAATTTTCCGCGACGGCTAACGACGAATACATTCGCTTCGATTACTTCACTTAAACTTTCTGCCATTTCTTTGAAATTAACTGCTTTTCCTGCTGCTTTTTGGAGCATTGCATTAATTTTTCTTGTTTTTGCTAATAAGTTCATCTGACTTGTTCCTCCTAAAAATACCATGGTTCACAATTGACTATGAAGTTGTATTTCCGTAATGTGATGTAATTTGCTTAGGCAATGAATATTGCCGCTGGTTCATTCTAAAGGATAAACTGGCTTAAGTCTTTATTACGGGCAATCGAGCCCAGCTTATCTTCGACATATTGAGGAGTGATTGTAATCTTCTCCATCGTAATGTCAGGAGCTTCGAAAGATAAGTCCTCTAGAAGACGCTCCAGGATTGTATGAAGGCGCCTTGCCCCAATATTATCTGTGTTTTGATTAACCTCGAAAGCCACTTCTGCTATCTTACTTACAGCTTCGTCAGAAAATTCAATTTCTATACCTTCTGTTTCTAATAAAGCTACATATTGCTTTAACAGAGCATTATCCGGCTCGTGTAAAATTTTCACAAAGTCTTCGACGGTCAATTTGTTTAATTCCACACGGATTGGAAAACGGCCCTGCAGCTCAGGAATAAGATCCGAGGGTTTAGCCGTATGGAAAGCCCCTGCTGCAATGAAGAGTACATGATCGGTTTTAACGGATCCGTATTTTGTTACAACTGTAGACCCTTCAACAATTGGAAGGATATCCCGTTGTACACCTTCTCTTGAAACGTCCGCTGAAGAACTTCCCGACTGTTTGCTAGCGATCTTATCAATTTCATCGATGAATATTATCCCATTTTGCTCTGCACCGTATACAGCATCCGATGTTACTTCATCCATGTCGATTAATTTTGCCGCTTCCTCATTGGTCAAGACAACTCGTGCTTCGCTTACTTTCAATTTACGCTTTTTATTTTTCTTGGGCATCAAGCTTCCCAAGGCATCCTGCATATTCATCCCCATTTGTTCCATTCCCGAACCTTGTAGCATATCAAACATGGATGCGGCCTGTTCTTCCACCTCAACTGTAATCATTTCATTCTCTAACTCGCCTTTAGCCAGCTGATTGGCCACAAGCTTTCTTTTTTGCTGAAGGCTTAAATCTTCTGAGTTGTCACTCGAATCCTGTTCAGCTTGATTCGTTCCTCCTCCGAAAAATGCTTCGAGAGGGTTTTTGAAATTGCTCTGTTTTTTATTAGATGGCACTAATAAATCAATTAAACGGCGATTGGCATTTTCCTCTGCCCGTTCTCTGACACTAACCATCTTTTCTTCCTTCACGAGGCGGACGGAAGTCTCCACTAAATCACGCACCATGGATTCTACATCACGGCCGACATAACCGACTTCCGTAAATTTCGTTGCTTCCACTTTCACAAAAGGAGCACCAACCAATTTAGCCATTCTCCGAGCAATTTCTGTTTTCCCAACACCAGTCGGTCCAATCATTAATATGTTTTTAGGAACGACTTCATCACGAAGTTGTTCTGAGAGTAAAGAACGACGATATCGATTACGCAATGCAACCGCTACTGCACGTTTTGCTTCACTCTGTCCTACAATATATTGATCCAGTTTCTCTACGATTTGCCTCGGTGTTAAATTAGTTTTCTTTGACATTGTGCGCTCCTCCTTACAACTCTTCCACGATTATATTCGTATTTGTAAATACACAAATTTCCGCTGCAATTTGTAAAGATGATTGGGCTATTTCCCTTGCCGATAGGTTTTCACTAGAAAAACGCTTTAAAGCCCTGCCTGCAGCTAGAGCATAATTTCCACCAGATCCTATGGCTAGAATCCCGTCGTCAGGTTCAATTACTTCTCCAGTACCGGAAACGAGAAGCAAATCTTGTTTATTCATGACAATTAACATTGCTTCCAGCTTTCTAAGCACATTATCACTCCGCCATTGCTTCGCCATTTCGACGGCTGCACGTTGAAGATTCCCATTGTATTCCTCAAGCTTGGCTTCAAACATTTCGAAAAGAGTGAATGCGTCTGCAACAGAACCTGCAAAACCTGCCAGGACATTCCCGTTAAAGATTTTCCTCACTTTTCTTGCCGTATGCTTCATCACTACTGAATTCCCTAAAGTAACCTGCCCATCACCGGACATGGCACATTCTCCTTTATGATGCACTGCAAATATCGTTGTCATAAAGTGTCCCCTTTCAACTTTTAAGCCCGCGGATGTGATGCATTGTAGACTTTTTTTAATTGGTCCTTTGTTACATGCGTATACACTTGCGTAGATGAAATTTTTGAATGTCCAAGCAGTTCCTGAACCGTACGTATATCTGCTCCGTTATTTAAAAGGTGAGTGGCAAATGAATGCCTCAACATATGGGGATGCAGATTTCCATCAGCGGCCGACTTTTTAATCAATTCATTTAATATATAACGGACCCCCCTAGGTGTAAGGGGTTCTCCGCGAAAGTTAACAAATAAATAAGCATGCGCCTTAGCGTCAGACGATGTCATTTCCATCCTGGCTGTACGTATGTATAAATCTATCGCTTCCTGAGCATAACTGCCAACCGGGACATACCGATCTTTCTTCCCTTTTCCATGGATCAGTACGGTTCCAAGCGAGAGATCGATATCCTGTACTTTGATTTCACAGCACTCACTTACGCGAATGCCAGTAGCATACAGTAATTCCAGTAATGCAACGTTTCTGATTTCAATTGGGGTATCTTTCTTTAAAGAAGAAAACAACTGATTGACTTCTTCCTCATACAGAAAGCGAGGCAATCTCTGTTCCTTTTTGGGTAAAGATGCAAGGGAAAAAGGATTATCCTTGACTTCCCCTTCCCTCATTAGAAATTTATAAAAACTACGCAAACAAGATGTTTTTCTTGCTACAGTCCTCTTTGAAAGTTGTTTCTCATATAAATTCGTCAAATATAGCCGGACATCCATATATTCGACTGACGCGACATCGGTAATCCGTTGTTCGTTCAGGAATAAGAAAAATTCGTGAATATCCCGCTTGTAATTTTCAATCGTGTAGTGTGAACTATTTTTTTCTATTTGTAGATATTCAATGAAGGAAGATAACGCCTTATTTTGATTGATCATAGAAACACCTCGCAAAGGCTTATAAATAGTATCATACTTTAAAACAGCAGGCAAATGATTTTACAAACTTTTCACAAAGTTCTGAATTGTGTCTAAAGCGCGATTTGCATGTGCCTCATTTCGTTCCTTTTTCGACTTGATTCTGATTTCTAAATCTGGGAGGAGACCAAAATTCGCATTCATCGGCTGGAAGCTCTTCCCGTTAGTGGACGTAATATACCTTGCCATGCTCCCCATTGTCGTTTCAGCAGGGAAAACGATTGGTTCCATCCCTTGAACCAGTCTTGCTGCATTAATTCCGGCGACCAGTCCTGATGCGGCAGACTCCACATACCCTTCCACACCCGTCATCTGGCCGGCAAAGAATAAATCTTCCCGGTTTTTGAATTGATAGGTCGGCTTTAACACATTCGGAGAGTTGATGAATGTATTGCGGTGCATCACTCCATAACGGACAATTTCAGCATTCTCTAATCCTGGAATCAGCTGAAGTACCTCTTTTTGAGGTCCCCATTTTAAATGTGTCTGAAAACCAACAATGTTATAAAGGGTTCCAGCTGCATCATCTTGACGAAGTTGAACGACAGCAAATGGTCGTTTACCCGTTTTTGGATCTTCCAATCCAACCGGCTTCAACGGTCCGAATAGCATCGTCTTTTTCCCACGAGATGCCATTACTTCTATTGGCATGCACCCTTCGAAAAAGATTTCTTTTTCAAATTCCTTAAGTGGCACAGTTTCTGCAGAAATCAGCGCTTCATAAAACCGATCGAATTCTTCTTCGGTCATCGGACAGTTCAAGTAAGCAGCTTCCCCTTTATCATAGCGGGACTTTAAATAGACTTTATCCATATTGATGCTTTCTTTTTCAAGAATTGGAGCTGCAGCATCATAGAAATATAAATATTCTTCATCCATAATTTGCTTCAAGCTATCCGATAAAAATTGGCTAGTCAATGGACCCGTAGCTATGACGGTTGGACCCTCAGGAATCTCTGTCACTTCTTCATGGAAAACGGTCACATTTGGATGATTTTTCACCCTCTCCGTTACAAGGTCAGCAAATTCGTGACGATCGACGGCTAATGCACCACCAGCAGGAACAGCACAAGTATCTGCTGCGGAAATAATAACGGAATCCAATGTTCGCATCTCTTCTTTTAAAACACCTACAGCATTTGTTAACGTATTTGCCCGAAGTGAATTGGAACAAACAAGTTCAGCGAATTTATCGGTATGGTGTGCAGGCGTTTGCTTAACCGGACGCATTTCGTACAAATCAACTTTTATTCCTCTTTTAGCTAATTGCCAAGCAGCTTCACTTCCTGCAAGCCCAGCACCAATTACACTTACTTTTGCTTCTTTCATATTTCGAACCTCCATGTATAGATATGATAAAACAGGAAGATTTATCATCAAAATTGTTTTTTACAAAATCTTCATTTTAACGATATGTTTATATGTATACCCCATCTTGCACATTCCTGCTGATGCACTTTTTAAGTATGTCTATTTGGATAAATGCCTTAAGTCGTGTTCTTACAGAAACAATAACTGGACACAAAGAGGAATTATAACTTTAAATGAAGGCACTTGTCCACTGAATTTTACAATACTTGAGCAAAATTAAAAAGTTTCATGCCTTTCCAATATATTCTGCGAGGAACATCCTTCTCTTTATCATGATATCATACCTTACCTAATATGAAGAAACTCAGCTCTACCCGAGTCAGTCCTTTTCTGGTGAACATGAAAAAGGTGGGCATGATTGCCCACCTTTCCTTAAGCTTGAGGTACCTCTTTGAAATCACAATCCACACATTGTACTTGTACGCCTTTTTTAAGTTTTTTCTCAACAAGGGTACCTTCACATTTTGGACAATTACGCGGCAATGGCTTATCCCATGAAATGAAATCACACCCTGGATACGTATCGCATCCATAAAACAGGCGGCGTTTTTTACTTTTCCGCTCTATGATGTTTCCTTCTTTACATTTTGGGCACTTCACACCGATTTCCTTGACGATTGGTTTCGTGTTACGGCAGTCAGGAAAATTGCTGCATGCCATGAATTTTCCGTATCTCCCCATTTTGAAGACCATTCCATGACCGCATTCTTCACAATCCTCGCCAGCAGGTTCATCTTTAATTTCAATCTTTTCCATCTCGGCTTCTGCCTTGGCCAAATCAACAGCAAAATCCTTGTAGAAGTCATCAATGACATTAACCCACTCAACACTTCCAGCCTCTACACCATCAAACTCCTGTTCCATCTTGGCTGTGAATTCAGCATCCAGGATATATGGGAAGAATTCGCGAATTAGTTCAAGGACTATTTCACCAAGTTCGGTCGGGATAAATCGTTTGTTATCAAGCGTGACGTAACCCCTTTTTTGTATCGTATCCAAAGTAGGGGCATAAGTGGATGGCCGACCTATTCCTAATTCTTCCAGCGTTTTAACAAGGCGTGCCTCTGTATAGCGGGGCGGCGGTTGCGTGAAATGCTGCTTAGGCTCAACATCTTTTGAAAAGAATTGATCACCTTTTTTCACATCAGGAAGGGTATTCTCCTTTTCCTCCACCGAGTCATCCGTTCCTTCAACATAGACCTTCATAAAACCAGGAAATTTAACTTTTGATCCATTTGCTCTGAATATGACATCTCCGTTATGTAAGTCGATGCTCATTGTATCCATAACAGCAGAAGACATTTGACTTGAAACGAAACGTTCCCAGATCAATTTATATAAACGGAATTGGTCTCTGGATAAAAATTCTTTCACTAAACCTGGTTCCCGCAGTGTGCTAGTCGGTCTCACTGCTTCATGGGCATCCTGGGCATTTGTCTGTTTTTTCTCTTTACGCTGTTCCGTCTGGACATACTTTTCACCATAACTAGTTGAGATGAAGTTATGCGCTTCGAGCTTAGCCACATCGGAAATCCGGGTTGAATCCGTTCTCATGTAAGTAATCAGTCCGACTGTTCCTTCTTTTCCTAGCTCAATTCCTTCGTAAAGCTGCTGGGCAAGCATCATCGTTTTCTTGGCCCTGAAATTCAATTTACGCGCAGCTTCCTGTTGTAGGGAAGAAGTTGTGAATGGTGCAGCTGGATTACGTTTTCTTTCCTTTTTTGTCACGGTACCGATTGTAAATTCCCCACCGCTCAAAGAATCCAGAACCTTCTTCACGTCTTCTTCCGTATTCAATTCAGTACGTTCTCCCGCAAGGCTGAAAAAGGAACCCTCAAACTGTTCTTTTCCTTTTACAAAATCGGCCTTGATTGTCCAATACTCTTCAGGAACGAAGTCTTTGATTTCTTTTTCACGATCTATGATCATTCGGACTGCAACTGATTGAACCCGTCCGGCACTCAAGCCTTTTTTCACTTTTTTCCACAATAGAGGGGAAATATTGTACCCGACCAAACGATCCAATATCCTCCTTGCCTGCTGGGCATCAACCAATTGCATATTAATCGGTCTCGGAGATTTAAATGATTCTTTGATTGCTTCTTTCGTAATCTCATTGAATACGACACGGCAATCCGAGTTTATGTCGACGTCGAGGCTATGCGCTAAATGCCAGGCAATCGCTTCACCTTCTCTGTCGGGGTCAGCTGCGAGATAGATTTTTTTTGCTTTTTTTGCTGCTGTTTTCAATTCTTTTAAAACCGGGCCTTTGCCGCGGATTGTTATATATTTAGGTTCATAGCCATGTTCAACGTCGACACCCGTTTGACTTTTAGGTAGATCGCGTACATGACCCATGGAAGCTTTAACTTTATATTTCTTTCCTAAGTATCGCTCTATCGTCTTTGCTTTTGCGGGCGATTCCACAATCACTAAGTAATCTGACATCCAATAAATCCTCCTCAAAGAGGTAATATAAATCTTCACTATTATTAATCATTCAAAAATCATTTGTCAACACCTCTTTACTTTTCCAATCCCGCTGATTCATCAGGATTTAGATATTTTGACAAGAGGTGCCTGTTGCAAAACTTATAACAGTTTTACAATTTTTTCAACCTTTTTGTCTAATATTTTATTCTATTCACCTAAAAAAGCACCTTTTTCGACAAAAATTGGAGGTTTCACCGTATATCTTCTATATTATATTGTTTTAATATTCCTCCTCAATCTGTTCAGCTGTCAAAACTAATTTAGCTCCCTCTTGAATTAATTGATTAGTCCCCATTGATTCAAGACTGGTTATATTACCAGGAAGTGCAAATACGTCCCTTCCCTGGTCAAGTGCAGCCTGCGCTGTGATAAGCGAACCACTTCTCTGCTTTGCCTCTACCACGAAAATCCCCTGCGATAAACCACTGATGATTCTATTGCGGAGAGGGAACATCCAAGGTTCCGATCTCCTAGTCGGAGGGGTTTCCGAAAGAAGCAATCCCTTATCGATGATCACCCTTGCGAGTGGAATATTGATTTTCGGATAAATGTGCATTAATCCCCCTCCTAAAACCCCTATCGTATGTCCACCTTCGTTCAACGTGATTTTATGGGCAATCGCGTCAATTCCAACTGCCACTCCACTAATAATCACGAATTTTCTCTTTACGAGTGGCGTTAAAATCGTTTTTAAGGCCTCTAACCCGTACGAGGTTGGATTCCGTGTACCAACGACACCTATGGTATTCTTCTTAGCTAAAAGCTGTTTATTGCCTTTTAAATAAAGCACCCAGGGGGGATCGAAAATTTGTCTTAATAGATATGGATAGTCTTCATCAAAAATCGTCATACAGTGGATTTGATTATTTTCATATTGTTTCAGTTTTTCAATCGTATTGTAAGAATGCAAGTCTGCGAGAAAGAGTTGGAGTTTGTCGTTCGGGATGGAGAGAATTTCTTTCCATTCAGCATACGTTTTTGTAAAGAGGGTGGTGAGGGATGGGTCTGCAGCCAAGATCATTTTTATCGTTTTCCAGCCTGCACCACGACAATGATGAAGGTGGATTAGTTTTTCATTTCTGTTCAATTTGGAAGCACTCCTTTGAGGATTATTCAAAAGCAGGGGATGGTCGTATGGTTTGTCAAATGAAGATGTCATGGATACTTTCGAAGGGTACTTACTATAGAAGTGAAATAAAGGCCGACCAATATCAGGTCGGCCCATCTCTTATTAATGCGTTTTACAAGGTTCGTACATGCCTTTTTCTTTTAAGACGGATATCAAGGTTTCTCCCATGACCGATGGTGTTTCAGCAACTTTAATTCCACATTCATTCATGACGCGGATTTTTTCATCGGCTGTTCCTTTTCCTCCTGAAATAATTGCACCAGCATGTCCCATACGTTTTCCAGCTGGAGCCGTACGTCCTCCAATGAATCCAACAACCGGTTTCGTCATATTTTCCTTAACCCAAATGGCCGCTTCTTCTTCTGCTGTGCCACCGATTTCCCCTATCATGATTACCGCATGGGTTTCTGGATCTTCATTGAATGCTTTAAGCACATCAATGAAATCAGTCCCATTAACAGGGTCCCCACCAATGCCGACAGCTGATGATTGCCCAATGCCCTCTTGTGATAATTGATGTACGGCTTCATAAGTCAGAGTGCCAGAGCGAGAAACTACGCCAATATGGCCTTTTTTGTGGATATAGCCAGGCATTATCCCGATTTTGCATTCTTCCGGGGTAATCACACCCGGACAGTTAGGTCCAATTAAGCGTGTTTTTTTGCCTTCCATATACCGCTTGACCTTAACCATATCAAGGACTGGAATATGCTCGGTAATACAGATGACGAGATCAATCTCCGCGTCAACCGCTTCTAGAATTGCATCTGCTGCAAATGGAGCCGGTACATAGATAACCGATGCATTCGCCCCTGTTTCAGTGACAGCTTCGGAAACTGTATTATATACAGGTACCCCTTCCGCTTCTGTTCCACCTTTACCCGGAGTGACCCCTGCAACGATTTTCGTACCGTATTCTAACATCTGTTTTGTATGAAATAATGCTGTTGAGCCAGTGATTCCCTGAACAATCACTTTCGTATCTTTATTAATATAAACGCTCATTATGTTCCCCCCTGCCTATTATCCTACAAGTGATACTATTTTTTGCGCTCCGTCTGCCATGGATTCAGCAGCGGTGATATTTAGTCCAGAATCTTTCAAAATACTTTTCCCTAAATCGACATTCGTTCCTTCTAAGCGAACAACGAGTGGAACATCCAGGCCTAGCTCTTTTGCAGCAGCTACGACGCCTGTCGCGATGATGTCACATTTCATGATTCCTCCGAAGATATTGACAAAGATGCCCTTTACTTTTTCATCGGACAGGATGATTTTGAAAGCCTCTTTCACCTTTTCCTCTGTAGCGCCGCCCCCGACGTCAAGGAAATTGGCTGGGTCGCCCATATAGTGTTTAATGATGTCCATTGTTGCCATTGCAAGCCCGGCGCCATTAACCATACAGCCAATATTTCCGTCAAGCGATATGTAACTAAGACCATGTTTTGATGCTTCAATTTCTTTAGCATCTTCTTCATCCAAATCACGGTACTCTGAAATATCTTTCTGACGGTATATTGCATTGTCATCAAAATTCAATTTAGCATCCAAGGCCATTACATTGCCATCCCCCGTCACGACTAACGGATTGATTTCGGCAATCGAACAATCTTTTTCTACGAATGCTGTATATAAGTTGATCATCAATTTAGATGCTTTATTTATTAATGGAGCTGGAATATTAATATTAAAAGCGATTCTACGTGCCTGGAAACCCGTTAAACCGACCACAGGGTCAATTACTTCCTTGAAGATTTTCTCGGGAGTTTTCTCAGCCACTTCTTCGATTTCCGTTCCTCCTTCTTCGGAGGCCATCAATACTACACTGTTCGTTGCACGGTCCAAGACCAGACCAATGTAATATTCCTTAGTGATATCGCAGCCTTCCTCGATAAGTAAACGCTTCACTTCTTTACCTGCAGGCCCTGTTTGATGGGTCACCAACGTTTTACCAAGAATCTCTTCTGCATATGTACGTGCTTCATCAAGATTCTTCGCAACCTTAACTCCGCCGGCTTTTCCGCGGCCACCCGCATGGATTTGAGCTTTGACGACAACAACATCTGTACCTAACTCCTTCGCCGCTTCAACTGCTTCATCAACAGTAAAGGCAACTCGGCCATTTGGAACAGATACCCCGTATTGTCTCAAAATCTCTTTCCCCTGATACTCATGGATATTCATTTCCCATCCTCCTTATCTACTAAAAAACAAAACTGAAATTTGGTGCGTGTTTTCTCTACCATATTACAACAAAATTCTCTTTCATGCATAATTTTCTTTATCTACTATGAAAAATAATTATTACAATATACCTAATTAACCTTCTATTATATGGAAGAAAATACATTATTCATTCATAGGCTCATTTTCAGGATGATCATTTTACACCTACAGACTTTTTTAATTAAACACCTTATTTAAAGCCATTTTTTAGGAATTTCTTTCTTCACTTTTATAAGATTTGCACCCTTATTTATTTTTTTTGGACAAAAAAATAAAAGCACGAAGCTTCTGCTTCATCCTTTTATCATTAGTTTACTATGTTTTTAATATAATGATTTTTTTCAGTACTTTTTATGGTTTCCTTCACAATCCGACCATTTTTTTAACCTGCCGAATAAAATTAGGGTTTTAACTTTTAGCATTCCGGTCCACCTTATAAACAAAAGCGAATACTTCGGCAACAGCTCCATATAATTCTTCCGGTATCGTTTGATTAATATCAAGCTGACCTAAAAGTTCCGTTAACGTTTCGTCCTTCTGTACAGGAATATTCAGTTCCTCTGCCTTTACCAGGATATTCTCTGCCGTCTTGCCTTTTCCCTTAGCCAACAAGACAGGTGCCTGTGATGACTTTGCATCATACTTTAAGGCAATCGCTTCTTTCCGTTTTTCCTGTTTCATATCCGAATGTCCACCCCACTATAAGTTCCTGTCTCTGAAAAAGGAACAGTAGTCTGCCTCACACCCGTATTTCTTGTGCGTGTTGTGTCCTGAAATAAAACTCCTGATAACTTGTAATCCATCAATCGCAAATTATCCTTCAACACGTCCAGATAATTACTCGCCGCAGTTTCAATTGTTTGATTCTGCTCGTTAATGATAGTCACGTTGATGACGCGGTTTTGGATTTGCATGTCAATGATGGTTTCGTTAAGGTTCTCTAACTCTAAATAAAACAGGATACAACAGTAATCAGGATCGATCTTTCCATCCTTTGTTTTCCTTCCACTCCATTGCAACGTTAAATCCGTTTGGAACGAACCTAAGTTGAGAGGAAGGGTGAGCAATAAATTTTGCATGGGTCCGTTATCCTGTGAAAGAACCTGCTGAGCAGTGAGCCGATTCACTATTTGTTCAGCCATGTCTTTAATTGCTGATGGATGCTGCTCATTCAACAATTTTAGGAGTAAAGGCTTGAGAGTTTCTAACTCCTCTGATAGCGCTTCCGATTCGCCTCCCGATAGATTAGCAAGAACATGCTCCAGTTGAAGCCCAAGCATTTTGGTCCATTCTTTCAGTTGTTGGGCTACAGCTGTCCCATTTGTAAAATCATTTGGTTGAAAACCTTCATCTATTAAATGGCTCAGCACTAGTTTCTCGGGATTGATAGCAGCAGAGGGAGTTTCTGGAACTTGCTTAAAAGCCTGAAGTAGAAGATCCCCCACTTTCCCCTTCGACTCACCAACTTGCCCTACATCCTTATTTATTTGACTCAATAATTCATCGACTTCTAGATCGACCGGGGTGATTTTACGATTGGCAGACACCTCGGAAAAAGCACGTTCAAGTAAATGTGAAGTAAGATTAAGGACTTCTTTTGTAAACACTGGAATTTGCCGGACCGTCTGTTGCATCCCCTGCCATTGGGTATCAGCCTTAGAGCTCTTTAATGATTCTGAGATTAACTCCGGCCCTTCATTTCCGCTTTGGATTCCATTCCGTTGAATCATAGGGATAGTCCCTGGTTCCCTTGCCGAGGAGCCTTTCCCAAAAGCACGTTCAAGCAGGTTTAGATTAAGTCCAGACCTTTCATCGGTTGCGATGCTTTTATACGGTATTACATCTTTTACATCTGAAGATGCCTTCGCTCCTATATCCGAACTCCCCCATAGTTTAATAAGGTTAGATTCCATATTCCCTTGTCCAAGCGTTCCATTTGCTAGTGCTTGCAGTCCTTGCTGTAGTTTATTAGCCGTTGGGGTCTTCATGGGTTCCGGCGACCGCACCGATTCAGCAACTATTCTTCTCAGTAATTCCGTTTCAGTTATCCCACTTGGAATGAAACCAGTCTTTTGAAGCAAGGAAAAGGCTCCTGATTTCATATCTGGTGTCGACTTGGAATCAAGCCAAATTGCAATAAGTCTGTGCAAACCAGTTTGTTGCAATTGATCTTGTTTAGTAATATGTAGGGACTCCAATACGGCTTTTAGCTGCACCAGCGTCTTTGTGTCAGATCCGCTTTCCTGTAATTGTTGTTGCAGACCACTTAGTAACTTATGAAAAGGTTCACCTTTTGCTAGTTCGGCCAAGGCAAAAAATACATCCTTAACAAAAGGTAGCTGCTGCGTAAACATCGTTTTAATAACAGAAAGTCCCGATTCAGTTGTACTTGCCGCTTTAACCCATTGCAATGCTGATGAGAAGAAATCTTTGGTGATGGGGAATTGATTTCTCAGTAAAAACTCGGCAAGCTTTGTAGACTCTGGTTCCGACTTAACACCAAGGTAAACAAGTAGCTGTGCCGCTGCTTCTTTTGTATTCGAGAGGTTCACATTCGGGGAATCAAGTACTTTCAAAACCACCTGTCCCTCATTTGGCTGCACTTGAAGCCAATATCTTTCCCCAACCTGTAGCGGGACGTCCAGGTGCGCAATCATTTTTTGTTGGCCAATCTGCACTTCAGCCGTTTGGTTCGGAAAGATCTTATTCACTTTTCCGAAAAGAATTTGCCCACTCTTTAGATTCGTGCTTCCTTGTATCCCAACGGGTGTAGAAACAGACTGACCATTTGTTATTGATTGCATCCCCTCATCCTCCTTTAATCCTTATTTCCTTGCCGCAATTTCCTTTACAGGTGCGAAACTTCTTCTGTGCCATGGTGTAAGCCCATGCTTATCGAGAGCTTCGAGGTGTTGGCTCGTACCATAGCCCATATGCTTTTCAAATCCATACTCCGGGTACTTTACCCCATATTCCTTCATCATCCTGTCACGTGTCACTTTAGCGACGATTGAAGCCGCAGATATGGTAATACTTCTAGCATCTCCTTTTATTAGCGAGAGCTGAGGAATGGGCATATCCAGTTCCATTGCATCAATCAATAAATGATCCGGCAATTCCGAAAGATTGTTCACCGCTGCCATCATGGCCTTTTTCGTAGCCTGATAGATATTGATTTCGTCGATTTCTTCGCTATGTACAATGCCTATCCCAATTGATATAGCCTCTTTATGAATCGCCTCATAAAATTGTTCCCTTTTGGACTCGGAAATTTTTTTCGAATCATTTAGCCCAGGCAAATAGAAAGTCTCTGGTAAAATAACCGCACTTGTCACTACCGGACCAGCCAAGGGCCCTCTTCCTACTTCATCTATACCGGCAAGAACCGAAAACCCTTGTTGGCGCAGCTCTCGCTCAAACTCTGACATTTTTAAGAAGGTATCCCTGATTTGTTGAGCTTTTTCGTAGGATTTGTTCCATTTGCCGATTAAATCGGCGACTCCCTTGCGAGCATCCTCCCGGCATTCTTGCAAAAAAGGATCTTCCGGATTACTTATGGATTTTAATCTTGAAGAAATTTCGTTAATATTCATGGCTGTTTTCATTTTTATCACCCATCATTATAAGTATCGGCAGAAATGTTACATTCCTATAGTTCCATCAAAAATACGGAGCGGAAAAGAGACATCATTTAGGTTAAAACAACCTTCGATGCCTAAAGTCCCGCTCCGTGTTTATTCTCTTGTACAGCTTGGCCCGGACAGAGGTTAGTCGGGCGTGTTTTCTTGGTCCTCTTTAGGCGGTAGCTCGAATGTGAGCGGGCCCATCTTTTCAGAACGGATTTCACGAACGACCAGTTCTGCGGTCTTATCGTAATCGATATATCCTCCAGAGGCTATACATCCTCTGAACTTCCCAACTGCATCGAAAAGTTCCAGCGTTTCTTGTGGGATGACATCAAGATTATATCGTGATTTCAACCGATCTGGATATTCTTTTTCCAAGAAGCGAAGACCATAGAGAGAGACTTCGTGCAAGTTTAAAATCGTATCCTTGATTGCTCCTGTCAAGGCCAGTCTTAAACCGACTTCCTGATCCTCGAATTTAGGCCACAGAATCCCCGGTGTATCTAAAAGTTCGAGTTCCTTACCGAACTTTATCCATTGCTGGGCCTTCGTCACACCAGGCGTGTTGCCCGTTTTGGCAATGTTCTTCCTAGCAAGCCGATTGATCAGCGTCGATTTCCCGACATTCGGAATCCCGACGATCATCGCACGAATCGCACGCGGCTTGATTCCTCTTGACTCCATCCGATCATACTTCTCTTTCAAGAGCATTTTAGAAGTCGTCGTAATCTGATGCAGACCATTTCCCGCCTGTGAGTTAATAGCAATTGCCGTTTTACCTTGTGATTTATAATAATCAAGCCACTGATTGGTTTTTACCGGATCAGCCATATCGGCTTTATTCAACAAGATAAGCCTTGGTTTATGCTGGATAATCTCATCTATCATCGGATTCCGTGAAGATGCCGGGATACGTGCATCCACAAGTTCAAATATGATGTCCACCAGTTTTAATTTTTCTGTTACTTCCCGTCTCGCTTTGGCCATATGGCCAGGGAACCACTGTATTGTCAATGGAATCCACCTTTCTACTATTCCACCAATCGAAAGTCTTTGATTGGCCAGTAAACTAATTTAGTTTTGCCTAACACTTCCCGGTACGAAACAACCCCGATATGGCGGCTGTCCTTGCTGAAGCGACGATTATCTCCCAAAACAAATAAATGTCCTTCAGGCACCGTTTCCTGTTCAATGATATCACTTAATGTAAAAGGCTCGGTCAATGGTCCACCATCAATCAATTGCTTTTTATATTCATCCAAATATGGTTCGCCATATGCTTTTCCATCCACATAAAGTATATCATCTTTATATTCCACCTTTTCACCGGGAAGACCGATGACCCGTTTAACGTAATCCTTGCCTTCCGGCGCTTTAAAGACGATGATATCGAATCTTTTTGGTTCACCCACTGAATAAGAGAATTTATTAACGAGCATACGGTCTGTATCCTTCAAAGTCGGCATCATGGAAAAGCCGTCCACATAGATTGGGGCCAAAAGGAAATAACGAATAAGCGTTACTAAAATGACCGCAATTAGGGCTGCCTTTATCCATTCCCACAATTCATTTTTCTTTTTCGCCATCCTTACCACCCTTTTAGAAAAGCATATCATCTAATCATTTTAACATGTTACGGACGCTATAGCGAGCAGGTTTAGGACCCTCTCACTTCTTTTCCGGATGGTTTAATCGATAAAAAAAGGAGCCTGTTAAACAGGCTCCTTTTTTTGTATACGATTTGGTTTCGCACCTTATGTGGATCATGGTAAACCCGCATAGAGAGATTCGAAGAATTAACGACGAATTTCTTTAATACGTGCTTTTTTACCACGAAGTTCGCGTAGGTAATAAAGTTTCGCACGACGGACTTTACCGTGACGGATAACTTCTAATTTCGCAATTTTTGGTGTGTGAACAGGGAAAGCACGTTCTACTCCAACGCCGTAAGAAATCTTACGTACTGTGAAAGTTTCACTAACTCCGCCGCCACGACGTTTGATTACAACGCCTTCAAACAACTGAATACGTTCGCGAGTTCCTTCAATAACCTTAACGTGTACACGTACTGTGTCACCAGGTCTGAATGATGGAAGATCTGTGCGAAGTTGTTCTTTTGTAATTTCGTTAATAAGATTTTGCATGAATTCCAACTCCTCCTGGACGCTCTTGCAAATACTGAATTGTTTTGCAGCGGAACATCGATATAAGACCGGACTTTTGCCCAAGTCACAAGGTCTATCCTACCATACAATATGCATTGATGCAATAGCGATCATTCTTCTTTTTGAATCTCTGACAGCAATTTTTTCTCAAGATCGGAAAGTTCATAGCTTTCAAGCAAATCAGGTCGTCTCTGCCATGTTCTCCGTAATGATTCTTTCATCCGCCACTCATCTATTTTTTTATGATTTCCGGATATGAGTGGATCCGGGACTTTCATGCCCCGGAAATCTGCAGGTCTAGTGTAATGAGGGTGCTCTAATAAACCAGAAGAATAGGAATCAAGAATCGGGGAATCAACATTTCCAAGAACACCCGGCAACAAGCGGACAACACTATCTATAATGACCATGGCCCCCAATTCTCCACCTGTAAGTACATAGTCGCCTATTGATATCTCATCTGTGACGATATGCTCCCTGATACGCTCATCATATCCTTCATAATGGCCGCATACGAAAATGAGATGTTCTTCCTTTGCAAGTTCCTCTGCTTTTTTCTGCGTGTAGCGCTCCCCCTGCGGGCAAAGGAGTACTACCCTAGGTTTTAGGTCACCTTGGCCTTTGATCGCTTCTACAGCATCAAAAATGGGCTGTGCCTTCAACACCATGCCTGCCCCACCGCCATATGGGTAATCATCAACAGTTGAATGTTTATTATCTGCGTAATCGCGGAAATTGGTCACTCGATAGCTGACAGCCTGCTTTTCTGCCGCCTTTTTTAACATAGAGGAACCAAGCACTCCTTCGAACATTTCTGGAAAAAGAGAAAGTACATCGATTTTCATCAGTCCAATAGTCCTTCCATCGGCGTGATGATAACCTTTTTCTCCGAGATGTCGACCTCTTTTACAATCTGATCGATATACGGTATTAGAACATCCTTGCCTGCCGTCCTTTTAATGACCCAAACATCATTGGCACCTGGAGTCAATACCTCTACGATTTCTCCTATTTCCTCTTCTTCATCCGTGAAGACCTTACAGCCGATGATCTCGTGGAAGAAAAATTCCCCTTCATCCAGTTTGCCAAGCTGTGATTCCTTTATTCTCAAAATCCCGTTGCGGAAAGCTTCTACCTGACCGACGTTATAATAGTTTTCAAACGTCAATAGATTAAAGTTTTTATGAGTCCGGTGTGACCTGATTGTAAGCGGCAATGGTTTTTTCTCTGTTTCCCTGAACAAATACAGCGTATTGCCAACTTTGTACCGCTTCTCCGGGAAATCTGTTGATGAAATAACACGGACTTCTCCTAGAAGACCGTGCGTATTGACGATTTTACCTACATTAAACCAGTTTTCCATTCTTTCACCTCTAACGAATTTCCGAGACAATTCCATCTTTAATGACAATTGTCTTCGTTGTCATAAGATCGTCCCAATCTTCCCCGATTTCTACATCAATAATGCTTTGGACTTCCCGTTCCTTCAGTTCGCTTCCAATAGGAAGGATTTCCAACTGTTCCATTTGAAATTCAAGCAGTTTGATTTTTTCCTGCCTTTGGTTAATTTCTTTTTCAAAATGAGAACGAAGGCTGGCGGGCTGAAGGTTACGGGTCTTTTCAAGTTTTTTCAGTTCAAAACGAAGCTGTTCACTTTCTTTTTGAAGTTGTAGTCGTTTTGATTTGTACTTATCGAGGAGCTGATTCTTGCTGGATTCCGTTAATACTTGGTTAACGATTACATTTTGGAGAATTTTCATTCCAGCGCCTCCTATTATCTATGATTTCTTATTTCGTTCAAAAAATATGTATGATAGGGTAATCTTTTGAAAAAATGAGGGTCATTCTCTTAAGTATAACGTAAAATGGTGAAAGATGTGTCTCAAAAGAATGAAAATTAAACCCCGAATCCATGAAATTGCAAGTAGACCCGGGATTGAACTTTTCTTGAAGTACAAAAAAAGGAGGGGATTAGCCCTCCTTATTCGGAAATCTCCAAATAGATTTTCTTCTGCTGTGAAGATCCTGCTGCATATACCACAGTTCGAATCGCCTTAGCAACACGCCCTTGTTTACCGATGACCTTGCCCATGTCTTCTTTATGAACGGAGAGGACATAAACAACCCGGTCGGCTTCTTCCTTCGAAGTTACAATAACCTCTTCCGGATGATCCACAAGTGCTGAAACAATCGTTTCAATTAAAGATTTCATCAACTAGCGTCGATTACTTGCTGTTTTTTGCAACATGGAATTTTTCCATGATGCCTTGAGTTGAGAATAAGTTGCGAACTGTATCAGATGGTTTAGCTCCATCTTGTAACCATTTAAGAGCAAGCTCTTCATTGATGTCAACTTTAGCTGGTTGAGTCACCGGGTTATAAGTTCCCACTACTTCGATATAACGTCCGTCACGTGGTGAACGAGAATCTGCAACTACAATACGATAGAAAGGAGATTTTTTTGCTCCCATACGTTTTAAGCGAATTTTTACTGCCATTTTAAATAAGCACCTCCGAATAGTTTCACACAAGATAGTATAATATCAAATGTCTTGTATGTTTGTAAAGGTTTTTTTCTTAACAGGTGAAAAAAGTGTTTAAATAGGCGGTTTCAGCCTATTTTTATGCTCATTTCCCATGAAAAAAACTTACATGAACGGGAATTTAAATCCCTTTTTCTTTCCTTTTTGCATGCTTGTAACTTGTTTCATCATCTTTTTCATTTCTTCAAATTGCTTCAGTAGACGGTTCACTTCTTGGATCGATCTTCCGCTCCCTTTGGCAATCCGTTTCTTGCGGGATGCATTCATGGTTTCTGGATGTTCTTTCTCTTGCGTCGTCATTGAACGGATGATAGCCTCAACATGACCAATCTGTTTCTCATCGATCTGAAGGTTATCCATCCCTTTCATTTTATTCGCACCAGGAATCATCTTCAAAATATCATCAAGCGGTCCCATATTGCGCACTTGACCAAGCTGTTCAAGGAAATCATCAAAGGTAAAAGTAGCGGTACGCATCTTTTTCTCTAATTCTTTCGCTTTTTCTTCATCAACATTGGCTTGTGCTTTTTCGATAAGGGTCAATACATCACCCATACCAAGGATTCTTGAAGCCATCCTTTCTGGATGGAATGCTTCAAGTGCATCCAATTTTTCGCCCATACCGACAAATTTAATCGGCGTGTCCGTAACGGAACGAATAGAAAGTGCCGCACCACCACGAGTATCTCCATCTAGCTTCGTTAATACGACTCCAGTTAGACCGAGCTGTTCATTGAAACTTTGAGCCACATTGACAGCATCCTGACCTGTCATCGCATCGACAACTAGGAAGATTTCATCCGGTTTGGTCAATTCCTTGATATCTTTCAGTTCGCCCATCAGATTTTCATCAACATGGAGGCGACCTGCGGTATCAATCAACACATAATCATGATGTTCTTCCTTCGCCTTTTCAATCGCCTGTTTCGCAATTTCTACAGGACTGACCTGATCACCTAGGGAAAAAACAGGCATGCTTAATTGTTTGCCAAGTGTTTCAAGCTGCTTAATCGCCGCCGGACGGTAAATATCAGCCGCAACCAACAATGGCTTACGGTTGTATTTTTTTCTAAGAAGATTTGCCAGCTTTCCGGTAGTCGTCGTTTTACCTGCCCCTTGAAGACCTACCATCATAATGACAGTCGGTGGTTTGGAGGCAACGGCAATCTTACTCTGTTCGCCGCCCATCAGCTGAGTCAATTCTTCCTTAACTACTTTAATTACCTGTTGACCGGGGGTTAAGCTTTTTAGCACTTCCTGGCCTACCGAACGCTCACTTACACGCTTCACAAATTCCTTCACGACTTTAAAGTTAACATCCGCTTCAAGCAGGGCCAAACGAACTTCACGCATCATTTCTTTAACGTCGGCTTCGTTGACCTTCCCTTTTCCACGGATTTTTTGCATCGTGTTCTGCAGTCGGTCGGCCAATCCTTCAAATGCCATATTGCCGCCTCCTAATCTAACTTCTCAAGCGCTGTAATTGCGTCAAGCAACTTTTCTTTAGAAAAGGATTCCTTCTCTAAAAGATCCTTCACATTCGCAATCCATTGGTTACGCTCTTGAAATTTTTGAAATAACAATAGCTTCGCTTCATATTCTTCGAGCATTGCTTCTGTTCTTTTTATATTATCATAGACTGCCTGCCTACTGACTTCGTATTCATTGGCAATCTCTCCAAGAGAGTAATCATCCAGATAGTAGAGGGCCATATAGCTCTGCTGCTTTTCCGTTAACAACGATTGGTAAAAGTCATACAAATAATTAATCCGCGTTGTCTTTTCAAGCATGTTAGCAAGCCTCCCTGCTGTTAAGTGAAAACCCTTTACAAGTTTATATTGTATAGTGTCGATTATTTCATGTCAAGCTAAACTCCTTACCACAAGATAAAAATCATTATTTTTTTCGTTTTCTCGCTTCAATCAGGCGCTTCATCTGCTCTTCACGTTCCGATTCCGATAGTTTATTTACAGGTTCCTTCTTGTGGTGGCGAGCTGGCACTGATTTTACCTGCTCCTTTTTTTGCTCGATTTCTACAGGCTGCTTCTTTAATGCTTCTTCCTTACCAACTTTTTGTTTTACCTTTTTCAGTTTTGCGACTCTTTCGTTTTGCCTAGATGAAGTGGTTTCTGATTTTTCACGACTTCCCGAAAAGATACGCGAAACTCTGTGCCAACCAAACCTTCGGACCGCAATTTCGCAAAATAAGAGCAAGAATGCCGATAAAAGCAGCCAAGAACTAATACTTTGTTCTTGCCTTGACGTATTTTGCAATGGCCGGAATGCCTCAGATTCATCCTTCAACTCCTGACCACCCGAAACAGCCAATAATTCCTTAATAAGCGCTTTGTTTAGGCCTTGTTGCAGGTATTCCTCTGAATAGGGCACGGTGAAACCTGTTTGATATAGATTCGTACTTCCACCCTTGGTATCTTGTTTTATGCTGAGAAAATACATCCCTGATTGCTTAGGCATGATGACTTCGTATTTTCCCGGCGCGATGAGCTTCGTATTGACGTCTACTTCCTCACCTTTTTCAGACACTACATTTGCCGATACAGGAAGGTGATTTTGTGTGGACGATTCAAGGTTGATGACCGTTTCCTCCCCACCATTATCCTGTGTGAGCATATACGGCTCACTTTCGAACTTGGGCAACGTGTTTGTGATCAATTGATTGAGAAATGTCCCCCACTTTCCCCAAGCAGGCCAATCGCCCGACCATTTCCCACTAATGTCCGAAGTGAAAGCTGCCGTCGTTCCCATTCCATATTGCCACTCGGCAAGGACGGGATCCTCTTTTTCACTGATCAGCGACTGTAATGCACGCTGCTTTGCAGTTGTCGCGATGTAGGCATTCATCTTAGGTACGCCATCCTTAAACAATCCGTTCCATTCCGGATTGTCCTTGATAGATGGATAAAATGGGGTATCCTCAATGTAAGTGCGGCTCGCCATGACGGTTTCCCTCGATAAAATGCTCGGAATAACGGAAGCATCCGTGACATCGTAATAGCGCCCCGCACCAAAGTCGGCCAAGTCCTCAAGTAGGTTCTTATCGGCATCATTTCCAATTGAAACGGTAGAGAGGGTTATGTTCTCTTCCTTTCCTTCTTCAATCAAGTCTTCATAATTACTTGAAGCGTTTGACTGTCCATCGGTCAACAAAATAATGTGCTTCCGCTGCAACCTTTCATCCCTTAACTTATCATAGGCCATTTCAAGCGAGCTGAAGATTTCAGTACCGCCACCTGAAGACAGTGTACGAATCTTCTCCACGACTTTTTCCTTATCCTTAAGTGGGGCTGCTTCGATGATTTCCCATGGTCGGTCATCGAAGGCAATGAATCCAAACGTATCCTTTTCACGCAAAAGTTCAACAGAGCGGGCAGCTGCTTCCTTTGCCAATGATAGCTTGTTTCCATCCATACTGCCTGATCGGTCGAGAACAATCATCAGTCCAAGAGATGGCATCTCTTTTTTTCCTTTGATGTCCATATCTACTGGAAGTAATCTCTCAATGGGTGTCTTGAAATACCCGCCGAGCCCGAAACTATTTTCTCCGCCGGTCATCACGAACCCATTACCGAAATCCTTAACGGACCGCTCTATCATTTTCATTTGAATTTCCGAGACTGAGGTGGCAGGAACATTATTAAACACAATCGATTGGTATTGTAAAAAACCGGATAAAGTGGTCGGCAGTTTTTCCGGTATCGTCGATTCGACAATTAGCCCGCTGCCGTTCAAAATATTTTCAAGCCGTCCTGTTGACTCACCTTCGACAATCAATACTTTGGGTGTGCCTTTTACATTCGTGATTGCCTGCAATTGGTTATTTTCCGCAAATGTATCATTTTCAGCGATGATTTCGGCCTTATATACTTGTAGTCCAGTTTTCTCGGCTGTATGAGAAACAGAGAATAAATTAGTCCCTTCTTTTACACTCACTGCCTTTTTGATGATTTCCTGATCATTCAGTGAAATGCGGACAGTCGCTTTTTTCGCTGTATTGCTAAAGACCTCCAATGAAATCTCCGTTTTTTCGCCTTGATAGATAGATGGGGGAATCGTTACATTCTTCAGGGCGACATCTTCGCCAATCGATTCGATTAGTGGCACGATGTCGAGCTCAATATTTTTATTTGCAAGTAGTTTGGCCTCCTCCACACTGCTTCCCGACGTTTCATTGCCATCCGAAAAAAGGACGATTCTCCCACTTGAATAGCTCGGAATGAGCGAGGAAGCAAATTGAATGCCTGAATCCAATTGACTTGCCTCTTCTTCCACTTCACCGCTAAATTGGCTTATGGGTGTATGTTTTGTCGACAACGCCTGCTCAGCAACGGCACTGCCCCCAAAGGCTGCCACCGCAAAGGAGTCGTCTCTACCCATTGTTTCAACACTTTTCTCAATCCAAGCAAGCGACTTTGTGCCAGAGTCTTTGACACTTGCAGAACGATCGACTAAAAAAACAACCGTCGATCCCTTGATAGGTTGTAGCAATTGCGGAACGCTCAGTGCCAATACAATGAGAAAAAAAATACATGACCGCAATATGGCCACAACGACCGTCTCTACATGCTTCGTTTGATTACGTGATTTTATCACATGCATATAAATAAGGGCTGCACAGGGAATCAGCAATAAAAAAACCAGGGGATAAGTAACATCAATACCCACGTCGATATACCTCCCATTCGGCCATTAGTAGCAGAAGGGCCATACAAGCCAGCCAGTACCATAAGATATCCTGTTTTGTATCGCTTCCCCCTTCTTTCAACTCTGATGATTTCATATTCATCTTGAACGACGGAGCTGAATCGACTCTTTTTTCCCTTTCGTCCAATAATACCGAAAAGTAAAATGCCTGTTCTCCCGCCATCGCTTCGTATATACCAGGCTTATTTGGCGCTCGAAAACCCTCCTTTTGCAAATCAATGGAAAAGAGATTCGTTCCGGACTCTGTAAATATAGCCAATTTTCCCGTTTCCGTTCCAAGATTCAACCACTTTTCTTCACCAGGCTGATAGTAACCTAGAAAGTTCGACTGTTGGGTCAGCCATTGATAGGAATTATATAAAAATATAGGAAATCCAGGTTGTAACGGCCAATCGCTGTCCGCAACGGAGAAGTTCAGGGCAATGATCGGCTGTCCTTGGTGCGTACCTTTTTGAATGAGCGGTATACCCTCACTTGTAGTAACATGATGCCATTGCTTGCTGATCGGAGGGGATGACGATTTAATATACACTTTGTCCATATTTACGTAGTCCATGAGTGGGTCACCCGTTCCCTTTGGTTGACCTGTCAGTTTTTGTTTTCCTTTTTCAGTGGCATTGATAAAAAGAAGCGGGTACGATCCAAGTTCCTCTAAGTCCACTCCTTCGGCAATCACGATTCCATCCATTTCGACTTTTTCTTTATCCTCAAGCTGGATGATATCAAGGCCAATCGTTTCGAGCCCATTAATCAAAAATGGATTCACATCCCCCACTGCATAGACTTTCTCATATATGGCCGTTTGGATGGCCGTCATTTCATTGTCCGCTGAATAGTCATCATCCACAATGATGGAGGCCGTATAATACGGTTTTTCTTTCAGAACCGGTATATCAATTATTTTCTCGCTGCTTGCTTTCACCATTATCCTTTTTGTGAATAGAACATCTTTTCCATTCGTTACTTGAAATTTCACCGTTTCATCCTGCTTCGTTTGATTTTCAATGACCGCCACCCCAGTAATGCCTCCTTCAGAGCTTGCCGTGCCAAATGAAAGCAAGGAGAGATTGCCAGTCAGGCTGCTGAAATTATGTACACCAATGGGAATGTCTTCCGATAACCCCCTAAGGTCCTCCTC
The DNA here is from genome assembly GCF_050277925.1 of Peribacillus sp. NPDC097264. NCBI lineage: Bacteria > Bacillati > Bacillota > Bacilli > Caryophanales > Bacillaceae > Peribacillus > Peribacillus sp. NPDC097264. The sequence continues at coordinate 350,600 of NZ_JBNNSR010000002.1, forward strand.
CACAACCGCATCGGAGTATAAATGAATGACCGATTCTTTTCCAGCCGCTAGCGAGTCTGCCAGTTTCAATGCCTTATCAACATGCTCATGACTGTATGTTAGCTCCATTTCTTTTATTTGTTTTTTTAACTCAGCCCGGTTTGTTTCGTGATTGGCAAGTATCACAGGCTTTTGACCAGCATCTATGATTGTCACTTCTTGATCATCCACCGCTTGAAGCATCTCCCCCACTTCTTGCTTGGCTTTTTCAAACCGGGTGAGCTCCCCTTCTTTTGCACTCATCGAAGCCGATGTGTCGACAATTAGGATTAGGTGGTCGCCCGGAATGCCCTTTTGAAACCAAAAGGGTCGAACCAACGCGAACATGAGGAGGAGAAGTACGAGAAGTTGAAGCCAGAATAAGAGATTATGCTGTAATTTATGAAGCCATGGAGAAGCCTGCCATTCATTCAGCACCTGCTCCCATAATAAATTGGACGAAATCGTCGTTTTCTCATATTGCTTCCGGAAAAAATAAAACAGAATGACGGCTCCGATAAAAATGGTCAATAGAAAAAAGAGTGGGTTTGAAATATGCATATCTTCACCTCAATTCATTAGCCCGTGGCGTGGGAAGTCGTGAAATAAAATCGTTTGTATATCCGTTTCAGCAGATATGAGCATATAGCGGCTGCCAAGACTTTCACAGATAGCTTCAAGCTGCTCGTTATGGTGTGCTAGACGCCTTCGATAGTTGTCGATGAGGGTCGGATTAAGGCTAACATTGACCGCTGTTTCCATTTCACTATCCACAAACTTCAGGTCCCCATCATACATAGGTTGAAGTTCCTCTTTCCCCAGCAGTTGAATGAACCAGACTTCTTGTCTTGCCGAGCGTAGCTTTCTTAAAGTCGCCTCCACCTTTTCGATGGGCTCAAGACCATCCGAGATGATAATCGCAAGTTGCTGATTCCTCACCATCACTTTGCCAAGTTGCTCATAAAACTCCCCGCTTCTCTCCGTATCTTCCAATCCAGCTATCTCTCGAAAAACCCTTTTACGGTGAACCGCTCCTTTACGTCGAATAGGATGGGCTCCTTGATTACCGACGGGAACAAAATTCAGACGGTCTTCGCTTACAAGGACAACAAAGCTCAATGAAGCGGCGAGCTTTCGCGCCTGTTCCCATTTTCCCGGGAGAGCTCGCATCGAAGAAGACATATCCAGGTAAACGGCCACAGATAACTCCTGTTCATCGAGGAACCTTTTTATATAATGCTTCTGGGTTCGGCCAAATACATTCCAATCGATTTGCCGGACATCGTCTCCCGGTTGATAGGCCCGAAAATCGGAGAACTCAAGCGAAGAACCAAACGCACTCGACCGTCTCGAACCTTTATGCATCCCTCGCTTCCTCGTTTTCACGAGCAATCTCTTTTTCTGTAGCCTTTCTAAAAAAGCATAAGCTACCATCAAACCGGTGTTCCTTTTCCTAATTTATACGCCGACTCAACGACTTCAGAAATAATGGAATCGATGAGAACCCCGTTTGCTTCCGCTTCAAAGTTGAGTATAATCCGATGCCTCAGCACAGGATAGGCCGTTTGCTTCAAGTCACCGGCAGAAACATGATAACGCCCGGCAAATAAAGCCCTTGCCTTTGCCATTTTGATCAAGCTTTGCAACCCACGAGGTCCGCTTCCGAATTGAACGTATTGCCGGACAAGTTCCGGCGATTCCTCCACATTTGGATGAGTACTCGAAATAATCAAAACCGCGTAATCCAGCATCTCTTCTGAAATAAGGACCTCCTTTACTAGTTGCTGCAGTAACAAAACATCCTTGATGGAGGCAGCTTTTTCAATAGAAATGGTTTCCCTGCCTGTCGTTCGAAGGGCAATCTGCTTTAATTCCTGCTTTGATGGATAACGGACAAGAATCTTACAGATAAACCGGTCCATCTGGGCTTCGGGCAATGGATACGTCCCCTCCATATCGATTGGATTCTGGGTTGCAAGCACAAAGAAGGGCTGATCAAGCTGTTTCGTTTCCCCCATGACTGTTACAGTTCTCTCCCCCATTGCCTCTAAAAGCGAACTCTGTGTCTTCGGCGTCGCCCGATTGATTTCATCAGCTAAGACGATATGAGAAAAAAGAGGCCCCTCATGGAAGGTAAACTGCTGCCTTCCGTCCTCTCCAGGTTGCAATAACATGGTTCCCGTAATATCGGAAGGCATCAGATCTGGTGTAAACTGGATTCTAGAAAACTCTAAATCCAGGCATTCCGAAATCGTCCGAACGAGCATCGTCTTCCCAAGTCCCGGCAAGCCTTCAAGCAATACGTGGCCACCTGCAAAAATGCTCCATAAAACTTGATCGATCACGTCTTCCTGCCCAACTATAAAACGGGAGATTTCCTGCTTAACTCTCTCAATCATAGTCCCTGCTTCATTAAACTGCTGTTCTTTTTCCGTCATTTTCCCACTACCTTTCCGGATCAAGATTATTAAAATAATTCTTGACGATATCATTCAAATCAGAGGGTAGCCTAAGGCGATCCGTACTTTTGCGATAAGATTCCTCATACTGCTGATAGACCTCCTCATAATTCCGCAAGTTCCCCCTCAATACTGGACCCTCGGCCTCCTCCTGCTCGCCACTCCCTTCACCAAGTTTCCCATTGTCGGTTTCCATATTCTGCTTTCCATCGGTCTTTTCGGGAATCGTCAGCATTTCCCTCGACCCTTGTCCAGCACCCCCCTTCGTGCCTCCTTTTCCTCCGCCGGTTCCACTTGCTCCTTGTCCTTGTCCTTGTCCTTGTCCTTGACCCTGTCCTTGTCCTTGTCCTTGTCCTTTTTGGCTTCCGGGATTATTCCCAGAATTGGCGTTGGGCTGTCCATTAGGCGTAGAGGAGGGCTGACCTAGGGGCTGATTGGCGGGTTGGTTCCCTTGTGTTCCATCGCTGTTAGAAAAAGCTGTTTGAGAAGAAGGAATACCATCTTGACTCATTTTATTCTGAAGTTGGGATCCCGCTTGACGAACAGCTTGATTGGCTGATGCTAACTGCTTGGCAAGTTCTCCCGATTCCATCGCTTCCTCCAACTGCTGCATCAGTACATCCAATTGTTCTTCCGTTAATGGAAGCTCCTGCTCTGTGTAGCTCTCTAGGGCCTGCTTCTGTTCCTTGGACAGCTCATCCCATCTTTCATTTAGTTCTTTCAGTTCTTTTTCGACCAGTCGCATGTCCTTTTGTTCAAGTGCCTTGGACAGCTCCGTAAGGCCGGTTTTTTTTGACTGATCCTTCCAGGTTTCCAGTGACTCTTGCTTTTCTCTTTGCTTCTTTTCTTTTAATTGCAGCTCGCTTGACTGTTTGGCGAGTGCCTCTAAGGCCTTCTCAGCCTCTTTCTCTAGCGCAACTTTCTCTTTTACATCTTTCAATGTCTTTTTGACATCAGGATCCTTTATTTCCTTCACTTTTTCATCAAGCTCTTTTTTGACCTCCTCGACAAGCTTCACTTCTTTTTCCGCCTGCCTGGCTTGATCCATTTTCTGATTTGGCAAAATTGCCAATAGGGAACCTCCTATTGCTAAACAAAGAGCTAGCGTCAGCCATTTCGGATGTACCCATACTTTCTTCCTTCTGAGGGCCTCCTCCTGATGGATTTTCATATGGTGAATAGCATCCCTGAGCTGGAGTGACTTAAGCTCACCAATCTCCCCTAAAAAAGCGAATCCCGTCACGACACGGTCATCAGGAACATACTGGTTAAACAGCAAAGCAGCCGTTTTATTACCGGGTTTTCCTTTAATGATTCTATAGACAAAAAAAGCAAGTAAACAGATGATTCCAATGAAAAAATAACGGAAAACGAAGGGTATGACTACTATACGTGCCATGAAAAATAGTAAAGTCGTCCATGCAGACACGGCAAGGAGTAAAAGTTGCCCCTCCCTCATCACATGCTGCATGAAAAGTTGCCGCTTAACGGGTTTAATCAACTTGAGAAACTGGAGTTCATCATGGGTAAGATCCTTGTTCATCGTTTTGTCTTCATTCCCACGCGCAGCTTTTTAACGCTTAGAAGAACGGACCCGATTAGTAGAAGTGTGTAACAAATCAAATGAGACGCCCAAAGTGGAAAATCAATCCCCGATAACTTCTGGATTTCCTCAGAGTAAGTCGGTTCAACAAAGCCGATTAATACGATTGGGGTATTTAGCATGGCCGCTAAGTAAGGCAATGGGTTAGTCGTTGGTGTGGTGACATTTACCTGATTCCCCACGGCCATGGTAGTGAATAGTAGGGTCAATAAAGCTGTGCCACCTACTAAAAACAATGTGATTCCATAAGTCGTGACCATCGCCGGAATGGTTTTTCGCACAAGTGTAGAAAAAAGCACCCCGATACTGCCATATACGATGACGGTGAAGACATTGAAGCCCAGCACCATCAAAAGCTGATTCGGCGAAATTCCGCCGAATAAAAAGACGATGCTATATAGCGGTAAACTGGCCACAACCAGTAATAGCAAGTAGGAAATGGATGAAATTAATTTCCCGAAAATGATGCCTGTCGAGCTTTGGGAAGTCGTCAATAAAATATTTAACGTCTGTCGCTCCCTCTCACTCGAGATGACGCCTGCCGTCAGTCCAGGTGTAATGAACAAGACCAAGGCCAGTTGGATAACGGATAGAAATATAAACATACTCCGGCTTGCATCCGGGTCAACGCGCCCGCCCATGCTACTAAGAGACTGAATAAAAATCATACCGATAACGATGGCACCAATCGCAAGAACATAGAATAATACACCTAAAAAACTTTTAAAAGAGCGAAAGCGTAGCTTAAACTCTTTATTCAAAACCGGATTCATCAGCCAGCTCTTCATGACAGTTCAACCCCTTTCGTGATTTCCATGAACACATCCTCCAGATCCGTCTCTATTTCCGAAAAAGAGACAATGGGCAAGTCTTGCAACATACAGGACTTCAGCAGCTGTTGTTGGGCCCCTGCATCTCCTTTGAATAGAAACTGAATCGTTTTTTCATCAACATGCGTATTGATCTGGCTAATATCCGGATTATCTTCTAGAAAAGCGATGGATCGCTCAATATCCTCATGAACCTTAATAATCAGGCTCTTTTCGCCCTGCAGCTTATGTTGGATTTCCGCGACCGACCCTTGTGCTTTCAATTTACCCTGATCGATGATGCCGAGCACATCACACATTTCCGCAAGTTCAGGTAAAATATGCGATGATATCAAAATCGTTTTACCCATATGTTTCAATTCCTTTAAAATCTCCCGCATTTCAACACGAGCCCTCGGGTCAAGCCCGGAAGCGGGTTCATCCAAAATAAGCACTTCGGGGTCGTGTATCAGACTCCTTGCAAGACAAAGCCGTTGCTTCATTCCCCGTGATAAAAGATCCACATAGGAATCCTTTTTATCCGATAAATTTACGAGCTCGAGCAGTTGTGGAATCAGTTTACTCCGTTCCGAAACGGGTATACCATAACTTGCTCCGTAAAAATCCAGGTACTCTTCAGCCTTCAATTGATCATACACACCAAAAAAGTCAGGCATATAACCGATCTGGCTACGGACTTGTTTAGGTTCCTTCGATATATTGTAGCCATTGATATAAGCCGTTCCCGATGTTGGTGCAAGCAAGGTAGCCAAAATGGAAAAAGTCGTGGATTTCCCTGCCCCATTTTGACCGACAAAACCAAACACGGTTCCTTTGTCTATTTGCAAATCCAAATGATCCAATGCGGTGAACGTGCCATATTGTTTAGTTAACTGTATAATTTCTATCATTTCTCCACCACTCCCTTCACAGTGATTTGTGGCATCCTTACACTCGGGTCATCATCATTATCTATCATGACTTTTATCTGGATGTTCCCTTGTTTTGATACATAGGATGATATATCCTTAGTCCCTTTGAAAGTAATTTCCCGTTCTCCCTTAGGTATCGATTCATACTTTTCAGTCGAAAAATTATAGAGTTCATACTTAACATCTTGTTTACTGAACTTAATCGTCATTTCTGACGCTTTGAATGTATCGTCCTTCATGATCTTTGGAACTGAACTGATATATTCATATTCTCCCCTTTCAAACCAATACGTACCATATCCTTCTTCTTCGCCAACTGAACCCCGGAGGGCATTCACAGACCCCGCGAACATTTCTTTTGACAATGTCACTTCCCCAGCCAAAATTGTTTTCGGACTGAATGTTTGGAAAATCAGATTATCTATATTTACTTTCGGTTTTTTCGATAGTCTAACGTCTACGATTGAATCGTCGGTTATACCGCCGATGACAGGTTCGGATTTTGTCGAGGCCCCTCCGAAATACGCCTCCGTCAGGTAAAGAAGCTGATCCCTGCGCATTTTTTCAATATCGATTTTTTTTCCCATAGTTCCATTATTCCAAGAAGACGATGTCGTTCCATACGGTTTAAATAAGAAATCACTCTTTAACGCTTCATTTACCTTGATCTCTGCCCCCTTCTTCAACGTTCCGAGATTGATTCGTTCATTGCCGGTCAGGATCATTAATTCCTTAAGGTCATAAGGTGTCTCATTTTGAATCGTACCTGTCAAGGTCCTGTTTTCAACGGTCAAGTCATTTTTCAATTGACCTGCATTTTCTTTATAAACCTTTCCTATAAAGGACCTGGTAGACCAATATTCGACGTTTGGAAAGGTCAATTCCATATCGGTAGCTTTCTCTTCAAGCATTGGTGCTCTTTTCACGCTTCCACCTAATCCCTCCTGAGTCATTGGCATCGCAACTAACTCATTTTTCGGGAAAGTCAGGTTGTAATTGCCTCCTTTATTGGACAGGAGGACATTCGATTGGATGCCGATGATTTGGTCATCCTCAATTTGATAGATTCCCAATTGATTGAGTTGAGGTTTGGCAAGACGATCTTTCGCTCCGACGGCAAACGTTAGAATCGTCGTAATGCAGGCAATCAAAGGAATGATCCACCAAGCGTGCTCCCTTTTATCCATTTTCCTCAGAATAACAAATAAAATCGGTACAATGATCACAACGTAGACTAACAGCAACAATGCCAATTGAATCACGGATAAATTCGTATCATCAAAGTAACTATTGGGGTCATTCATTTCCCATCTTGCTTCGTCCATGAATTCACTTGAAGTGGAAAACGCATTCAACTCCACCTTCTTTAAAATCGCTTCAAACCACGTGCCGTATCCTTTCCAAGAGGCAAGTGGCTCATCTCCTAACGAAAAGGCCGTCTGGACAATCATCCCGTTTCCATATTGCTTTTTGACAACGGCCGGTGATGACCCGCTCTTCGCAATGATTTCTGTCCCTTTCTCCACTTCACCAGTAAAGCCCGGCAATTTTTCAAAGGATGGTCGATCTTTTTTCTTTTCTGTAAGAAAGGATGAATCCATCTTGATTCCTTTATCCATCTTCATCGGTAAAAGGTTATACAGGGACCCGTATGATTGAGCGGCACTTGGTGATGACCCGGAAATCAATACACCACCAGAACGGATCCAACCCTTTAGTGCTTTCTGTTGTGCCTCATCCAAAGCGGCAATTGCAAATTCATCAATGATTAAATAATCTAACATTTCATAGCCAATTGACTGTTTAGGCAAATCTTCTTTTTCCAACTCGACCATCCTGGCTTGGAGGGATGGCAAGACTCTCAATTCCGTCAAACGATCGAAATTTTCACTTAATACTCCAATCAGGTCCTCGCTTTCATCAAAGAACTTAGGTGCCAGTACCTTCGGGCCGGAATAGTCTACTTCTTTACCATTCTTCCAATCTCCCTCATAGAGATAAATCGACTTCGCCAGTGCGGTCCCATTATAATTATAATTTTCGTCGGTATACCCTGGAAGTGAAACGGAATAGGTTTTCTTGCTTTCCTTTGGCAATTCCACTTTTAGAATTTGCGACCCTCCGAAATCGTAATCGGCCTGAAATTGAAAAATCAGCGTACCGCTGAAAGCCTCCCCCTTATTTTCGATATGTACGGTCATCGGCATGGCCTTGGCCCGAGTTATGTATCCATCAAACCCTGTTTCAATCGAGATTTTTATGTCCGTGTCCGCTGCTTTTGCTTGAACTGTATATGAATGTAAAAATAGGCCTAAAAATAATAAACAAGCAGCGATTCCCTTTAATTTTCTGAACAACCGAACTCCCCCTTTTTTTCTATACTCCTAATAGACGATTAGATCACGAAAAAGTATACAGTATTTATATAAAAAGTAAAAAAAATCAAAAAAACCGGAAGGGAAAATCCCTTCCGGCTAAAACTATCCACCTTTATACTTCTTCTTTATCAATGATATCGGCAAAGAGCCCATACACATATTTTTCAGCATCGAATTCTTGAAGATCGTCCATTTTTTCACCAAGTCCGACAAATTTCACGGGAATGGAAAGCTCATTTCGGATCGCTATGACAATTCCGCCTTTTGCTGTACCATCAAGCTTCGTTAAGACGATACCCGTTACATCTGTCGCTTCCTTGAACGTTTTCGCTTGAATGAGTGCATTTTGACCCGTCGTTGCATCAAGGGCAAGGAGCACTTCATGTGGTGCACCAGGCACTTCACGTTCAATTACACGCTTCACCTTTTCCAATTCCTTCATCAAATTCACTTTATTTTGCAGACGGCCTGCTGTATCACAAATCAGGATATCGGCTTTGCGTGCCTTAGCCGCTTGAACGGCATCGAACATAACAGCAGCAGGGTCAGATCCTTCTCCTTGTTTAATGACACTGACACCGACACGTTCTCCCCACACTTCGAGTTGCTCAATCGCTCCGGCGCGGAAAGTATCACCAGCCGCCAATACGACCGATTTGCCTTCTTCCTTAAACTTATGGGCAAGTTTACCGATTGTCGTTGTTTTACCTACACCGTTCACACCGACAAAGAGAATGACCGTCAGGCCGTCTTGTTGAATGTTCAAGCTGGATATTCCTTCTTCATCACCTTGGTAAATTTCAACAAGTTTTTCAGAAATGACAGATTGCACTTCTCTCGTATCAGAGATATTGCGCAGTTTCACTTCCATTTTTAATTGGTCGATTAATTCCATAACGGTATCGAAGCCTACATCAGCCTGGATGAGAATCTCCTCAAGTTCTTCGAAAAAGTCTTCATCCACTTTCCGGTAACGGGCAACGAGTTCATTAACCCTTCCGGTAAAGGAATTCCTCGTCTTCGTTAAACCTTGCTTAAACTTTTCCCCGATTGATATTTCGGATGTTGCTTTTTTTTCAACTTCTACTTCTACTTTTGTTTCTACAGCTGTTTCTTTTTCTTCTTGTGCCGTGAATTTTTCTTTTAGCTTCTTGAAGAAACTCATTGTCCCACTTCCTCTAATTCATGGATTTATATTTCAACAAAGTTCTCTGATTCCTCCATACGAACGGAAACTAATTTGGAAACACCTGACTCTTGCATCGTAATGCCATAGAGGACATCCGCTTCCTCCATCGTCCCTTTACGATGGGTGATTACTATAAACTGAGTCTCTTGACTGAATTTCCTTAAAAATTGGCTGAAACGAACTACATTCGCTTCATCAAGTGCCGCCTCGACTTCATCGAGGATACAGAAAGGAACGGGCCGGACCTTTAAAATCGAGAATAAAAGAGCAATTGCAGTCAATGCTCGTTCTCCACCGGACAAGAGACTTAAGTTCTGTAGTTTTTTCCCCGGAGGCTGTGCGATGATATCTACTCCCGTATTCAATAAATCATTGGGATCTGTCAGTTTTAATTCAGCCCTGCCACCACCGAACAGTGATTTAAATACCTGTTCGAACTGTTCACGAATCGCATAGAATGTTTCTGAAAAGCGTCGTTTCATTTCCTCATCCATCTCGTCGATAACCTGGAATAAGGTATCCTTAGCCTGCTGCAGATCTTCTTTTTGACCGAGAAGGAACTCGTACCTTTCGGCTACACGGGCATACTCGTCTATTGCTCCTAAGTTGACCGTCCCCAATTCTTCAATGGCCAGCTTAATGAGCTTTACCTTTTTCTGAGCTTCTTCGATAGGTATCATTAATGGATACTTTTCTTTAGCCCCTTCATAGGATAATGTATATTCCTCGCGTAAATGATCCAGGCGGTTTTCCAGCGCCACATCAAGTCGGGTTAATTTGACCTCTTCATCCTTGACCACTTCAACGATACCTTTATAGAGACGACTTTCCTCTTTCAAAGCTATTTCGAGGGTTTCGAGATGAGTTTGCATTTCGGTCTTTTCCTGTTTTTTGGCGGAAATATTTTCAATGGCCGCATTCTTATCAAGCAATCTTTGTTGGGCCATGTCTTCAAGCGTTTCTTCCCCACTCGAACTGTCCGTCATTTCATTTGTTAAAAGCCCCAAGTCATCCTTGTTTTCAGTTAAGGTGCTGGTCTCTTTTGCCAAGTCCGCCTCAAGCCGTTCCATTTTTTCTCTTTGATTTTGAAGCTGACCGCGTTTTGAGGCCAATGTTACCCTTAACTCGCTCGTTTCTTCGGCAAGACTTTCCTTTGATGATTGCTGTGATTGTTTTTGTTCTGTCATTTCCGCTATAAGGCGGTCAAGCCCATCGATTTCCACTTTACAGGATTCCAACAGTTCTTCCAATTCTTCGAGCCTTGCTTTCTTTTGCTGTTGCTCTTCTAAATAGGAGTTTTTATCCAAATCATAAAGGTGTAGGCGATCATTCACATTTCTTTCTTGTAGCTCGACTTCACGAAGTTCACCTTTCAGGGATTGCTCCTGTAATCGTAGCATTTCACCTGTTTTTCTCGTTTGTTCAAGCGTTTGCTCTTGAACACCGACATCCACCTTCAGCTGTTTTACCTGTTTTTCAAGCTGGTTCGTTTTTAATTCCATCCCGGCTAGCTTCTCATGTAATTCTTCAAGCTCGGTTTTCCGGGATAGTAGTGAAGTCGATTTTTGTTTGATCGTTCCACCCGTCATCGAACCACCAGGGTTGACGACATCCCCTTCAAGCGTAACAAAGCGAAAACGGTGCTGCACCATTTTTGCCAGTTCGTTGGCTCCTTTTAAGTCCTTTGTGATAATGACGGTTCCTAACAGGTTTGCCGCGATGGAAGCATGTCTCTCATCATATTGGATCAACGAGGAACCTGTCCCGACAAAAGCAGGGTGATTCTTCAGCATCGATAGCTGGTTCGATGAAATCTCTCTTCCTTTGATGACAGATAAGGGCAGGAAAGTCGCCCGTCCAAACCTGTTTTTCTTCAAGAAGGAAATGGCTTCACGGGCATGTTCTTCTCTCTCCACAACCACATGTTGCATCGCCCCACCTAGTGCTGTTTCGATGGCGGTTTCATATTCCTTTGGGACCTTGATCAGTTCCGCCACTGCACCTTCAATGCCCTTTAGAGTACCTTTTGCTTTTAGGACTTCCTTAACACCTTGAAAGAAGCCTGCATAGTCCTCTTCCATCTCTTCAAGCAGTTCCTTTCGGGATTTTGCCTGTTGAAGGAATTGATAGGCCTTATATAGGGTCGTTTCCTGTTTTTGATACGTATCTTTTGCCGTTTGTAGCTTATTCTGTTGATTTCGGAAAGAAGTGACATGGTCTTCAAGCTGCTTGCTCAGTTTTTCCATACGCTTGGAGTATTCTGACTTTTTAGCAGTGATTTCCGTTCTCTCGGTAAGGAATTTTTCATTTTCGTGATCCAGTTTGGAATTTTTATGTTCCTGCTGCGTGAGTTGCTGCAGAAGGTAATGCTTTTCATTTTTGGCGGCAGCCTGCTTGTTCAGCCACTCGATATAGTCACTTTTCTTCACTTCTATCAGGGCTTCAATGTCGGTATTGAATAGACCTAAGCTTTTTTGTTTTTCATGTAAAAGCTCTTGAAGCTGTTTTACTTCAGAACTCAATGCATGCAGAACTTCCGTTTCTCTTTCCTTTTGTAAAGAAAGACGTTCAACGGCTGCCTTGCCCTCTATAATCGCTTTTTCAAGCTGTGATTTATTTTGTGCCGCATTCTTTTTCCGTTCTTTCAATACTTCTTTACGACCCTCAAGCTTCTCAAGCTCTTCGCTGGCGTTCAATAGCACTTCTTGAAGCTCGTTAATAGATGTTTCGAGTCCGGCAATGCTTCCTCGAACCTCTTTAAGATGCTCTTCACGTTCATGAAGCCTTCCAGCCAATTGTCGCTCCATCTCATTGTGTTTCCCAAGTTCCTGGGTAAGACTTTCCCATTTTTCATTAAGTTCTTCAATTTCAAAAACGGTCAAAGCCACTTCGATTTTTTCAAGTTCCTCTTTCTTATCCAAATATTCTTTGGCCAGGGAAGATTGAATTTTCAAGGGTTCCACTTGACCTTCTAGTTCATGAAGGATGTCATGAATCCTGTTGAGATTATCTTGTGTTTCTGTCAGTTTTGATTCCGCTTTTCTTTTTCTTGTTTTATACTTCAAGACACCAGCGGCCTCTTCAAAAATAACTCGTCTTTCTTCTGCTTTGCTGCTAAGGATTTCTTCCACTTTCCCTTGGCTGATAATGGAAAATGCTTCGCGTCCAAGTCCTGAATCCATAAATAATTCAATGATATCTTTCAGGCGGCATCCTTGATTATTAATGAAGAATTCGCTTTCACCCGATCGATATACCCTTCTTGTCACACTAACTTCATGAAAGTCAATTGGAAGGGTGTTGGTCTCATTATCCAAAGTCAAGGAAACCTCTGCAAAATTCAAGGCCTTTCTTGTGTCACTTCCTGAGAAGATGATATCTTCCATTTTTGCTCCACGCAGTGATTTTGCGGATTGCTCTCCAAGAACCCAACGGACTGCATCAGTCACATTGCTTTTACCACTACCGTTCGGTCCAACCACTGCCGTGACACCAGGTACAAATTCAATCGAAATTTTATCTGCGAAAGATTTGAATCCTACAACGTCCAAGCGTTTGAGGAACATGACCTTTCCCCCTCTACTGTTCAACTATCTTGTTGAGTTTTTTTCTTTAAAACGGCCAATGCGTGTTCGGCGGCATGTTGCTCTGCCTCTTTTTTCGATTTTCCCACACCAGTTCCTAGATCTTCCCCATTCAAAGAAACCGTCGAAACGAACTCTCTATTATGGGCCGGTCCTTTTTCCTGCAGTATTTTGTATTGCAGAACCCCAATTGCATCCCGTTGGATAAGCTCTTGGAGCTGGCTCTTATAATCCATCACATGAGAAAAAGCACCCTCGTCTATCTTCGGAAACACGACATTTTTCAAGAACTGCACAACCGGCTCTAATCCTTGGTCAAGATATAAAGCGCCGATATAGGCTTCAAATACATCTGCAAGCATGGCAGGGCGTTCTCTACCGCCTGTCATTTCTTCCCCTTTACCAAGCAATACATATTCCCCATAAGAGAGGCTGTTGGCAAAGTCGACTAGTGACGGCTCACAGACAATGGCTGCCCTTAATTTCGTAAGCTCTCCTTCACTCATCATCGGGTATTTCTGATACAGATATTTCGAGATTGTCAGTTCAAGTACTGCGTCTCCTAGAAATTCTAGCCTTTCATTATCTTCGTAAGGCTTGCGGCGATGCTCATTCACATAAGATGAATGTGTAAAAGCTTTTTTCAACAAATTTTCATCTTCAAAATGAAAACCCAGATTGTCCTGTAACTCTTTAAATTTATTATCCTTACTTAATGGTTTACGATTATTTACGTTCCTACGCATCACAAAAACCCTCCACTACGGTTCAAAAACAAATTTTTCCTACATATAAAAAGAAACCTGGCAGGAATTCCTGTCAAGCTTTCCTATGTACCATCATACAGTATAATCCGCTTAAAGAAAAATAGCCAGCAGCGTTGATGCTTGACACATGGAACTTAATCGGAACTGCACGTATTCGTTCAAGCCTGTTATTTTCCAGACCCTTACATTACAAGAGAAAGCCCCGTTAAAAAACGGAGCTTTTAATCAAAAGACATTAACATTACATAGTGCTTTTTATGTAATTCACAGCATCACCCACTGTGGCGATTTTTTCAGCGTCATCGTCCGAAATTTCCATATCAAATTCGTCTTCAAACTCCATGACTAGTTCGACTACATCTAGGGAATCGGCACCAAGATCTTCTTTGAATGAAGCTTCAAGCTTTACTTCTGATTCTTCAACGTTCAAGCGATCTACAACGATTTTCGTTACTCTTTCTAATACATCTGCCAATATGTTCACCTCCCCTCAAGACATTATAAATTATATTTCAAAAAAATCAAACCTAAACTTACATCACCATACCGCCATCAATATGAAGGGTTTGACCCGTCATATAGCTGCTTGCCTCTGAAGCGAGAAACGTGGCAACTGATGCAATATCCTTTGGGTCACCGAAGCGGGCTAAAGGTATTTGTGACAGCATCGCTTTTTGCACGTCTTCCGTCAGTTCACCAGTCATATCCGTGGAGATGAAACCTGGAGCGATCGCATTGACCGTGATCCCTCTTGATGCAAGCTCCTTGGCAGTGGACTTTGTCAAGCCAATCACGCCTGCCTTGGCTGCAACATAGTTTGCCTGCCCCGCATTCCCCATCACACCGACGATGGAAGCCATATTGATGATTTTGCCGCTACGTTGCTTCATCATTTGTCTTGTGACTGCCTTTGTGCAAAGGAAGACACCTTTTAAATTCGTATCGATTACCGAATCCCATTCTTCTTCCTTCATCCGCATCAATAAATTATCACGGGTAATTCCAGCATTATTGACTAAAATGTCGACCCGGCCAAATTGTTCAATGACCTCTTTAATCATGCCTGTTACTGATTCACTATCTGATACATCGCATTGAACGGCAAATGCTTTTCGCCCAAGTGCCTTGATTTCATCGACCACTTCATTAGCTTTTGTTTCGCTTCCAGCATAATTGACAGCTACGTCCGCTCCCTGCCGTGCGAGTTCCAATGCCACTTCCCTGCCGATACCGCGGGAAGCACCAGTTACTAGTGCCTTCTTACCTTCAAGAATCATGCTAGTTCCCCTTTCAATGCTTCGACCGTTTTATGTAGGGTTTCTGTATTCGATACTGAGTGAATATTGACGGATCGGTCGATTTTTTTAATCAATCCTCCCAGCACCTTGCCTGGTCCCACTTCAATGAACGTGTCCACGCCTAATTCAAGCAGCTTTTTGACACTATCTTCCCAAAGAACTGGTGAATACAATTGTTCAATTAATTTATCTTTAATCTCAGATGGTTCTGTGATAGGCTCGCCCGTTACGTTTGAAATCACCGGAATGGGTGCCTGTCGGAAACTCACTTCATCAAGTACCTTTTGAAGTTGTTCAGCCGCAGGTTTCATTAATTCAGAATGAAACGGCCCGCTTACATCAAGAGGGAGAGCACGTTTTGCTCCGCTTTCCTTCGCTTTTGCGCTCGCAAGCTTGACGCCTTCTGCCGTTCCGGAAATGACGATTTGCCCCGGACAGTTAATGTTAGCCAGCTGAACGGATTCACCTGCATCAGTAATATCAGCCGTTACAAGAGCGAGTGCTGTACGGTCCATTCCCAGAATTGCGGCCATCGAGCCTTGGCCATTCGGAACAGCGGCCTCCATGAATTGACCACGTTTTCTAACAGTATAGACAGCATCCTCAAAAGAAATTGCACCTGAGGCTACCAATGCCGTATATTCCCCTAAACTATGTCCTGCAGTGTAATCAGGCTGGATGCCCGCTTCCGCCAAGGCATTGAACAAGGCATAACTTGTAGTCAATAGCGCAGGTTGAGCATTATAGGTTACCGTTAATTCCTGCTGAGTGCCATTGAATATAAGCTCGGATAGCGCAAAATCCAGTTTTTCATCCGCCGTTTGAAAAATTTTCCGTGCTTGCTCATTTACCTCAAATAAGTCTAAACCCATCCCTATTGACTGTGAACCTTGTCCTGGAAAGACAAAAGCAATCTTACCCATCCCAAACTCCCCTATCTCTATATTTATTGGACTTTTTCTATCGTCTTCGCAATGGTCGGAATCACATCATGACTCACCATATCCCGGGTCTGACGGATCGCGTTATAAATCGCATTTGCGTCGGAAGAACCGTGTGCCTTGATGACAGGTGCCTTCAAACCGAATAATCCAGCCCCACCATATTCCGAGTAATCCATTTGATTTTTAATGCCTTTTAGTTCCGGTTTCACTAGTGCTGCGGCAATCTTACTCTTCATATTGCTCATCAACGCGGATTTTAACATATGAAAGACACTCATGGCTGTTCCCTCAAGCGTTTTCAGCACCATATTTCCTGTAAAGCCATCCGTCACAACTACATCTGCCGGACCGTTCAGAAGATCCCTGGCCTCTACATTCCCTATAAAGGAGATGTCCGATGATTGCTGAAGGAGCGTGAAAGCCTGCTTCGTCAGCTCGTTCCCTTTTTTCTCTTCAGTCCCAATATTTAAAAGGCCCACACGCGGTTTTTCAATTCCACGCACCTTTTGGGCATATACGGAACCCATTATGGCAAATTGAAGCAGGTGCTCCGGTTTCGCTTCTGCATTCGCTCCCACATCAAGAAAAACAAAACCTTTACCATCTATTGTCGGCAAGGTTGGGGACAATGCTGGACGTTCGATTCCTTCGATTCTCCCGACAACGAACAAGCCGGCTGCCATCAAAGCACCTGTATTTCCTGAAGATATGCATGCATCCGCTTCTCCATCGGCCACTTGGCGGGCTGCTAATACCATCGATGCATTCTTCTTGCGACGGACCGCACGAACAGGTTCATCGGTACTTAGTATCTTTTCTTCCGTATGTATGATCTTGATCCGTTCATTTTTCGTTAAGAACTGGTTGATTTCGCCTTCGTTCCCTACTAAGGTTATTTCCACATCGGGAAAGGCCTCGACTGCTTTCATGGCTCCTAATACCTGTGCCTTTGGAGCATTGTCTCCACCCATTGCATCTAGCGTTATTTTCATGAACGTTCATCCTTTTCTAAGCAAGTTAAGAGCGATACATTTCGAACTCACCTTTGAATACCATTTCATTTCCTACGTAGCTTCTGACTTCCACTACGGAACGATCTGCTTGATACTCCACCTTTTTAACTTTCGCTTTAGCTACCACTCTTTCATTTTCCTTGACGGAACGAGTAAATAGAATGGATGCTTTTGCCGTTAAGGCCAGTTCATCATTGATGACCGCCACCGCCAATGAATTAGCTTGAGCAAAAAGGTGATGACCCCTTGCGATTCCATTGCGCTTAAAAACATGCTCTTTTTTTATATCTAAAATAGAAATTGCATTTTCATCTAAATTCAAATCTATTACTTCCCCAATGATTTCATCCAATGGCAATGCCCTTATTTCGTCACTGAATTTCTTCTCGGCTACGTTTTTTATACGTTCACGAAGCTCCGGTATTGATAATTCAAGACGATCGAGCCTAATTGTCTGGACGCTCACCGAGTACTTTTCAGCCAGCTCCTCATCCGTTACAAAAGGATTCTGTTTAATCGTTTCGATTAATAATTGCTGGCGTTCCTTCTTATTTCTTCGCATTTGAAGGTCACCATCCATAGTATTATGACTAGGTACTAATAGTAGTATATATATTTTAAAAACAGATTGCAAGATTTTGTGGAAATTCTCACAATCTGTTTTACTGTTTCATTCAATCAAGAAGATCAGTCAAGCTTTTCTCCTGTCAATACGCCTGTACCTTCCAAATGTGACCGGAGCGATGCGTATTCTGGTGCATGCCAAAAACTATTTGAGGCTATCAATTTCGCAGCATCTTCCCTTGCAACTTCCAGCGTCCGGTAATCATGGACCATGTCCGCCACTTTGAACTCGGGAAGCCCGCTTTGTTTTTTACCGAAAAAGTCCCCTGGACCTCGAAGCTCCAAATCCTTCTCGGAAAGGACAAATCCATCATTCGTCTCTGTCATGATCTTCATCCGCTCTTTCCCGACTTCCGTTTTCGGATCGGCAAGCAGGATGCAAAAAGACTGGTTGCTCCCCCTCCCCACTCGGCCACGTAACTGATGCAGCTGGGAAAGACCAAATCGTTCAGCATCATAAATGACCATCACCGTGGCATTGGGTACATTCACCCCAACTTCGACAACTGTGGTGGAAACAAGGATTTGCGCTTCGTTGGAACTGAATTCCTGCATCACTTCATCTTTTTCATCCGCAGGCAAACGCCCATGCATGAGCCCCACCTTATAACGATTCACGAAGTATTGCGTAAGCATGGCATGGACATCGAGAACATTTTGCAAGGAGTCAAGTTTTTCCGATTCCTCGATCAATGGGCAGATGACATATGCTTGTCTGCCTTTTTGAAGTTCCTTTTCTACAAAGGAGAGGATTCTATCGAGCATTTGGTGTTTCGCCCAATACGTTTCGATGGCTTTCCGTCCAGCCGGCATTTCGTCGATTGTGGAAACGTCCATCTCGCCGAACACTGTAATGGCGAGTGTACGGGGAATCGGTGTCGCCGTCATGAAAAGGACATCGGGATTTCCTCCCTTTTCACGCAGGACGCGTCGTTGTTCCACACCAAACCGATGTTGTTCATCCGTTATAACCAAACCGAGGTCCTTGAAGTTCACCTCGTCCTGAATCAGTGCGTGGGTTCCAATCAAAAGATCAAGTTCCCCTAATTCAAGTTTCTCCAATAATTCTCTACGCTTCTTCCCTTTTACCGAGGAGGTCAATAAAGCCACCTTTACTCCGACTGGTTCTAACATGGCGGTCAATGATTGAGTATGCTGCTCAGCCAGAATTTCAGTCGGGACCATTAGCGCTCCTTGGAAACCGGCCGATATGGTCGCATATAGGCAAATCGCGGCCACTACCGTTTTTCCTGAGCCTACATCTCCTTGTAAAAGCCGGTTCATACGGTAAGGCGATTCCATGTCAGTCAGGATTTCCTCGACAACCCTGTTCTGGGCAGTCGTTAATGGAAACGGGAGGGTATCAATGAATCCCTTCACCTGCTGCCTATCAAATTCTTGTCCAGTCCCTCTTGACTGTTCGCGCTGTATTTTACGAAGTGCCTGCATTTTCAGCTGAAACAGCAAAAACTCCTCATATACAAAACGACGGCGGGCTTGCTTAACATCAACTGCCGATATAGGAAAGTGCATCATGCGAAGCGCATCTTTACGTGGCATCAACTTATAGGTTGTCAGCAGCTGTGGTGGGAGGTTTTCCTCAATCATATTTCCATATTGGGAAAAACCATTCGTGATATGGCGACGCATACCTTTTACCGTAATGCTCCCCTTGACGGAATACACGGGTTCGAATTCCTTTTCCCGGCTATGATCTCCAACATGGCATTCCGAACCAGTGATGGTTTGGCGATGACGATCCCATTTACCTGTCACTGTCACGGTTTCCCCAATTGTAAGTTTTGATTTCAAATAAGGCTGATTGAAAAATATAACCGTAATTAAATATCTTCCAGTCAACAACTTAATCGTTAGCCTGGACTTCTTCTTCCCAAAATAGCCCAAGGTCGGCACTGTATGAATTTTCCCTTCTACAGTGACGCGTTCCTCATGTTCAACCGTTTCTAAGTCCCTTAACCGGTAGTCTTCATAGCGATAGGGAAGATGCTCTAGAAGATCATTGACGGTATGGATCTCCATTTCCTGCATCGCAGCAGCTGTCTCTCCCCCAATGCCCTTAACTGCCGTAATTGGTTCCTGTAAGCTGTTGCTCACTTGTTACTTAACGGCAAGCCAAAGATCTTCGCTTCCAACTTCCGTCCAGTCGGTGTGGCCGCTAATCCTCCTTGTGCAGTTTCCCTTAAGGCCGATGGCATCGCCTGTCCGATTTTGTACATGGCATCGATTACTTCGTCGCACGGAATTCGGCTTGTAATACCTGCTAACGCCATATCAGCTGCCACCATGGCGTTAGCTGCCCCCATCGCATTCCGCTTCACACAAGGCACTTCTACGAGCCCAGCAACAGGGTCACAAACCAGACCAAGCATGTTCTTTAATGTAATCGCCATGGCGTGGGCACTTTGAGATGGCGTTCCACCAGCCATTTCAACGATGGCGGCCGCGGCCATCCCTGATGCTGAACCCACTTCCGCCTGGCAACCTCCTGCGGCCCCAGAAATCGAAGCATTATTAGCAACAACGAAACCAAATGCCCCTGCAGTGAAGAGGAATTCAATTTTTTGTTCCCGATTTGGCTTTAATTTATTCTGCAAAGCGAACAAAGTTCCTGGGACAACGCCTGCCGATCCAGCAGTTGGCGTCGCACATATCGTCCCCATCGCTGCATTCACTTCATTTGTTGCCACAGCTTTACTGACCGCATCCAACAAAAGTTCACCCGATAATGAGTTTCCCGTTTTAATATAATTCTGAAGAAGCACGGCGTCCCCACCTGTCAAACCCGAAACGGAACGGACTCCTTGGAGCCCTTTTTCAACGGCCTGTTCCATGACGTCAAGGTTTACACCCATCTGGTGGATGATTTGGTCCCGGGTTTTACCCGACACCTCCATTTCCTGTTCGATCATGAGCGTCGAAATTTTCACTTGCTTTGCTTCTGCCAATTCTACTAGTTCTGCTACATTTCGAAACATGTCCTCTTTCCCTCCTTAATGAAAACGGTTGCCTCAAGTAACTCAGTCGACAATCCTTGCGACCTTGGTGATATGAGGCAATTTCGAAATTTCATCGATGACTTGCTCTTCTATATTCACATCCACTTCGATGGTCATAAGTGCCATCTTTCCCTTTTCTTTTCGTGATACTTCCATCTGTCCTATATTAATTTGATGCTTGGCCAAAACGTTAGAGACATTGGCAATAGCTCCGAAACGGTCATCATGAACGACAAGTATGGCTGGGTTGTGACCCGAAAGCCTTAATTTGAATTCATTCAATTCGATTATTTCGATTTTGCCACCTCCAATCGATATCCCAACGAGCTCCAGTTCATCCGCATCATCACCAACCGTTATCTTCACAGTATTCGGGTGTTCCGGAACGGCCTCTTCTTCTTGGAAGGCAATGTCCATGTTCTTTTGACGGGCTATATCAAGAGATTCTTTGATTCTCTCATCAAAAGTATCAAAATCAAGTAGTCCCCCTACAATGGCCACATCCGTCCCATGACCTTTATGGGTCTTTGCAAAAGACCCATAAAAAGAAATACGGGCCCATTTCGGTTCTTTGTTGAATAGATTCCTTGCCACCCTGCCTATTCTCGCAGCTCCGGCTGTATGTGAGCTCGAAGGTCCAATCATAACGGGACCGATAATATCAAATACACTCCTATATTTCACGTTCTATTCCTCCTTCATTACGCGCTGGACTTTAAGAACCTAAAGAAAAACGCTAGAGGTTATCTTCTGATTGGTCACAGTTCCTGCATGCATGCTGTTTTATAACCTTTAGTCCGCAAAAATAAACTGCATAGCCTAATGACCTATGCAGTTTATTACTTTTTATCGAGACTTCTATATCACATCTATTAAAGGGAAAAAGACGATCAGGTGATCTTACCCAAGTAGATGGTTTAGTTTATTCAATTGAGAAAATGAAAGCATATAACGGCTGTTTACCGTTATGGACTTCAACTTCAACATCTTCAAATGTTTCTTCACAAAACGCGACAAGCTCATCCACTTCTTCTGAAGTTGCATCTTCACCATAAAGAATGGTCAAGATCTCGGAATCTTCGTCAATCATTTTGGATAAAAGATCCTTTGCAGCCTGAGCCTTGTCTTTATTTTTCACTTTGATGGTGCCTTCATCAATACCCATGAAGTCGCCCTTCTCGATTGAAAGACCATCAATGCTTGTATTCCTTACAGCATATGTGATTTGACCTGTTTTAACATGAGAAAGAGCATCGGTCATCACCTTTTGGTTCTCTGTAATATCCAATGAAGGGTTGAAAGCAAGCAATGCTGCCATTCCCTGCGGTACAGTTTTGGCAGGAACGACCATCACGTTATCCCCAAGGACATCAGCAGCTTGATTGGCAGCCATAATAATATTTTTATTATTAGGCAGAATGATTACTTTTTCTGCATGGGCTTCTTCAACTGCTTTCACAATGTCTTCAGTACTAGGATTCATCGTTTGTCCGCCTTCAATGACTGATTTTGCACCGATGCTTTTGAAAAGCTCGCTGATACCGGCACCCATCGCCACAGAAACGACACCATATTTATCCTTGGCTTTCGGTTTTGTTTGAAGTGGCGTTTTAGTTTCGCCGACTATAGCTGTATGCTGTTCACGCATATTATCAACTTTCAACTTAATAAGACTACCGTATGTCTGACCATAATTAAGGCAATTACCAGGTTGTTCAGAGTGAATATGTACTTTAACTATTTCATCATCAGAGATGACTAATAATGAATCTCCAAATTCACTTAAATCATTCCGGAACTTCTCTTCATTGAACGATTGGGCAGCTGGCTTATCCTTTTCCAACCGGACCATGAATTCCGTACAATAACCAAACACGATATCTTCCGTATTAATGTGTCCTTGTACGTTAATGTGATGTTCAGCACTCACCATATCATCCATGCTTGGGCCATTGGCTGAACGAACGGGTAAAGCTTCACCCTTCAATTCTGCTAGGAATCCTTCATAAACGAAAACCAACCCTTGTCCACCGCTATCGACCACACCGACTTCTTTCAATACAGGAAGTAAATCAGGTGTCCTTTTTAAAGATGCATTTGCCTCAGTGACAATATCCTCCATTACCTGGATAAGGTCCTGATGCTTGGCAGCAGATGAAACCGCTTGCTTGGCTGCATCCTTCGCGACTGTTAAAATGGTGCCTTCAACAGGCTTCATAACGGCTTTATAAGCGGTTTGTACACCCGCCTCAAAAGCATGGGCGAATTCTTCACTATTGATGACCGCTTTATTTTCGATAGATTTTGCAAAACCACGGAAAAGCTGTGAAAGGATTACTCCAGAATTACCTCGAGCCCCCATCAATAGACCTCTTGAAAGAGAAGTACCCACTTTTCCGATATGTTCTTGTACATTATTTTGTACTTCCTTAGCGCCGGAAGTCATAGATAAATTCATATTTGTTCCTGTATCTCCATCTGGAACCGGGAAAACGTTCAATGCATCGACCATTTGGGCGTTGGCTGCTAAATGATTAGCTCCCTGGATGATCATTTCAGCAAAGCGCTTTCCATTTAAACTTGTAATTGACACAAAACTTTCCTCCTATACTTAAGGGTTCGTAACACGAACTCCCTGTACAAAAATGTTTACAGAATCTACAGCTAATCCAACAGTTTTGTCCAGAGTGTATTTTACCTTTGATTGCACATTATGTGCAACTTCCGAGATTTTCGTTCCATAACTAACGATAATATACATATCGATATGAACTTCTTCCTCATCTTGTCGGACTATTACACCCTTAGTAAAGTTTTCTTTTCTTAGTATTTCGGCAATGCCGTCTTTAAATTGTTTTTTGGAAGCCATTCCTATTATTCCGTAGCAATCAATAGCAGCACCACCGGCTACAGTAGCGATTACATCATTAGAGATATCAATTTGTCCATATTTCGTTTGTAATTCGATAGACATTTTCTTTTTCCCTCCCAAAACTAACTCAACTAAAGACATTTTACTATAATGTCTATTGTTTTAAAAGTAAATGTCATACGGTACTTAATATAATTCAATTTTAAAGGGGGTATGTCAAGGTTTTTTTCTTGAAAGTAATTAACTGAAGTATTGCATTCTCACGGTAGGTGTGATAAATTATTAAAGTATTTCACAAAGACTTAAGACAACTTCGTAAACTTAAGCTTGTTGTAGTTAGGAGGGAATTTGACATGGCACGTAAATGTGTAATCACTGGAAGAAAAACCCGTTCTGGTAACAGCCGCTCTCACGCAATGAACGCTAGCAAGCGTACATTCGGCGCTAACCTTCAAAAAGTACGTATTTTAGTTGACGGTAAACCTAAACGTGTATACGTTTCTGCAAGAGCTCTTAAATCGGGCAAAGTAGAACGCGTATAATGTTACGGCATCCTCTAAGGATGCCTTTTTATTTGAAAATGGCTGCCGCTTTTATAATGGGTGATGATTGGACAATCTGATTCTTTCAGAAAGATCATCACTCATTAAAAGCCTGTCCAACCTATCGTTTCTTTTTATTGTCCCCAGCCAAACCAAAAAATAACACCCCCTTTATAGAAGGTGTCACGTAAATATGTTTTATTAGCCTTTTTTAAACGCTCCGAGCATGGCCCTTACCAAACTGCCCAGAACTTTTGGCAATTTAATTGTATAAAATTTCATAATGCCCCTCCTCTTTACATCCCACAAATTTAAGATGAAGTGGAACTTTTCTATTACAACATAAGCTTTTAAGCGGATATAGGATGAAAAGTATATCCGAATCTGCTCTAAGCATGAATTTTAATCTCTGCTTCTTATCACCATTAATATGCCTTCCTCAAATGAAACATTCCCACAATCAGAAATTAGTTCATTGCTGACACAGAGTGTGGAGCCCAATTCAAGCTTTGCATCAACAAGTGGATACTTAAACCCCAAGAGTGTAATGCCGGTGATTTCTTCGGTTACCGGAAGCAGGGAAATATACTTCCTCTCTTCATCCAAGGTCAAGGGGTAGGATCCTGGCGTCTTCACGGTTAAGCTATTCTGACAATCGACTATATACATATCAATATCCTTGTGATAAGGCAGGATGCTATCTTTCTGCAATAATTGGATATTGCCGAGAAAATGGTCCAGCCGCCCTCCTGTTGCACCTAGAATATGTATTTCATTTGGCTGCTGCTCCATTGCCCATTTAAATGCAATTTCCAAATCGGTTTCATCCTTCTCAGGAGGGTAAAGATGAATATTCTCCATCCTTTTTTGAATCTTAGACCATTCCTCTTCGGATACGGAATCGAAATCGCCAAACCCACACTGAGGAACAATGTCATTTTCAAGTAAGGACCAAACACCTCGATCGACCCCAACCCACAAGTCAGTACTCTCTTTATAAGTCGTTAAATCAGGCCACAAATCCTTTGGGCCTCCAGCCATAATGCTTATTTTCATATTCCGCCACCCTATTCTTAAATTCTTTACATGTCTGATTGTTTTAAAAAAGCCGATCATCATCGTAGTATAGATACGATAATGTCGGCTTTCTCTCTTTTTAATTTCCACGAATTCTCTGAATCGCTGCCTGGCGATCTTCCTGGTTATATATGGCTGACCCGGCGACAAGTACCGTTGCTCCCCGTTCAATACAAACTTTGGCCGTTTCTTCATTTACCCCGCCATCTACTTCAATTTCAAGATTGGGATTGTACAAATCAGCCATCGCCTTCACTTCGGAAATTTTTGGCAGTACAGAAGCGATGAACTTTTGCCCCCCAAATCCTGGATTGACGGTCATCAATAAAACCATATCAATATCTTCGATAATCGGTTGAATCACGGATGCTGGAGTGGCCGGATTGAGGACTACCCCCGCTTTAACACCAAAGGACTTTATCAATTGAATCGTGCGGTGTAGGTGCGTACACGCTTCTACATGGACAGTGATATAGTCGGCCCCTGCTTTGGCAAACGCCTCGATATAGGCATCTGGACGTTCAATCATCAAATGGACGTCTAGAGGGAGTTTCGTCACCGGTCTGATAGCATCGACAATCAATGAACCAATTGTGATGTTAGGCACGAAATGGCCATCCATAACGTCTACATGGATATAGTCGGCCCCTCCCCTCTCAACATCCAAGATTTCTTCTCCCAGCTTTGCGAAATCAGCTGATAATATGGATGGTGCAATTTTAACCATACTAATACCTCGGCTTTCTATCTCTTATTTCCTCTAAAAATTGCATATAATGTTCGTACCTATATTGTGGGATTACCCCGGTTTCTACCGCTTCTTTCACAGCGCACTTCGGTTCCTTGTCATGGAGGCAGGCCCTGAACTTGCAGTCCTCACCAAGCTTATGCATCTCAGGAAAACAATACGATAGACGTTCTGCTTCCATTTCCGTGAATTCAAGTGAACTGAATCCAGGCGTATCCGCGACGAGGCCAGTGCCCATGTGAATCAGTTCCACATGACGTGTGGTATGCTTTCCGCGTCCCAAATGAGATGAAATGTCGTCTGTCTTTAGGGCCAAGCTCGGGTTTATCGCATTCAACAACGAGGATTTCCCCACTCCGGATTGACCGGCAAACACACTGGTTTTCCCTTCTATTAAAGGAATAAGCTGATTGACGCCTCCTGTGGTTATCGAAGAAGTTTCCAGCACTGTATAGCCTAACTTCTGATAGTCCTTGATATGCTGAGACAATTTCTCTTTTTTATCTTCCGTTACCAAGTCCATTTTGGTCACGACAATAATGGGCTCGATCTCATTATGTTCAATGAGGACCAGGAATCGATCAAGCAGAGCTGGACTGAACTCGGGTTCGACTGCTGAAAAAACAAGAATGGCCTGATCGACATTCGCTATCGGTGGACGAACCAATTCATTCTTTCGTGGCTTGACCTCCGTTACCGTTCCGTCCGTCTTATTATCAGCCTGATATACAACGTAATCACCAACAAGGGGCGTTACCTTATTTTTACGAAAAACGCCTCGACCCCGGCATTGGAATACTTCTTCTCCATCTAAAACATAATAAAAGCCGCTTAAGGCTTTAATGATTTTTCCTTCGGGCATAGCCACACTCCTAATTTGATTAAATTCATTCCGGATAAGTGATGGTTTTTTCCTTTATCACCTGTCCGTCACGCATGACTTTATATCCGGCTTTCTTATCTTTGGACACCAAGAATTTGATCTCTTTTTCTTCAGTTTCCAAGAGCGAAAAAGTATCATAGGGCTCTGTCATGCTATTATTGATGTCTTCAATGAAGATTTGAACTTGCTGTGGTTTACCGGGCTCTACAGGGTCATATTCGATCGTGATTTCCTCTGTCACCGTCTTTGGTGGAATCTCTTCTTTCCCTTTTGAAAGGACCACGCTTACCGTA
Source organism: Peribacillus sp. NPDC097264 (assembly GCF_050277925.1). Lineage (NCBI taxonomy): Bacteria > Bacillati > Bacillota > Bacilli > Caryophanales > Bacillaceae > Peribacillus > Peribacillus sp. NPDC097264. The sequence goes on from NZ_JBNNSR010000002.1 coordinate 377,650, forward strand.
CTTCCCTTGTCCACTTTAGTAGATGGTGCAGGTTCCTGCGAAATAACAAGTCCCTCGGCCACTGAGTCCGTATACACCTTTTTTTCGACGGCAATTTTTATTCCACTTTCATTGGAGTAATCATTCAAAGCCGTCTCATTGAAACCCGTTAGGTTCTTTAATGTTAATCGATCGGCACCCTTACTGACCATGAGTTCGAGCTCCGTTTCCGAAGCAATGACTTCAAAGCCTCCTGAAGGATCTTGATCAATGATCGTCCCCGGCTCGCTTTCATCAAATACCTCTGTCACTGCAACGTCCTTGAAGCCCATCTTATTGAGCATACTCTCGATATCATCATACTTTCTTCCTTCATAGCTAGACAATGTAATCGTTTCTTTACCAATGCTTTGATAGATATCTATTTTAGCGCCTTCTTTGACCAGCTTACCTTCTTTAGGGTTGGTCTTGATGACGAGACCTTTTTCGACCTCTTCATCATTAATCTCAATCGTGTCCCCCGTGACAAGTCCTAATTCCACCAAGGTAGAAATGGCATCATCCAGCTCTTCCCCTTTTAAGTCAGGGACGGTCACTTCTTTAGTGCCAAGCATGGATGGAAAAACGGTAATGGATAAAATGGCAACCACCGCTAAAACCAAAAAGATGGTAACTAAAATCGCGGGCCATTTTATGCGCCGATTACTTTTTTGCTTCGATTTCGTTTTTTGTTTTTTCTGTTTCTTTTTAAGCTTAGTCGTTGTAGCTGGCTCATCACTTTGTTCATCTTGTTCAACTACGCTCGCATTTTTTTCCGGTCCTCTTATGATTGTCTCATCTATACTTGACAGCTGGTCATTCGTGATGATGGGGATGGCTTTTGTTGCATCATGATCTTCCGGAATGACAAAAGGCAATTCATTTAAGCGCTCTGGATCAAGCGAAGTTCGAATGTCATCTTCCATTGAATCGACGCTTTCATAACGATAATATGAATCTTTTGCCGTTGCTTTTAGAATAATATTTTCCACACTTTGCGGTATATCAGGATTCCAACGCTTTGGCGATGGGGTTTCCGACTGAAGATGCTTTAACGCAATGGAAACTGCAGATTCACCTGAAAAAGGGAGCCTGCCAGTTAAAATCTCAAACATCACGATACCCAGAGAATAGATATCCGATTTCTTATTGGCCATACCGCCTCTTGCCTGTTCTGGAGACAAGTAATGAACAGAACCTAAAACTGCATTTGTCTGGGTTATATTCGTGGCACTTAGAGCAAGGGCAATTCCAAAATCAGTGATTTTAACGGTTCCTTCTTTATCAATCAGGATATTCTGAGGCTTGATGTCCCTATGGATGATTCCGTTATGGTGGGCATGGGAGATGGCAGCCGTAATTTGCTTCATGATATCTAAGGCTTTTTCAACCGGAATTGGATAGTATTTTTGTATGTATTGCTTTAAAGTAAACCCGTCCACATATTCCATGACGATATAGTAGATATCATTTTCTTCTCCGACATCATAGATACTGACAATATTCGGATGGGCTAGACTCGTTGCTGATTGCGCTTCCCGATTAAAGCGTTTAATGAATTCATCGTCATTATTAAAATCCATCCTCAGGATCTTCAAGGCAACATCACGGTCCAAAATCATATCTCTTGCAAGGTAAACATTCGCCATACCGCCACCACCGACCATCTCGATCAGTTTATAACGGCCGTTGATCCTTCTACCAATCAACATTGAGTTCACCTGCTTTCGCTTTCATCAATAAATTGAACAAGCACAAGGGTGATATTATCTTCTCCACCATAGTTATTGGCCATTTCTATTAACGACTGTGCCTTTTCTTCAAGTGAATGTCCATTGTTAACCATTTCTTCGAGTTCCACTTCACTTACTTTATTCGTTAAGCCATCAGAGCAAAGCAAAAGCATATCCTGCTCTTCGAAAATGACTGTCGTAATGTCCATTTCCACTTGCAGTTCAGTGCCCAATGCACGCAACAACACATTTTTCCTTGGATGATGCTCAGCGTCTTCCTTCGTGATCTGACCAGAACGGACCAGCTCATTAACAAGCGAATGGTCTTCCGTGACCTGCTTGAATCCGCTTTCGTTATACAAATAACACCGGCTGTCCCCGATGTTTGCGATGGTTGCAAATTTATCTGTGCATATTGCCGCAACAATGGTTGTACCCATGCCCTTACATTCCAGGTTCGCTTCGGCATGTTCAAAAAGCAATTGATTGACAAGTAGGATTTGTGTTTTCAACCAATTTTCAGCATCATTTGCCGTTTCAATACCACTTGACTCTTCCCATCTTTCCTTCAAAAGGTCAATCGTCATCCCACTCGCTACATCCCCGGCACGGTGGCCGCCCATGCCATCTGCAACGATGGCAAGGCGTACGCCTTCCGGATTACTAAAAACTCCCCCATTATCTTCATTATGTTGGCGGACTTTCCCACGGTCAGTCTTGAATATTGCCCTCATAGGGTCACCTCGTCTCTTCTTTACGCTCCTTAGCCCGAAGCTGGCCACAGGCTGCGTCAATGTCACTGCCTTGTTCTCTTCGAATTGTTACATTAATGCCACGTTTTTTCAATGTTTTTTCAAACTCAAAAATCTTATCCCGAGGTGTACGTACATAGTTGCGTTCCGGTACATAGTTAACCGGAATTAAATTGACATGGCACTTGATGTCTTCTATTAAATCGGCCAGTTCTTCAGCGTGCTCTACTGAGTCATTTTCTCCACCGAATAGACCATATTCAAAGCTGACACGGCGTCCTGTTTTTTCCGTGTAGTATTTGATGGCTTCAATCAAGTCAGGAAGCTTATATGCCTTATTTATCGGCATCAATTTACTTCTCAACTCAGTGTTCGGCGCGTGAAGTGATACAGCAAAATTGATTTGCATGCTTTCTTCGGCAAATTTATAGATTTTAGGAATGATCCCACTAGTCGAAACGGTGATATGGCGAGCACCGATGTTCAACCCTTTTTCATGGTTGATATTTTTAAGGAAAGACATCATATTATCATAGTTATCGAATGGTTCGCCGATTCCCATGATAACGACCGAGCTAACGCGTTCTTCAACTTCATCAAGTGCTTGTTGGACCTTGACGACCTGGGCAACGATTTCCCCTGATTCAAGATTACGTTTTAAACCACCAAGCGTCGATGCACAGAATGTGCAACCGATTCTACAGCCTACCTGTGTCGTTACACAGATGGAATTCCCATATTCATGGCGCATTAATACGGTTTCAATTGAGTACCCATCATGCAATTCAAATAAGAACTTCATCGTTCCATCATTGGATGTTTGTTGGATCAATGTCTTTAACGTCGTGAAAGTGAATTGATCTTCCAATTTATCACGCAATGTCTTAGATAGGTTAGACATATCCTCAAAACTTGAAACGCGTTTTTTATAAAGCCAGTCATAAACTTGGTCCGCACGGAAAGCTTTCTCACCGTTTTCAACCAACCATTCTTTAATTTGATGAAGCTCCAACGAATAAATCGATGGTTTTTCTGGTGTTGTGTCTTTTCTCACTCTTGATGATTTCGTAATCTCTGCCATTACAGCACCTTCTTTCTAAAACTCGCAATAAAGAAACCGTCACTGCTAAAATATTGCGGGAACACTTGCAAGGTATGACCTTCAACAAATGGTTGAACACTTTCGGGCATTCTTTCAGACAATGTTGTATCGCTTTCGAACTCCGGATGTTGTTCCAAGAACGTCGCTGCTACTCTGTCATTTTCTTCTTTGTCCACTGTGCATGTACTATATACTAACTGTCCACCTTGTTTCAGGAGCGGAGCAGCTGCTTCCAATAATTGTTTCTGTATGTTTGAAAGTTTCATTATATCATTATTTGTTTTTGTATACTTCACATCAGGCTTACGACGCATGACGCCTAATCCGGAGCAAGGAGCATCTATCAGGATTCTGTCAAACCCTTCTTTATTGAAGTGTTCCTGAACGTGTCTGCTATCTAAGACCTGCGTCTTAATGTTGTTCCTTAACTTTAGTCGCTCTGCCTGTTCCTTGATGAGCTTAACTTTATGTTCATGAAGGTCAAGAGCATATACCTGCCCCGTCGTCAGACCTTCGGCAATATGCATTGACTTGCCTCCTGGCGCTGCGCAACAGTCCAAAACTGCATCGTTATCATGTGCACCAAGCGCATGGGCGACCAGCATCGAACTTTCGTCCTGAATGGAAAGAAGACCTAATTTATAGCTTTCGGAATGTGCCAGGTTCCCTTTGTAACTGATAATGGATTCCGGCACGAATTCACTGGCTTCCACATCATATCCCTCTTCAGTCAAAATACTGATTAATTCACTGCGGGAAATCTGTTTCAAGTTAACTCGTCCCGTCTGTAACGGAGCCATTAAGTTAATTTCACACATTTCCTTTGTTTTCTCATACCCATATTGCTCAACCCAACGGTTTATCAACCATAATGGATGACTCACTTCAATTGATAGGCGTTCACGGTCGTCCTTGATATCATCAAAAGATGCAACACCATTTCTTTGGATATTGCGGAGCACCCCATTGACCATTGACTGCGTTCCTTTATGCCCGCGTTTTTTCGATATCTCGACAGCTTCGAAAATAATCGCATGATCTGGCACTTTATCTAAATAAACCATTTGGTATACGGAAAGCCTAAGAAGGTTAATGACCCAGCTTTGCGTTTTTTTAGGATTTTTTATATATGGCTGTAGATAGTAATCCAATGTCATCTTCCGCTGGATCGTTCCGTAGCTGATTTCTGTTAACAATCCACTATCCACTGCAGACAATTGATGCTTTTTAATCAAATTATTAAGTAACAGGTTGCTATAAGATTGATTTTTCTCTACAGATTCCAAGATGTCGAGAGCAATATCGCGTACTCCCTTTTTAGTTTGTGTCATTAGTTTCTCCTAACTTTATACCTGCTTTAATGAATGAACCCGCACCAATCAAGTAATTCTTCGCTGGCATTTTTTTCTTACCTGATGGTTGTAGTTCGGTGATGAGAATCGCCGTTTCATTTCCAGTCGCCACGACCATTCCTTCATCAAGCACCTCAATGATCGTTCCGGGGCTTGTTTGAGCGTTCCCTTTAACTTTCTTTGTCTGCCAGATTTTCAGGACAGACCCGTTTACGAGTGTATAGGCAACAGGCCAAGGATTCAAGCCGCGGACATGATTATAGATGGACTCTCCCGTTTTCGACCAGTCGATTTTTTCCTCTGATCGTTTAATGTTGGGAGCAAAAGTTGCCTTTTCCTCGTCTTGCTTAATTGGGGATAGCTCACCATTCAATAACTTCGGCAATGTGTCGGCAAGTAAATCCGCACCGACCTTACTCAACTTATCATGCATCGTACCGACATTATCTAGTTCTTCGATGACCACTTCTGCCTGAGTTAAAATATCTCCGGCATCTAATTTCTCAGCCATATACATGATGGTGATTCCCGTCTTTTCTTTACCTTGTATGATGGAGTAGTGAATAGGCGCTCCGCCACGTAGTTCAGGTAGTAAAGAGGCATGTACATTAATACAGCCAAATTTAGGAGCTTCCAATAACTCATTAGGAAGAATTTGTCCGAATGCCGCCGTCACCACTAAGTCCGGTTTTAAACGGATGATCTTTTCCAATTCTTCTTTTTCACGGATTTTCTCTGGCTGGTAAACGGGTATCCCTTGTTTGATTGCTTCAACTTTAACCGGTGGTGGAGTCAAGACTCTTTTCCTGCCAACCGGACGATCCGGCTGAGTGACGACAGCAATCACTTCATACCCCTCGTCAATGATTCGCTTAAGCACCGGTACTGAAAAGTCCGGCGTCCCCATAAAAATAATTTTTGTCATTTTTCTTCAAACCTTTCTAACTCTTCCTCTGTAATATATCGGGACACTTTACTTGTAAATAGCACCCCTTGCAAATGATCCATTTCATGCTGGATGGCCCTAGCCAGGAAACCTTCAGCTTCTATTTCGAAAAAATTCCCCTTCCTGTCCTGTGCACGCACTTTGACACGGTATGGACGGGACACTTCCCCATATAGGTCTGGAAAACTTAGACAGCCTTCAACGCCTGTCTGTTCTCCCTCGACTTCCAGCACTTCCGGATTGATCAATTCAATGACACCTGATCCTTCCTCTATCTCTACGACGGCGACTTGTTTTTTCACGCCCACTTGTGGGGCTGCAAGACCCACTCCATCCGCTTCAACCATCGTTTCGTACATATTATTTAACAGTTTTGCCAATTTTTTATCAAAACTTGTTATTTTAGCGCATTTTTGTTGTAAAATTTTTTCAGGAAACATGACAATCGGTAAAATAGTCAAAGCGAAAAGTACCCTCCTAATATAAAAAACAAAACTTACTATATAAAAACGCAAGCCTGAACAGCTCGCGATATCATAACAACTACATCATAATCTGCGGATTTAAATCAATGGAAATCTGCAGGTGATTTTGGGCCGTTTCCTTTTGATAATGCTCCAAAAGCGTTCGTAAATGGTGATAAAGCTCCGGCTCTCGTTTGTATTTTATCAGACATTGGTATCGATATCTATTGTTGATTCGACTAATTGGGGAGGCGACCGGCCCGAGGACGATAGAATCCTTATGCAGTCGCGAACTCAGGAAATTAGTAATCTTATCCGTCACACTCACGGTTTTCATCAAGTCCTCATGAGAAACCGTTACGAGGATTACATAATAATAAGGAGGATAATGGGCTTGCCTCCGGATGTACATCTCCCTTTCATAAAATGCATCGTAATCCTGCATAGCGGAAAGCTCTATACTGTAATGCTCAGGCGTATAGGTTTGGATCACCACTTCACCAGGAAGTGTATGTCGCCCTGCCCTTCCGCTGACTTGCGTCAATAGCTGGAATGTCTTTTCCGAAGAACGGAAATCAGGCAAATGCAGCATCGTATCGGCTGAAAGCACGCCAACCAACGTAATATTCGGGAAATCAAGGCCCTTGGCAATCATTTGGGTTCCAAGCAGTATATCCGCTTTTCCTTCACCGAATGCATTCAGCAGCCGCTCATGTGATCCCTTCCTACTCGTCGTATCGACATCCATCCGAATTACTCTTGCATCAGGGAGGATCTTGGAAAGTTCTTCCTCCACCTTCTGTGTACCCGTTCCAAAGAATCGGATATGGTCACTCTCACACTCGGGACACACAGAAGGCATCCCTTCCTCAAACCCGCAATAATGGCATTTCATTATATCATTAAAGCGATGGTAAGTGAGGGAAATATCACAATTTGGACAGTTGATCACTAATCCACAACTACGGCACATGACAAAGGAGGAATGCCCACGCTTATTTAACATCAGTACCGTCTGCTGTCCCTTTTCGAGCCGATCTTGCAACTTCGTGAATAGCAGTTCGGAAAACATTGAGCGGTTTCCCGATCTTAGTTCTTCCCTCATATCCACGATATCGACTGCAGGCATAGCATGTTTATTCATCCGCTGACTGAGGGTCAATAACTGATAGACATTTTTCTTGGCACGGGCAAAGGATTCTAGGGTAGGGGTGGCACTTCCGAGGATGACAGGGCATTGATAGGATTTCGCTCGTTCAATCGCAACATCCCTTGCATGATAACGCGGATTTTCTTCTTGCTTGTAACTCGCCTCATGCTCTTCATCAATGATGACGATCCCAAGATTCTCAAATGGAGCAAAAACGGCCGACCGTGCCCCTACCACTACTTTTACTTCTTTACGATGAATTTTCCTCCACTCATCATATTTTTCTCCAACGGATAAACCACTATGCATGACCGCAACCTGCTCGCCAAAGCGTTCTTTAAACCGTTTCACCGTTTGGGGAGTCAAAGAAATTTCCGGAACCAACATGATGGCTTCCTTCCCTTTCTCCATAACCGAAGCGATGGCCTGTAAATACACTTCTGTCTTCCCACTTCCCGTTACACCATATAAAAGGAAAACGTCATGTTCATCCTGTTTAATCTTCTCCTGAATGGGCCCAAGCGCGGCAGCCTGCTCATCTGTTAATGTGAAGGGATTGGATTTATTAAATACACGGTTTTCATAAGGGTCGCGGTATACTTCTTGTTCCAGTTCGACCAATGCCCCTTTTGCCACAAGGGACTTCACCGTCCCACTAGAAGCATTAACCAATTCAAGAAGCTCCTTAAGAGGTATCGGGTCTGGGTGTTCAATGAAATATTGGATGAGCTCCTGCTGTTTTCTTGCATTTCCGGATAGCGACGAACCCATTTCTTTCAATTCCATTGGAGATACTAACGGTTTTATAACCCGTACCGTCTTTTTATTGAGACGGTTTTTCACAAAATACACTAACTCTAAATTGCCTTTTTGCAACTCTTTTTGAAGAAGGGAAGCATGTTCCCCTTCTATCGCATCTTTCCATGATAGCGAATCATGCTTGCCAAAAAGAGCTTGTATCATCGTGGACAGCTGGGCCTTTTTACCGTCTACGATATTGATGACTTTTTCATATTTTGCTTTCATTGCTGCCGGTAGCATCGCTTGCAGCGCCGAAATTTTGAAACACATGGCCTCTTTCGTCAACCAGTCACCAAGTTGCAGCAATTCATCATTTAAAACAGGCTCCAAATCCATCAGTTCTTTAATATGGCGGAGCTTAGCAAATTCACTTTTATCTTTTAGCCCCGTTACGAATCCCTGCACCATTCTGGGACCAAACGGAACAATGACTCGCATGCCAGGTTTAATGACCTGGATCCATTTCTTAGGAATTCGATAATCGAATTCCCTATCCGTTTGTTTTGCAGGTACATCCACTATGACGGATGCAATATCCATTAGACATCAATCCTTTTGCATGCAGGATACTTCTGCCAAAATACTTTTGGCGATATCCGCTTTACTCATTTTTGGAAGTTCGATGGAACGCCCATCCTTATTAAAGATCGTAACAATATTTGTATCCGTGCCGAAGCCTGCACCCGATACCGTAACATTATTGGCTACGATCATATCGGCATTCTTCTTCACCAATTTCCCTTTTGCATACTCTTCCACATTATTCGTTTCGGCTGCAAAACCGACTAAGAGCTGATGAGTCTTATTCTTGCCCAATTCCATAAGAATGTCCTTTGTCCGTTCAAATTCAATCACATTTTCACCAGGCTGTTTTTTCATTTTCTGTTCATGATAGAATTTGGGTTTATAGTCGGCAACCGCAGCCGTCATAATTACCACATCACTCGAGTCAAATTGCTCAAACACCGCTTCATACATATCTGCGGCTGATTCGACGGGAATGACCTTCACCTTCGAAGGCGGAGCCAAACTCACGGGCCCGGTGACCAAGGTCACATCGGCTCCCTGATTGGCTGCCTGCTCGGCAATGGCATAGCCCATCTTGCCACTAGAATGGTTCGTCACGAAGCGTACAGGATCGATTGCTTCACGGGTAGGCCCCGCCGTGATTAAGAATTTCTTACCCTTAAGTGGTTTCAAGCCAACTTCCCCAAAGTATTCTTGTAGATGTTGTACAATCGTTTCCGGTTCTTCCAGTCTTCCCTTTCCTACATAGCCGCAAGCCAAATACCCTTCACCGGGCTCTATGAATTGATAACCAAACGTACGAAGCGTCTCCATATTCTTCTGCACAGCCGGATGAGCGTACATATGGACATTCATAGCCGGAGCTACCCAAACAGGGGCCTCCGTTGCAAGCAACGTGGTCGTGATCATATCATCCGCGATGCCATTGGCTATCTTGCCAATAACATTCGCTGTGGCAGGCGCCACCAGGACAATATCCGCCCAATCAGCAAGGTCGATATGGGCAATGACCGAGGAATCTTTTTCATCAAATGTATCGGTATAAACATCATGTCTTGAAAGTGCCTGAAAGGTAAGAGGCGTCACGAATTGGCGCGCCGAGGCACTCATGATCACCTTAACGTGAGCCCCTGCCTGCGTCAGTTTACTGGTCAGGGCTGCAGCCTTATATACAGCAATTCCGCCAGTGACACAAAGTAGAACCTTTTTATCGATAAGCATGCAAATTTCCCCTAACTATACATTCTATTATTAACTAATTATGAAGGTTTACAGGTAAAATTTCATTATATATGCGCAAGAACCTTGGTAAGTGTCAATAAAGTCCATAACCGCTTTTTGGATTGCTGTTTGTTTGCTCCTATCCAAAATCAAAACAAACAGGCCTGACACACCTTTGCCGCAGGAAGGAAGCAAGTTCCAAAAGTAACGCATCCTGTTTGCTGTTAGGGTGTCAGGCCCGATAGGTCAAGCTTAAGTGTTCAATTATTTTACTTCAGATGAATTATCATATGATAATTTACCAGAATAGATTTCTTCAAGGGCACGACCGACTGATTTGTGAGAAACTGGTTTAGCAATCATGCAGTTATCTTTAATTTGCATTTCTCTAGCACGCTTGGCTGCCACAGATACAAGTGAGTATTTTGAATCGATTTTCAGTAATAATGAATCAATAGATGGATATAACATAGTTTATTCCGCCTCCAACATTTTTTTATAAAGAACAGCAACTCTTTCCCGACGGCAATGTTCGGCAATTACAATTGCATTAATTCTAGCACAAGCAGCATCTACATGGTCATTTTCAACGACGTAATCATACAGATCCATAAGCTCTATTTCCTCTTTAGCCACCTTCATGCGCCCTTTGATCGCTTCCTCCGTCTCGGTACCACGGGTTACGATCCGACTTTCAAGTTCACTCAAGCTTGGCGGGGCAAGGAAAATGAATAGGCCTTCAGGAAACTTTTCCCGAACCTGCCTAGCTCCTTGTACTTCGATTTCAAGAAAAACATCTTTTCCGGAATCAATCGTTTCTCGGACATAATCAACAGGTGTTCCATAATAATTGCCGACGAACTCCGCATATTCCAGGAGCTTTCCTTCTTCAATCAACGCTTCGAAATCCTCACGCTTTTTAAAGAAATAATCTACCCCATCCACCTCACCTTGCCGTGGAAGTCGTGTCGTCATAGAAATTGAATACTCGAATGCCGTACCCGGCTGAGAAAAGATTGCCTTTCTTACGGTACCCTTACCCACACCTGATGGGCCGGACAAAACAATTAATAAACCTTTTTCTCTCATAATCTTTCAGTTACCCCTCTTCTACGCTATCATCTCGATCTTGAAGCCTTGCTGCAACCGTTTCCGGTTGAACGGCGGATAAGATGACATGGTCGCTGTCTGTAATAATAACGGCCCTTGTTCTTCTGCCGTATGTAGCATCTATTAATGATCCGCGATCACGGGCATCCTGGATAATCCTTTTTATTGGAGCAGATTCAGGACTTACAATGGATACGATCCGATTTGCGGAAACGATATTACCAAAACCAATATTAATGAGCTTAATTGACATTTTTGTCCCCCATTCATATTCTATTGTCGCCTTGACAGGGTTATCATAAACCGATTATTCGATATTTTGAACCTGTTCCTTCAATTTTTCAAGCAGGCTTTTCATTTCAACCACTTCTTTTGTAATGGCTGAGTCATTTGCCTTTGAACCGATCGTATTGACTTCCCTGTTCATCTCTTGAACGAGAAAATCTAATTTCCTCCCAATCGGTTGGCCTTGCTTAAGGGTATCCGAAAACTGTTGCACATGGCTATCGAGCCTAGTCAATTCTTCATTTATATCACATTTATCCGCAAATATGGCCGCCTCTGTGACAATGCGACTATCTTCAATCATGCCATCAGTCAACTCGGAAAGCTTTATTGTCAGTCGATCCTTATATTGCTTTACAACAGAAGGCGCATAGGTTTTAACCCCCGCTACAATCTCAGCAAACTTCTTTAACTGACTTTGCAAATCACTGGCCAGCCCCTGTCCTTCCTGAACACGCATTTGTTTCAGGTTTTCTAGGGCACCCTTTACTGATTCCATAAGCAACTTTTCCAAATCACTAGGAACGGTCGCTACTTCTTCCATCAAGAAAACCGATTCGAGTTGCAGTATATCTTGAAGCGAAATGGAACCGCCAAGGTTATATTTCCCCTTCACTGCATCCATCAGGCTTACATATTGATCTGCAAGATTCCAATCGATATCAACATTTTTAGAAACCAGGCTTTTCCCTTCGACCGTTATGAAGAGTTCCACCCGTCCCCTTCTTATGTATTCACTCGCCATTTTTTTCACTTTTTCTTCCAGAACCAACAGCTGGCGCGGCATTCGAATCGTATATTCGCAGAAACGATGGTTGACGGTCTTGATTTCTGCAAAGACCTTGACCTGTTCGTTTTGTGATTCTCCTCTTCCATAGCCCGTCATACTGGTAACCATGTCTCCACTTCCAATCAAACATAATGTAGTAACTTGGTATGTTCATTCAATCTATATCAGCTTTTTCACGTCATGATCAGTATAAATAAAAGGTTCTAAAAATAAAAAGGTAATAGAGAAAGACTCTATCACCTAAAAGATTATATCATATTTTATTGTGCTTTTCTTGCTAAAAAGGTTCCCGCCAGTAAAAAAGTTGGGATTGATGACATTCCTACCACTAATAGCCAATCCCTGCCCGAAATCGGAACGGTGTGAAAGATTGCCTGTAGCGGCTGTACATACATGACAGCAAGCATCAACAACAGGGAAGAGAGCACTGCTCCCACTAAATACAGATTGCCAAACGGATTTCTTGAGAAAATGGACTTTTCACTCCGACAGTCAAAAACATGGATCAACTGGGCAAGTACAAGGGTCGCAAATGCGATGGTCTGTGCATATGCAAGATTATCAGGATTCGCACGATATACCACATAAAAGGCAATTAACGTCGAGATCCCAATTAAAAAACCACGTGAGAGGATTTTCCAGCCTAGTCCCCTCCCAAAAACCCCTTCATTAGCATTTCTCGGATTCCTTTTCATCACATCTTCTTCAGGATCATCGAGACCCAAAGCCATCGCCGGGAGTCCGTCCGTCACCAAGTTGACGAATAGGATTTGAATGGGAATCAATGGTAAAGGTAAGGCACAAAGCATGGCGAAAAACATGACAAGAATTTCACCAACATTCGATGCCAACAAATACCGGATAAACTTCCGAATGTTTTCATAGATGTTCCTTCCTTCTTTAATAGCCGATTTAATCGTGGCGAAATTATCATCGACCAAAATCAAGGAAGAAGCCTCCTTTGCGACGTCTGTACCCGTGATGCCCATTGATATACCGATATCGGCCGACTTTATTGCCGGAGCGTCATTGACGCCATCCCCCGTCATCGCAACAACATGTCCTTTATTCTGTAAAGCCTTCACGATTTTCAACTTATGTTCCGGGGAAACACGGGCGAACACAGACACTCCTTCAACGATTTCTTCGAGCTCGTCAACTTCCATCGCCGATAATTGATGACCTTCGAGTACACGGTCTTTCCCTCTTAAAATACCAAGATCTTTAGCAATAGCCCTGGCTGTTATAACATGGTCGCCCGTTATCATGACCGTTTTAATTCCCGCATCCCGGCATTCCTTCACTGCTTGTTTCACTTCAGGACGAGGTGGGTCTATCATGCCCTGCAGCCCCATGAAGGTCAAATTCCGTTCGGCCTCTGTCTCATGGAGTAAAATGGTTCCCTTTGATAGTGGTTTGTAACCCACTGCAATCATCCGAAGTGCACTAGATGCAAGCTCATTCATTTTCAGTTGAACCCGTTCCTTGTTTTCCCGATTTAGCGGGTCCGTTCTACCGTCCACTAAAATCGTATCACTCTGGGCTAGCAAAACATCCGGTGCCCCTTTTACTACGACAAAATGGTTTTCTTTATCATCCTTGACTACAACACTCATCATCTTCCTTTCAGAATCGAATGGAAACTCCTTCACGATCGTGAACTGTTTGGACAAATGCTCCCTCGTCAAACCCGCCTTCATCGCCGCTACTACCATCGCTCCTTCTGTCGGATCTCCGTCAAGGACATATCCTTTTCCTCTCTCATTTACCTCGGCTTTGTTGCAAAGAATCCCAAATGTCACCATTTGGAGGAGAGCCTTTTCATTTTTTGGAGCGACCGAAACTCCTCCTGAAGAAAACTCCCCAGTCGGCTGATATCCTGTCCCACTTACATCCCATGTCTTCCCGCCACTCCAAATTTTCGTAACCGTCATTTTATTCTGGGTCAATGTTCCAGTTTTATCGGAACATATCACCGTGGCACATCCAAGCGTTTCAACCGCAGGCAACTTCCTGACAATGGCCTTTTGTTTAATCATCCGTTGAACGCCAAGAGACAAGGCTACTGTCACAATGGCAGGCAAGCCTTCCGGGATGGCCGCAACAGCCAAGGAAACACCGGCTAAAAACATGGTATAAAGATCATGCCCTTGAAGGACACCCGTTAATACGACGACTCCAGTTAAGATCAACGCGGTAATGATTAAGATTTTTCCCAATTGTTCCAATCGTCGTTGTAGTGGCGTTTCCTTGGTTTCTGCTGTTTGAAGAAGGTCCGCTATCTTTCCCATTGCTGTGTTCATTCCTGTCGCGACAACAATTCCAATACCATTTCCTCTAGTGACCATCGTTCCCATGAACGCCATATTTTCCTGATCCCCGATGCTTTCCGCCTCGCCCATTAATGGATCGGAGCATTTCACGGCTGGAATGGACTCGCCAGTTAGAGCTGATTCTTCAATTTCAAGGCTGGAATGGTCGACGATCCGTAAATCTGCCCCTATTCGGTCCCCGCTTGCAAATTTCAAGATATCCCCTACTACCACTTCCCTTGAAGGGATCTTCAGCCATTGCCCGTTCCTTAATGCCTGAACCTGTGGGGCTGTCATTTCCTTTAAGGCATCCAATGATTTTTCAGCCTTACGTTCTTGAAAAAACCCAAGTACCCCATTTAAAAAAACAATGGCAATGATGGCAATCGCATCGATATATTCACCCAAGATGCCAGAGACCAAGGTTGCCGCAAGCAAGACAATGACCATAAAATCTTTAAATTGAGCGAAGAACAGTAAAATGGCAGATTGCTTTTCCCCTTCTTTCAGTTCATTGAATCCTTGCTTGTTCAGCCTGTCCTTTACTTCTTTCTCATTCAAACCAGCTTTCACGTCCGTTTGAAGCGCCTTCTCCATTTCTTGCTTATTCATTTCCTTGAACTCCATCGAGTATCACACATCCCTTTGAATAGAATGAAATAGGCCCCAGTATACATGCTCAAAACAGGCACTTAGCGTTGCTCACCCTCATCCGCCTGCATACTAAACTACATAAAACAACTGCTCTTCTTCCATGATTATTCAGACTCGTCCAAAAAAATGCTATAATTAATCTGAAATTGCACAAACGGATTATCCGACCTACCGATGGATTAATGAATGTCAGGAATAGACTCATTCCCATGTTTATTCCAGTAATATAGGCAACCATTTTAAAACGGCTATTGAAAGAGCCTTATAGAAAATCTTATGTAAAGGAAGTAAAATGAATGTCATTCGATGGATTATTCACGAAAGCGATAACGGAAGAAATCGCTTCTTTATTAAAAGGCGGGCGCATCAATAAAGTGCATCAGCCCTATAAAAACGAAATCATACTGGTGGTTCGGGCTGGAGGTAAAAATCAAAAGCTACTATTATCTGCACACCCGAGCTATTCAAGGGTACAGCTGACAGAAGAAAGCTATGAAAATCCGAAAGAGGCACCAATGTTCTGCATGCTGCTCAGGAAGCATCTGGAAGGATATACAATCGAGGACATCTATCAACATGAGCTAGATCGGATGATCATCCTCGAAGTGAAAGGTAGAAATGAACTGGGCGATGTTTCCCAGAAACAGCTAATCATCGAAATTATGGGTCGTCACAGCAATATCATCTTAGTTGATAAAGAGCGGAATATGATTTTAGACAGCATCAAACATGTATCACACGCTGTGAACAGCCACCGGGCGATATTACCTGGCCAGGAATACATTCTCCCCCCAGAACAGGAGAAGCAAAATCCATTTGACTCCACTGACGATGATATAAGGAAATCGCTGGACTTTAATGCTGGAAAGCTTGACCGTCAGCTAGTAGCCCATTTCTCAGGAGTTTCACCCCTAGCGGCTAAAGAGGCCGTTTACCGTGCTGGTTTGGCGAACAGTTCGACACTTCCACCTGCTTTCTCTAGCCTCATAAAAGAGATTGCAGATCGAGAGTATGTCCCGACCATCAAACAAGATGGCAGTAAAGAAGTTTTCTATATGCTTTCTCTGAATCACCTGACGGGTAAAGAAAGGTCATTTCCATCCTTAAGCGAGATGCTTGACCGCTATTACTTCGGGAAAGCCGAACGGGACCGGGTCAAGCAAAAGGGCCAGGATATAGAACGCTTCATTACGAATGAAATAGAAAAAAACTCAAAAAAAATCGGAAAATTGGAACGTACGCTAAAGGAAACGGAACGCGGGGAACAATACCAACTGTTCGGTGAATTGCTGACAGCCAACTTATATCAAATGAAAAAAGGCATGAAGGAAATCGAGGTCATCAATTATTACAATGAAGATCAAGAGACTGTCGTTATCCCGCTTAATCCATTAAAAAACCCATCTGATAATGCACAGAAGTACTTTTCAAAGTATCAAAAGTCCAAAAATGCGGTCGTTGTCGTCCAAGAGCAAATCGAAAAAGCCCAACTGGAATTGGCTTACTTTGAAGCCTTGCATCAGCAATTGCAGTCTGCCTCACCAAAAGATATCGAGGAAATACGCGAAGAACTACAAGAAGAAGGCTACATCCGCCAGAAAAAGAAAAAGGGCATGAAAAAACCTGCCAATGCCAAACCGCAGCTTGAGACTTATTACAGTAGTGATGGAGACCTCATATTTGTCGGGAAAAATAATAAGCAAAATGATTACTTGACGAATAAATTTGCCCGTCGTGATGAAATCTGGCTTCATACGAAGGATATTCCCGGCTCACATGTCGTGATTCGGAATGAATCACCAAGTGAAAATACGATAAAGGAAGCTGCCGCTTTAGCTGCATTCTTCAGCAAAGCCAAGCAATCAAGCTCGGTGCCTGTCGATTTCACCCAAGTTCGCCATGTGAAGAAACCAAATGGATCGAAACCTGGGTTTGTCATCTATGAACAACAGCAAACCGTTTATGTTACCCCTGATGCCGATACGGTCATTTCTTTAAAAGAAGCGACACACGTAAAAGGATAAGTATTAATAAAAACAATACCCTGTGAACTGCACCCCGCTTGTTAGACATGACCTAACAAGCGGGGTGCAGTTTTTATTTTGGTTGAAGCATCATCTTAGAGATGGTAAAAGTGAAGAATATACTAATAGAAATCGTAAAGAGAAGGGCCCTTTTGATCTCATGAAAAAACGATGCCTTGAATGTCACCAGGTCGAAAGTCTTGTTAAATAGTAAAACAAAAAAATAAATACATATTTTAGAAATCGAGATGGAATAAATACCTATTCAAAGATCTATGCTTCTCTAGTCCATCATTTGTAAAGCACTGAAGGTTTGATTTTTTCAACCAAATCCGTAAAAACTATGGTAATATAGTTCCTGTTGTAAAAGGGAGGAATTATTTCAATGAAAAAAATATGGAGTATGAGTCTTTTGTTGGTGGTTTTACTATTGACTGCCTGTTCAGGTGAGGAACAAACTGTTTCAACTGAGAAAGGTTCTTCTACCAATACAAAAGCTGAACAAAAAGATAAAAAAGAAGCGAAAGTAGAAATAATGCAAGAAACATTCGATGCTTGGAAAGATTCTATTGATTCTGTTTGGGTGAACTATTCTGCCGAAGTGAAAAATACTGGAAATGCCCCTGCTTCGTTAAGTGATATCCAAATTAATTTTGAAGGGGAAGACGGAAGCGTCCTTGGTACGGCCAGTATGATAACGGCTACACCTGATGTCATCATGCCAGGTGAAACGGCGTATATTGGTGAATCCACTATTTTAGATTCTGTGAAAGACCCTAAATTGGTCAATAAAGCGTATTCTAATATAGATTTCGATACAACAGATGAGGAACCAGCCTATTTAAAAACGGAAAATGTTAAGTTGAACGCTTTGAGCGGTGATTTTTCAGATAATCCTTATTCTGTCACAGGGAATGTGATAAATGACGGGGATGAAAAAGCGGATGACATTCGTTTGGCATCTGGTTTATATGATGGAGAAGGGAAATTGGTAGGCGTATTGAATGGTTCATTAGATATTGGGTTGAATGCAGGTGGAAAAACGGCATTCGAACTGAACTATCCAGAACTTCCAGCTACCGTCAAAGGAAAAGCGAAAGAAGTAAAAACTGTTGCTTACAGTTGGAAGTGGTAATTTAATAGTATAAAAAAGGCTATTTTATTAAAAAAGTGATAACTAGAATGTTTCCACATGAAACAAACTTTGGTACACCGCTTGTATTAGTGGTGTGCTTTTTTATGTTAATACGAACCCTGATCACCCCCTTTTACTTCCACCATAGCCAAAACTGTAATGGCATAGTATATGTGTCATGGGGGTACGGTACCAAAAAAGTATAAAACAGCACCCCATATTCAGTAGAGAATACGTGGTGCTGTTTAAGCGTACCTATCAAACATCAACCCATTAGCTCTATTTATGCAGAAATCCAGGCGGAGTCTTCGGGATTTTCACGCCATTTTTTTAGCTTTTCCAGTTCCCCTGCAGTAATATAGCCTTTTTCATTAGCCACTTTAATCAATGAGGAATAATCACTTAAGGAGTAGTTCGTAATGTTTTCAGCAGTAAACTTTTCTTTTCCCTTTTCTAATTCGTATGTAAAGATGGAAACGACCCCAAGGACCTCGCATCCTGCTTTTCTAAGAGCGTCTACTGCCGTGATGACGCTACCGCCTGTAGATATTAAATCTTCAACGACAACCACTTTTTGACCTGACAAAGCACGCCCCTCAATTTGATTGCCCTTTCCGTGTTCCTTCGCTTTCGAGCGGACATAACACATCGGCAAATCCATTCTATCACTCACCCAAGCGGCATGCGGTATTCCAGCCG
This sequence comes from Peribacillus sp. NPDC097264, assembly GCF_050277925.1. Classification (NCBI taxonomy): domain Bacteria; kingdom Bacillati; phylum Bacillota; class Bacilli; order Caryophanales; family Bacillaceae; genus Peribacillus; species Peribacillus sp. NPDC097264. Next base: position 396,726 of record NZ_JBNNSR010000002.1, read on the forward strand.
TGGCGGTGCCAGCGATTAGCTCAGTATCCGGGAAGTTCTGTTCAATCAACTTTTTCAATCCCTCGGCGATTTCATTCCGAACCGCTGGATAGGAAAGGGTTAAACGATTATCGCAATAAATGGGTGACTTGATTCCAGATGCCCACGTGAATGGTTCATTTGGCTGTAGGAATACCGCTTTGATTTCTAAAAGTCGTTCTGCAATTAATTGGTTTAACATCGAATTCCCTCCCAAGATGCCTTCATGTCTAAATATGTTTGTAATGGATCTTTTGCAGATGTGATTGCTCTACCTACCACGATTGCATCGGACCCTATGAGCCTTGCCTGCTCAGGAGTGGCTATTCTGTGTTGATCATGTGTTGGTCCACCTGCATTACGGATGCCTGGCGTGACCGTCATAAATTGGTCGCTGATATGTTCATGGATCCTTCTAACTTCATGCGTCGAGCAGACAACACCATCAAGGCCGGCCTGGCCTGAGAGCTTTGCATAGTGCAGTACTGCATCTTCAAGTGTTCCGTTGATGTTTTGTTCGAGATTCATTTGTTCCTGTGACGTACTTGTCAGTTGGGTCACCCCTATGCATAATGGGCGTTTTTTTCCGGTAGCCGTTCCACTATCAAGGCCTTCAAGTGCCGCTTCCATCATTCTGCTTCCGCCGGCCGCATGGACATTCACCATATCCACATTCAATGTAGCAAGCCCCCTCATTGCCATTTTGACCGTATTAGGGATATCATGAAGCTTCAAATCCAGAAAAATATCATGCCCTTGTTCTTTTACAAATGAAATGATTCCCGGTCCGTTCTGATAAAACAACTCCATCCCGACTTTAACTGCTAGTTTCTCCGAATGAAAATGTTGTAAAAATTGCTTCGTTTGAATCAGGCTAGGAAAATCAAGCGCGATTATTAACGATTGCTTCATTCTGCTTCCAACTCCTTCCGGTACATTGCGAAATATGCTCAAATCCTAACTCATCCAACAATTTGGGCAATTCTTCAATAATCGTCGGGCACACAAAGGGATCCACAAAGTTTGCTGTTCCCACCGCAACTGCGCTTGCACCTGCATAGAAAAATTCAATGACATCCTCCGCAGAAGAGATGCCGCCCATACCAATGATTGGAATCGAAACTTGCTGACTCACTTCATAAATCATCCTAAGTGCGACTGGTTTAATGGCAGGACCAGACAATCCACCAGTCTTGTTTGAAAGGATCGGCTGACCCGTTTTTAAATCCAACCGCATGCCGACTAGCGTATTGATCATTGTCAGACCGTCGGCCCCTCCCTCTTCAACCGCTTTGGCCATGGCTACAATATCGCTGACATTGGGAGAAAGCTTCACATAAACAGGGACCGAGGAAACTTCCTTTACTGCCTTAGTTACTTCCTTTGCAACTTCGGGAATCGTCCCAAAAGTGATGCCGCCTTCTTTCACATTCGGGCAGGAGATATTCAATTCAAGTGCCACGACATTCTCTGCCTTGCTTATGTCCCGGGCAACTTTCACATAATCGGCTATATGGGATCCGGCAATGTTTGCGATGATCGGCACATCATATTTATCGAGCCACGCCAATTCTTCATTGATGACTTTATCCAGACCCGGGTTTTGCAATCCGATTGCATTCAGCATCCCTGAGGAGGTTTCAGCGACACGCGGTGTCGGATTGCCAAAACGAGGCTCTGGTGTGGTCGCTTTAATCATGATGGCTCCCAATATATCCAAATCAAAGAACTGGCTGTATTCACGCCCGAATCCAAAACAGCCCGAAGCTGGCATGACCGGATTTTTTAAGTGTAAACCGGGTAGTTCTACCGATAATCTGCTCATAGTACCACCTCTCCTGAACGAAATACGGGTCCGTCACTGCATACCTTCTTATAACTAAAGCCTTCCGGATCGTCTGCAGTGTGACATACGCAGGCAAAACAAGCACCGATGCCACACCCCATCCTTTCCTCTAGCGATAGATAAAGCTTCTTGTCGCTATACCCCGCTTCCAACGCCTTCAACATCGGCGTTGGCCCGCAGGAAAAGACCGTTTCAAATTCCACACCCAGCTTCTCGATTACCGTCGTAACGAATCCTTTTGTCCCATATGATCCATCCACCGTTGCAATATATGTATCTCCTAATTCACTAAACTCTTCTTCATAAAAAACGGCGGCCATCGTTTGGAAACCAAGCACATGAATAACCCGAACGCCTCTGGCAACCAGCATTTTTGAGAGCTGGAACAGGGGAGGGACGCCTATCCCCCCACCGACCAACAATGCAATCTCTCCAGCTTTCGCTTCATCAACCGGAAAGCCGTTGCCAAGTGGGCCGAGAATATCTACCCCTTCCATCTGCTTTCGCTGGGACAATAATGTTGTTCCCTTCCCTTCAGCCCGGTAAATCATCGTGAATTCCTTTTTGCTTTTATTGTAAGAAGAAATCGAAATCGGGCGTCTTAGCAGCGGCTCGGTACCTTCCGTCGGTTTAATTTGGACAAATTGCCCCGGCTGCTTCATTTCAGAAACTAACTCACCTTGTAGGGTTAGCTCAAAGATAGATGGAGCCAGCTCTTTATGTGTCAACACCTTCATTGTTTCCTTCTTGATCATGTATAGCTCACCTCACGACTTTTTTTCGTCTTTCCCATGGCTTCCGTCGAGAATGTCATGGATTCGATCACTCTTAAAATGGCTTCTGCTGTATCCAATGATGTCAAGCAGGTAACTCCATTTTCAACCGATTCACGTCGAATCCTGAACCCATCCCGCTCCGGTTGCTTCCCTTTTGTCAATGTATTGATGACGAACTGGGCTTCGCCATGACGGATGACATCCAACAGATTCCTGCCTTCTTCTCCGATTTTTCCTACGACAGCAGTTGGGATGCCCGACTCTTCCAGCATATTCGCCGTTCCACTTGTGGCAATTAGCTTGAAGCCGATGTTATGGAAGCGTCTGGCTAATTGAAGTGCTTCCTGCTTATCTTTATCCGATATGGTTAACAAGACCGTTCCATGGCTTTGTATGGTGAAGCCGGAAGCGACAAGTCCTTTGTATAGGGCCTTTTCAAGTGTGCTATCTTTCCCCATGACTTCCCCAGTCGATTTCATTTCAGGCCCGAGTGATATGTCCACTCCTCTCAATTTAGCAAAAGAGAAGACAGGCACTTTTACATAGACCCCGGTTTGTTCGGGAACCATTCCTGACTGATACCCATGACTTTCAAGGCTTTGTCCCAGAATCACCTTTGTTGCGAGGTTCGCCATGGGTACATTTGTGATTTTACTTAAGAATGGAACCGTACGACTTGAACGTGGATTCACTTCTATGACATACACTTCGTCATTACTGATGACATATTGGATGTTCAGCAAACCAATGATTTTCAATCCTTTTGCCAATCTGGTGGTGTAATCGATGATCACTTCTTTTTGCTTATCCGTCAGGCTTTGGGGCGGATAGACGGCAATCGAATCGCCCGAGTGAACCCCTGCCCGTTCGATGTGTTCCATGATTCCAGGAATGACCACGGTCTTGCCATCCGAAATGCCGTCGACCTCCACTTCTTTACCCGTTAGATACCGATCGATCAGTACCGGGTGTTCCGGATTGATTTTCACCGCATTTTTCATGTAATGAAGCAACTCTTCTTGTTTGTAGACAATTTCCATCGCCCTTCCTCCGAGTACATAGGAAGGCCTTACTAAAACCGGGTATCCGATATCTTCAGCAATGATGATCGCTTCTTCGACGGACGTGGCCGTTTTCCCTTTAGGCTGTGGAATGCCCATTTCTTGGAGAGCGGTTTCGAATTTGTTTCGATTCTCCGCACGGTCCAGGTCTTCTAAAGAGGTACCGAGTATTTTTACACCCCGATGAACTAACCCCTCTGCAAGATTGATGGCGGTCTGCCCGCCAAATTGAACGATGACCCCTTCTGGTTTCTCCAAGTCGATGACATGCATCACATCTTCAAGTGTCAACGGCTCGAAGTAAAGCTTATCGGAAATACTGAAATCTGTTGATACCGTTTCAGGATTATTATTGATGATGATTGCTTCATAGCCCGCTTCCTTAATGGCCCACACGGAATGTACGGTCGCATAGTCGAATTCAACACCTTGACCAATTCGGATTGGACCAGACCCCAGTACGATGACGCTTTTTTTATCCGTTACCACCGATTCGTTTTCCTCTTCATACGTTCCGTAAAAATACGGCGTTTCTGATTCGAATTCTGCGGCACACGTATCAACCATTTTATAGACTGGTATGATTCCATGCTGTTTTCGATATTCATATACATTGATTTCAGCGACTTCCCAGATTTCCGAAATGGTTTTGTCGGAAAAGCCAAGCTCTTTAGCCTTCTGCAGGACTTCCGTGTCATAAATATGAGTACGTAACTCTTGTTCAAAGTCGATGATTTTCTTCAGTTTATGAAGGAAGAATAAATCGATTTGACTCCATTCGTGAATGGTTTCTATCGTTTTTCCTCTTCTTAATGCCTCACCGATATAGAATAACCGTTCATCTCCCGCTTTCCGGATTCTTTTTTCAATTAATTCATCATTGAAATTCTCACTCAACTCGAGGTGATATACCCCGGCTTCAAGGGAACGAACAGCTTTAAGTATCGATTCCTCGAATGTTCGGCCAATCGCCATGACTTCTCCAGTTGCCTTCATTTGCGTGCCGAGTCTACGGTTGGCACTTTCAAATTTATCGAACGGCCACCGAGGGATTTTCGTGACGACATAATCTAGCGCCGGTTCGAAGCTGGCATACGTTTTGCCCGTAACCGGGTTCATCATTTCATCTAGCGTCAAACCGACTGCAATCTTAGCCGCAAGTTTGGCTATCGGGTATCCTGTCGCTTTCGATGCGAGTGCCGATGAACGGCTTACCCGTGGATTGACTTCAATCACATAGTATTGGTAGCTATCTGGGTCAAGGGCCAGCTGAACATTACAACCACCCTCGATTTTCAAGGCACGAATGATTTTCAATGAAGTGTTCCTAAGCATTTGGTACTCTCGGTCACTTAGCGTTTGACTTGGTGCCGCAACAATCGAATCACCTGTATGTACACCGACTGGATCGAAGTTCTCCATATTACATACGACTATCGCATTATCATTGGAGTCTCGCATCACTTCATATTCCACTTCTTTAAAGCCGGCAATGCTTTTCTCAAGAAGGCATTGATGGACAGGGCTGCTTTTCAAGCCGCCTTCAACAATCTCAATCAATTGCTCTTCGTCTTCACAGATCCCGCCTCCTGTTCCCCCCAATGTGAACGCGGGGCGAACGATGACTGGATAGCCGACTCGTTCCACGAACGCATAGGCCTCATCTAAATTATGTATAATGTCGCTATCCGGAACCGGCTCATCGAGTTCATTCATTAACGTGCGGAACAAATCCCTATCTTCCGCTTGTTGGATGGCAGAAAGTTTCGTGCCCAGAATCTGGACGTTGCATTCTTCCAATATCCCTGCATTGGCCAATTCTACGGCCATATTCAATCCCGTCTGTCCGCCCAAAGTCGGAAGCAAGGCATCCGGACGCTCTTTGCGGATGATTTTACTAACAAATTCCAGGGTGATCGGTTCGATATAAACCGCATCAGCCATTTCACTGTCGGTCATGATCGTCGCGGGGTTTGAGTTGATCAGAATTACCCGGTAGCCCTCTTCTTTTAATGCGATGCATGCTTGAGTTCCTGCATAATCGAACTCAGCGGCCTGGCCGATTACGATTGGACCAGAACCAATAACTAAGATGCTTTTTATATCTGTGCGTTTTGGCATGTTTCTTCCCCCTTTGTAGTGGCAACTTCAATGTTCCGTAAAAATTCATCGAAAAGATAATTGGCGTCTTCCGGTCCTGGTGACGCCTCCGGATGGTACTGAACCGTAAAGGCCGGGTAATGTTTATGGCGTAAACCTTCGATGGTATCATCATTCAAGGCAGTATGTGTAACGGTAAGGTCGGTATGTTCGATTGAATCCGTTTCGACTGTGTAACCGTGATTTTGCGAAGTAATGGACACTTTTCCCGTACGAAGATCCTTTACTGGATGGTTGGATCCGCGATGACCGAATTTTAGTTTGTCTGTATCTGCCCCGTTTGCAAGCGCGAACAGCTGATGGCCCAGGCAAATTCCGAATAGTGGGACTTCTTTCTGGATTGTCCGAATCATTTCTAACGTTTCCCGAACGCTTTTTGGGTCTCCAGGTCCATTGGACAGCATCACTCCATCCGGATGATAGTTCATGATCTCCTGTGCCGTGATGTTATAAGGAACGACCACGACGTCACACCCACGTTTCGTCAACTCTCGTAAAATACCATGCTTCATTCCGTAGTCGACTAGAACCACTCGCGGTCCCCTACCTGGACTTGAGTAGGCCGTTTTAGTAGATACCTGTTTCACTTGAGTGGTCGGGAGTACCGTTGCTTTAAGCTGGGCAATAACCTCATCGGCCTTCTTATTCATATTACAGAGCGCCCCTTTAAGAGCACCTGTCTTTCTGATGATCCTTGTCAGCTTTCTCGTGTCAATCCCGGAGATTCCAGGGATATTCTTCATTTTCAAATAGTCATCAAGTGATAATTGGTTGCGCCAGTTAGAAGGAAATTCTGCAGTTTCCTTCACGACGAATCCCGCTATGGCTGGATTGATCGATTCAAAATCGTCTCGGTTGATTCCATAGTTCCCAATTAGCGGATATGTCAAAGTAACAATTTGACCACAATAAGATGGATCAGATAAAATTTCTTGATAGCCTGTCATCCCTGTGTTAAATACGACTTCCCCGATTTTCTCCACGTCTCCACCGAATGCTTCGCCAATGAAAACCGTACCATCTTCTAAAATAAGCTGTCTTTTCATCCCTGAACACGTCCTTTTTCCCAAGCTAACTTTCCTTCTGAAATCGTCATGACCGGCCACCCCTGACATTTCTTGTCATGGAAAGGTGTATTTTTTCCCTTTGAAGCGAATTCTTCTTTATTGATCGCCTGTTCTGCATTCAAATCGATTAACGTGATATCCGCCACAGCTCCTTCTTTTAGCTGGCCGAATGGAAGCGAGAAGCAATCAGCTGGTTTGATGGTCAGGAAGTCTACCAACTGTTTCAGAGTGATGATTTCTTTTTTGACCAATTCCGTATAAAGCAGCGGGAAGGCCGTTTCTAGACCTACAATTCCGAATGGAGCAAGCTGCATGCTTTGCTCTTTTTCCTCAACGCTATGAGGGGCATGGTCTGTTGCGATGAAATCGATGGTTCCATCAAGCAAGCCTTCGATTAAAGCATCACGATCTTCGCGTCCCCTTAAAGGAGGGTTCATTTTATAATTCGTATCAAGCCCTGGTATATCATCTTCTGAAAGTAATAGATGATGTGGGGTCACTTCCGCAGTGACTTTGATACCGGCACGTTTAGCGTCCCTTACGGTTCTTACCGATTCTTTCGTTGATATATGGCAGACGTGGTAATGGCAGCCTGCCGCTTCCGCAAGCAATATGTCACGGGCAATATGTACAGCTTCGCATACAGAAGGAATTCCATTGATTCCATTTTCTTTGGAGAATCTCCCCTCATGAACGGAGCCTTTATTGATTAAGCTATTATCTTCACAATGGGCGACCACAGCCATATCAATGGCAGCTGCCCGCTTCATCGCTTCAAGCATCATTCCTGCCTCTTGAATGCCAACACCATCATCCGTAAAGGCGAATGCCCCTGTCTTCTTCAGTGCTGAAAAATCAGTCAGCTCCTTGCCAGCTTCTCTAATCGTGATCGAAGCATAGGGCAACACGCGAACATGTGCCGTTTCTTCAATTTTTTTATTCAACGCCCCAAGGTGCTCCACAGTATCAGGTACAGGTCTTGTATTGGGCATGGCTGCTACTGTCGTAAAGCCACCTCTGGCCGCCGCCAAGGTTCCCGTTTCAATGGTTTCTTTATGTTCTCCCCCCGGCTCACGTAAATGTACATGAAGATCTATGAATCCTGCTGTAACAAGCAGCCCATCAGCATCTACTACTTTACTATCTTCCGTAGCCAGGTTCTCCCCTATTTTCGTGATGAACCTTCCCTCTATTTCTATATCTGCTTTCTTGAATTGATTTTGATTATCTAGCAATACTCCATTTTTGATGACAGTTTTCATGAGTGTTTCCTCCCTTATTTTTTTCAAGCACATTTTTTAACACAGCCATTCTGATAAAAACGCCATTTTGCATTTGTTTGAAGATTCTTGAGCGGCTGCATTCGACCAAATCACTGTCAATCTCAACTCCGCGGTTAATGGGGGCTGGATGCATGATGATGGCACATGGTTTCATCGTTTTTTCACGAATCTTATTCAAGCCAAACCTTTTCAAATACTCCCCATTTCCCACGTCATATTTATCACTATGCCTTTCATGTTGGATTCGGAGCAACATGACCACATCCGCTGTCGCTACAGCTTGATCGATATCTTCGTATTTCGCCAATCCATTGTTTACGTCAAACCATTCGGGAGGACCTGAGAATACAACTTCTGCACCTAGGCGGGTGAGTGCGTCTGCATTGGATTTAGCCACACGGCTATGCCTCACATCTCCAATAATCGAAATTTTCAGACCTTTAAAACTAGTAAACTCTTGCTTTATCGTCAATAAATCGAGCAGAGACTGTGTCGGATGATTTCCGCAACCATCACCCGCATTGATGATGGGGATATGTAATTTGCCTCTCAACTCATCAAAGTAGTTGTCCTGCTCATGACGGATGATGAGGGCTTTGACTCCAATCGATTCAAATGTTTTCGCTGTGTCGTATAAGGTTTCTCCTTTTAACACGGATGATGTCCCCGCATCAAAAGGAATGACCTCAAGTCCTAATTTCCTTTCAGCCATTTCAAAACTTGATTTGGTTCGCGTGCTTGGCTCAAAGAACAGATTGGCGACCATCGTCTGCTGCATAGGCATCCAGTTCGTTCCATTGGCAAACCCCTCTGCCTCGTATAAGATCGTTTCGATTTCAGTTAAAGATAGCTCATTCATCGTCAATAATTTTTTCATCATTCCTGCTCCTTTCACAATCTTTTTTTGTGATGCGGGGCATAAAAAAAGCCCCGTCATTTAAGGACAGGGTGAAGGTCATAAAGACTTGGAGTAATCGGGAAATTCCCCATTCCTTTCCTCTTCCGTCTTTACTGCAACACCCTTCTAAGTCTCTCTGGACTTCTTTTAAAAGGTGATTTATTTAATGTTTATTTTTCAAAGATGTTTCCGGTCACTTTTTCTCTGTCCGGCAATACCAAGTTAAGTACAATCCCCACTATTGCTGATAGCGCCATTCCGGATAAAGAAACATTTGCGGATAATTGTACGAATGCTCCACCAATCCCAATTACTAAGATGACCGAAGCAATCATCAAATTACGTTTTTTATCAAAATCCACTTTATTATCAATCAACATCCTTAAACCGCTTGAAGCGATGATACCAAAGAGAAGAATGGAAATCCCCCCCATGACGGCCGTTGGTATTGATCCGATCACCGCTGAAATCTTCCCGTTGAAACCGAAGATCATAGCAGTCAAAGCCGCACCACCGATGATGTAGACGCTAAATGCCTTTGTCATCGTCAGGACCCCGATATTTTCTCCATACGATGTAAGTGGCGGTCCCCCGATAATGGAACCGATCATGATGCCTGCGCCGTCACCAAGGATGGATCGATGTAAACCCGGCTTTTCCAAAAAGTTTCTACCTACCACTTTACTTAATACCATTTGGTGTCCGATATGTTCAGATAAGGTGACGATGGCGACCGGGACCATGATGGCGATGACTTCCCATGAAAAGGTGGGTGTATAGGTTATTCCAGGAATCATGAATTCCGGCATTTCCCACCATTTTGCCGTTTCAATCGGTCCATAATCGATAATGCCTGCAATTGCCGAACAGCCATATCCGACTATGATCCCCATCAATATTGGAATCAGGTTAAGGAAGCCTTTAAAAAACACGTTACAGATAATCGTAGCTGCCAAGGTGATGAGTGCTATGATGATGTAAGTAACGCTGTACTTGTCTTGCGGATCATACATGGCCATGTCAACTGCTGTCCCAGCGAGGCTCAGCCCGATTACTATGATGACGGGACCGACGACCACCGGTGGCAATAGAACCATCAACCAGCGTAAACCGACTTTATGAATGACCAACGCCACTATTCCATATATGAGTCCTGCTACAAAACAGCCGATCATGGCCGCTTCCGGTCCACCAAGTGACTTGGCCGCGATTATGGGTGCTATGAAAGCAAATGATGAACCAAGATAAGCAGGGATTTGGCCTCTCGTAATTAATAAGTATGATAATGTCCCTACCCCACTGGAAACCAATGCTACTGCAGGGCTCAGACCGACCAGGAATGGCACTAGCACCGTTGAACCAAACATCGCAAACAGGTGCTGGATGCTTAATGTCACCCATTGACCAAACCTTGGTACGTCTTCCACGTCGAGGATGATGTCTTTTCTTTCGTCTTCCATTTCTTTTCCCCCTATGAACATTGCATCTAAGCCACAAAAAAAACCCTCTTTGCAGCATATACAAAGAGGGTTTCACGGATGGGCCTGCCCTATACCAGTCAGGCTAAGGTCCCTTTCCATTTCACTCCCTTTGCCGGCCTCTCTGGACCGTTTTTAAAAGGGCAATATTTAATTTATCATTTCGCTAGTATGGTGACTTGATCGAGCTCGTCAACTTCCGTTAAAGTGACCGTAATCTTCTCGGATTGTGAAGTTGGAATATTTTTACCGACATAATCGGCACGGATTGGAAGTTCCCTATGGCCTCTATCAACTAATACAGCAAGTTGAATTTGCGAAGGTCTTCCCATATCCACCAAAGCATCCATAGCAGCTCTTACCGTTCTTCCCGTAAATAGTACATCGTCCACTAAGATGATTTTCTTATCAGTTATTGGGACCGGAATGTCCGAGCCTTTTACAACCGGTTCACCATCGTTCGTCTTTTTCGATAAATCATCACGATAAAGCGTTATGTCTAATTCACCTAATTGAATTACTTTATTTTCTATTTCACCGATGCGCTTGGCAAGTCGATCAGCAAGGAAGATCCCCCGGGTCCTAATCCCGATTAAGACACAATCCTCAATCCCTTTATTCTTTTCAATAATCTCATGTGCAATTCTCGTCAAGGCTCTGCTGATGGCCTTTTCATCGAGCACGATTGCTTTCTCATTCAAATGGACCACCTCAATTTCTTTTGAACTGTGAGAGCTCTCCTTCAACAAAAAATCCTCACACCAAGAAGGTGTGAGGATTTTCCTACAAAAGGGTATATGTTCCCCTTTTGCTATCCGTTTCCTTCTCAGTCTCTCTGGACTGTGTTAAAGGTTCTCATTAAGTTAATATAATACTATCTCATAAAAATGGTCTTGTCAAATACTACTTCTACGAAGTTGTTCGATTAGCTCCGTAAATTCTTTAGGAGCTGGCGCTTCAAACTCCATATATTCATTCGTCCGTGGATGAACAAAACCAAGAAGACCTGCGTGTAACGCTTGTCCGTCCAATTTCAACGTCTTTTTAGGACCATATTTAGGATCTCCCGCAAGAGGGAATCCGATATATTTCATATGAACACGGATTTGATGGGTCCGTCCTGTTTCAAGCTGACACTCTACTAATGTAAACGCGGTGAAACGTTCAACCACACGGAAATGAGTTACCGCATTTTTAGAGTTTGAATCCGTAACCGTCATGCTCTGACGGTCTTTTTTATCCCGGCCTATCGGGGCATCAACCGTTCCGAAATCATGGGGAATCACTCCATGGACCACAGCTTGATACTTACGGGTTACTGTTTTATCAACAAGTTGCTGAACAAGTTTCTCGTGTGCCATGTCATTTTTCGCAACCATCAATAAACCTGATGTATCCTTATCAATACGGTGGACAATACCTGGACGCATAACGCCATTGATTCCAGAAAGATCCTTACAATGGGCCATCAACCCATTAACAAGAGTACCTGTTACATGCCCCGGTGCAGGGTGGACAACCATTCCACTCGGTTTATTGACAACCAGTACGTCTTCATCTTCGTAATAGATATCCAAATCCATTTCTTCTGCGACTGCATCCAATTCCACAAGTTCCGGAATCAGCACTTCAATTTCGTCACCTATGCTACATTTATAATTGGACTTAATGGCAGCCCCGTTCACTAACACATGATCATCTTTGATCCATTGTGCAACTTGAGTGCGTGACCATTCCTCATTTAAAGTAGATAGAGCCTTGTCAATCCTTGTACCTTTTAGTGTTTCGTCGATGCTGTATAGCTTTTTATCCATTATCTTTCTCCTTAGCGTTTTTTTCTTCCAAGAACATGTGAATCACGAGCAGCACGACACCAATCGAAAGGGCGGCATCGGCAATATTAAATACCGGGAAACTATAGCTGAAAATATAAGTATGGACAAAGTCGACTACTTCCTGGCGAGCAACACGGTCAATGAAGTTTCCTATTGCCCCACCTAGCATAAGACCTAGGGAAACTCCAAGCAGACGGCTGTTCTTCGCCATTTTCTGAATATAATAGACGACTCCAATAATGACAGCGATGGTGATGATGTAGAAAAACCACATTTGACCTTGTAGAATTCCCCATGCTGCCCCACGGTTACGATGCGAGGTAATATATAGAAGGTTTTCAATAATTTCAATGCTTTCTCCGTACTCCATTTTTTTCACAATCATCCATTTTGTCAGCTGATCGAAAGCTATGACCAAAAGGGCAATTAAGTAATAAAACACATTTCTTCCCCCAAACTAATCAAATCTTCACTTTTGAATTGTAGCATAAACTAGAAATAATGACTAATACCAAAAGCATTACATCTGGCAGTTGGTCAAGAATATTAGAATAGAAAGGAACTTTATTCCGGTCTTTATTCAAATACGCTCTCATTTCAAATAAAAAACCGGCTCCCATATTAACTGGGAACCGGTCGTTCTAATGATTAATTCGTATAATGCTCTTTCACGACTGTTGCACAGCGTGGGCAAAGTGTTGGATGTTCTTCCACTTGACCTACATCTTGAGAAACATTCCAGCAACGTTCACAAGTTTCTCCTTCTGCTTTAGTTACCAGGATGGCCATATCCTCAAGTTTGACAGCTTCGGATGGGGCACTGGCCACATCGTCCGCGATATCAAATTCGGATACGATGAATAACTGTTCAAAGCTCTCCTCGATACTATCAAGAAGATTCCTTGTCTCTTCGTTTACATAAACGGTCACTTTTGCGTTCAGTGATTTCCCGATTACTTTTTGGTTACGTGCTTCTTCCAATGCTTTCAGGACATTATCACGAACATGCATGAATGCCGTCCATTTTTCCTCAATCGCTTCGGCATTATCCACAGAGATTTCCTCAGGCATCAATGTCAACTGTACACTTTCTTCCGTTACACCCGGAATGAACGTCCATACTTCATCCGCAGTATGAGACAGGATTGGAGACACTAATTTCGTTAAGCTGATTAAGGACTCATAAAGGACAGTTTGAATTGCTAAACGGTCTTTCCCGTTTGGCGCTTCACAATACAGAATGTCTTTAGCATAATCAAGATAGAACGAACTTAAATCCTGCGTACAGAAATTGTTGACCATATTATAAATGGTAGCAAATTCATAATTTTCATAGCCTTGTTTTGATTGAGTGATCAGCTTATTCAATCTTACCAGCATATATTGATCCACTTCACGCAAATCTTCTACCGCCACTTTATCCGTTTCCGGATTAAAGCCATCCAGATTTCCTAGTAGGAAGCGGAATGTATTACGGATTTTACGATACACTTCGGAAACTTGTTTTAAGATAGGATCTGACACCCGAACGTCAGATTGATAATCAACAGAAGCAACCCAAAGACGTAAAATATCAGCACCAAGCTGGTTCATAACTTTAGATGGAAGGACCACGTTACCAATAGATTTACTCATTTTACGTCCTTCGCCGTCTAATGCGAACCCATGGCTAAGTACACCTTTATATGGTGCTTTTCCTGTCACGGCAACACCTGTTGAAAGTGATGAGTTGAACCAACCGCGATATTGATCGGACCCTTCAAGATAAAGGTCAGCCGGACGTTGAAGTTCTTCTCTTTCTTCAAGAACCGCTTGATGGGAAGAACCGGAGTCGAACCATACATCCATGATATCCGTTTCTTTAGTGAAGATACCGTTTGGACTTCCTTCATGTGTAAAGCCTTGTGGTAGAAGATCTTTTGCTTCTTTTTCAAACCAGATATTTGAACCGTGCTCACGGAATAATTCTGAAATATGATTGATGGTTTCGTCCGTGATGATTGGTTCGCCATTTTCTGCGTAAAATACTGGAATTGGCACACCCCATGCACGTTGTCGGGAGATACACCAATCTCCTCGGTCACGGACCATATTGAATAGGCGTGTTTCACCCCATGCCGGTACCCATTTCGTTTCTTCGACTGCCTTCAGCAAATCATCACGGAAGTCCTTGATTGAAGCGAACCACTGTGCAGTTGCACGGAAGATCGTCGGCTTCTTCGTCCGCCAGTCATGTGGGAACGAATGTGTGATGAATGTAAGATTCAACAGGGCTCCCACTTCAGTTAATTTTTCGGAAATCGCTTTATTTGCTTTATCATAGAATAATCCAGCAAACTCCCCTGCTTCTTCAGTCATGACACCTTTTTCATCGACTGGGCAAAGAACATCCAAGCCATATTTCTGACCGATGATAAAGTCATCTTCCCCGTGTCCTGGAGCTGTATGAACACAACCTGTTCCAGCTTCAGTCGTTACATGCTCACCTAACATCACTAGTGATTCACGATCATATAGAGGATGTTTCGCTACAGCACGATCCAACTCACTGCCTTTTACCGTTTTCTCGATAGTTGGGTTTTCCCATCCAAGCGTTTCTTTAACAGATTCCAATAAGGCTTCTGCCACTAAGTATTTTTCATTTTCCACTGCAACGACCACATAATTCAATTGTGGATGTAGGGAAATTCCAAGGTTGGCCGGAATCGTCCATGGTGTTGTCGTCCAAATGATGATTTTTACACCTTCATCAATGACACCTTTACCATCAGTCACTTCAAATGCTACATAGATTGAAGCCGAACGTTTATCTTGGTATTCAATCTCCGCTTCAGCAAGAGCCGATTCACTCGAAGGGGACCAGTAAACAGGTTTCTTCCCTTTATAGATATAGCCTTTTTTCGCCATTTCACCAAAAACCTTGATCTGTTGTGCTTCATATTCAGGCTTTAACGTAATATAAGGATTATCCCAATCCCCGCGAACACCAATCCGCTTGAATTGCTCACGTTGATTGTTAATCTGTACGTATGCATATTCTTCACATAGCTTTCTGAATTCAGCGACGCTCATTTCTTTACGGTTCACGCCTTTTTTAGTCAAAGCCGTTTCAATTGGGAGACCGTGCGTATCCCAGCCTGGAACATACGGTGCATGGTAACCACTCATGGACTTAAAACGGACGATGAAATCTTTTAAAACTTTATTCAAGGCATGACCCATATGGATATCACCGTTTGCATATGGAGGTCCATCATGTAAAATGAATAACGGTCGCCCTTCAGTGTGCTCTTGCACTTTTTTATAGATGTCCATCTCTTTCCACTTTTCCTGAATTTCAGGCTCGCGCTTCGGAAGGTTGCCCCTCATTGGAAATTCAGTTTTAGGCATTAATAAAGTATCTTTATATTCCATTATAAAATTCCTCCATCCATCTATCCATAACTTCATTTGAGTTGATTGACCCAATTCGCAGACAAAATAAAAAGCCTTCTCATCCCTGAAAAAGGGACGAGAAAGCTTTGCTTCCCGCGGTACCACCCTGGTTAGAAAGATTCACAAAACGGCTGAATCCTTTCCTCTCGAGCATTCGTAACGTGAATGATACGCATCGTTTACTTGCTGCATAAGCAGGTTCAATTCAGAACTCAAGGGTGATGTTCAATTCCTTCTCTTATCCCGGGCTTACACCGTCCCCGGGTCGCTACATATAAGGATATGAGGAATTTACTGTCCCTGTCATCGTCTAATGTCATCATGAATAGTATTGTTAAAAAATTATATGCGAAAAAAGTGCTTGAAGTCAAGGAAACGTTTAATTTTCCTCATCTACTCCATCATTTAATTCTATTTCAGATGCATCCACTTCGTATTCAAGCAGATGATCCCAGTCGTCATTATCCAACAAATCGAGCTGTGCTCCGACAAGCATTTTAAAGCGAGTACGGAAAACCTTCGATTGTTTTTTCAAGTCTTCTATATCCATCGCTATTTTTCTTGCTTTCACAAGCGACTCATTGACAATCCGATCAGCATTCTTTTCTGCTTCCTTGATGATCAGTTTGGCTTCTTTTTGGGCATTGCGCTTTAATTCTTCTGCAGCTTCCTGCGCGACAATGATAGACTTATTAAGCGTGCCCTCGATAGTCGTGAAATGACCTAAACGATCGAACGTCTCGTTCAATTTTTCTTCCATTTCTTTCTTTTCTCTTAGAATCAATTCATAATCTTTAATGACTTGGTCTAGAAATTCGTTAACCTCATCTTCATCATACCCTCGAAATACTTTACTAAATTCCTTGTTATGTATATCTATCGGGGTTAAGGGCATTGTTGCACCTCCAGAACAATTTCTACTCTATTACATTAAAACTCTATATTCGACAAAAAATATGTGAATCCTGCTAACAACTAAATTATTTTTTCCTACCTAATGAGATTCTCCACTTATCCTTTTTCGTTTTCCCATCGATTGAAGTGATTTTACATCGACCGAAACCCCTGATGGATAGAGTATCCCCCTCACGGCATTCTTCAGAAACGCTCTCCGTTTGCTTGAAATTAACCTTGGTTTTCCCCGACGATATCAACGTCTGGGCTTTTTGCCGGGAAATATTCAAAACAGCAGAAAGTACGCTATCAAGCCTTAATGAGCTAACGGTACTGACCTGCTCTTCCCAGTTGTCCTTCACCACAAGGATATCCTCAATCGGAATCCTTTTAATGGTTACGGAAGCATTGCCTATCTTATCCAGGTTTCCCGTAAGGTATGAATCCATTTCCCCTGTTGCAATAAATTGGACTTGCTCCTCTGTCACTATAATATCACCGAATTTTTCACGTTTTACCCCCAGTGACATCAAGGTTCCAAGTATTTGCCTGTGTTCAAGTGTAACAAATTTTTTTGGATAGGAGATATCATATAAGGAGATATTGAAATCAGATGATTCAGGAGAGTAGTAATCAGGATAAATGAGGGCACGTTTCCGTTCAACGAAATCACTCCCGCCGTGAAATTGCAGTAGCACATCCTGTTTGTTTCCTAATAGGGATGTGAGGATTTCCTGCTGACGCGGATCCAGAAAGTCAGAAAGTTTAGGAGCATAAGAATCTCTAACCTGGTCAATCCAATTCATTGCCTGGTCGATAAATTCCTTTTCCTCCGGCCTGAAATGTTGATATATACTCATGTAGAATGCATGCTCCTTACATATGGATAAATGGTTGTACACAAGAATGAATCGTAACATACACCTTCGTTACTACTACACAGCCAAGAATTCACCTAGCTGTGTAGTTACTGGCCATTCTATTATTTCACGTCTTTAGTATGAACTACAAATCATCCGAATAAGCTTTGTAGATAAAAAATCCCATAATTCTTCGCAAAATTTAAAACCAACAAGGCTACAAGTGGTGATATGTCGATCATGCCGAGTGGTGGGATGAATTTTCTGAACGGTTCTAAATATGGTTCGCAAATCTTTACCAGGAATTGGCCAATCGATGTTTCCCGGGCATTAGGGAACCAAGACATTAATATGTAAACAATTAATGCCATTGAATAAATTTCAACTAAATAATATAAACCTTGAAGCACTAGAGCCATTAACCATTACCACCTCGCTTCTTCGTACTCCTTATCCACTTCAAAACCGGTAATATTACCGGAAACATCAACGTTATCCGGAGTACACAAGAATATGTCTGTACCGATTTTTTGGATATCCCCACTGATTGCATATACAGTGCCGCTTAAAAAGTCGATAATCCGCTTTCCTTGGTCATGCGGGATTCGCTGAAGATTTACAACGACTGCACGACGGTTTTTCAAATGGTCAGCGACATCCTGAGCTTCTGCATAAGCACGAGGCTCCAATAATACTACTTTAGAAGATTTTTGCACGCTTTGCAAACTTACTATATTTTGATTTGGATTATTTCCTGTAGAAGCAGGTGGGGTCTGCTGTTTTGCAGGCTTTACCGCTTTACGCTCCATCTCCTCTTCCTCCACCACTTCGTCCTTATATTCATACTCATCATCCAGCGCGAAATAGGATTTAAACTTTGATACGAATGACATCTTTTACGTACCTCCTTATAATTCTTCGCCTACCAGTGCAGTACCAATCCGAATCATGGTAGAACCTTCCTCGATGGCAATCATAAAATCATTGGACATCCCCATGGATAATTCCGAGCATGGAGCATGAGTCAATTCCGCTTTTTGAATTTCCAGTTGGAGGTTTTTTAATGTACGGAAGCAACCTCGGAGTACCTGTTCGTCCTCTGTAAAAGGTGCCATTGTCATCAACCCAACGACCTTCACCTTGTCAAAAGCCCCTAGTTCTTTAATAAATTCAAGCGTCGACTCTGGATTCAGACCATGTTTAGACTCTTCACCAGAAACATTGACCTGCACTAAACAGTTTATCGGCTCTTTTGAACGTTTTTGTATTTCTTCTGCCAACGATATACGATCCAAAGAATGAATATAAGCAACTTTATCAATGACATTCTTAACCTTACGTGTCTGCATGGAACCGATATAATGCCAGTTCGGTATATCCTTCAACACTTCATATTTATTCAATAAACCTTGATCGCGATTTTCACCTAAATCAGTGACACCGGCTTCCAATGCCTCTTTTGCCCTCTCGATGGAAACATATTTTGTAACCCCGATTAATTTGACATCTTCCCGATGCCTACCACTATTTTTACACGCTTCATTTATTTTTTCTTCGATGTTTTTTAGATTTTCTGCAACTTTCATCGCTTTTCAAGATCCTCCTTCCAACCAATAAAGCTCATCAACCTACCACTTTTCCCATTATCCCGGCGATGGGAAAAAAATAAATCCTCATCACAGCTTGTACAATATGAAGTCACAGCAATCTGCTCCCTCGGGATTCCAGATTTCTCCATGATCATGGCGTTCAGTTCTTTAAGATTTAGTTGATATTGTCCTTCACTAATTAAATTATAGGGCTTCTCGTCATTTTCTTCCAGCAAATTCCGCACTAAATCTATGACTTTATCATCTACAACATAACATTTCGAACAAATAGAGGGCCCAACTACGGCAAATATGTCTGATGGTTTTATACCTTCATGTATCCACGCCTCTACCATATTGTGCGCAATGGCATTAACGGTTCCCTTCCAGCCGGCATGTGCCACCCCAACCATTCCATGTGTAGGAGCATAAAAATATAAAGGCACACAATCCGCATAACAAAGGGTCAGTAGGACATTTTTATCTCTCGTATAAAAACCGTCTGTCGCCCTAAAACCAGAAGGATAGTCAGTGGCGCCTTTCCCACAATCCCGAGTCGTTACTTGCTGGATATGAGTTTCATGAGTCTGCTCGGCCCCTACCCAATGATTAAGCGGAAAAGATAGTTTTTCAGCAAGAATCCGGCGGTTTGCCTGTACATCCCCTATTTTGTCTCCAACATGAAAGCCGGTATTCAATGATGTAAAGCAGCCAGAACTGACTCCTCCGTTTTTCGTTGTAAAGCCCGCCACAAGCTGGAGATTATGTTGTCTCCAGCTATCAACAAGCAAATATTGATCTTCGACTAAAACAAAAGGTTCTTTCATGCTTTCATTCCTCTTTATTTTTAGTTTAGTGTATCATAAATATTCTTCCAATACCCTCTAAAGGTACCCCTATAACCGTTCATCTTTCAGCTCTGTTTGAAATATCGTCTGATGTTCGACAAGGATGACATCCGCCCCAATTTTTTTTATTTTTCGCCAAGGAATCACGATATCTTGCTCCCTCCCAAAAAAGCCCATTAGCCTAGTACTATTCGAAACGATGATTGCTTCAATCATCCCCGTCCCCGTATTGATTTCTAAGTCTGTCATATTCCCCAATTTCTTTCCATCCGCTATATTGACGATATCCTTAATTTGGAATTCAGAAATTCTAGTCACGCCATTCAGCTCCTCCTGAAATGTGTTTCCCAGATAAAAAACCTTTTTTTATGTATATGACTGGTTTTGTTCAAGAATGAAGGAATCGGGAAATAAAGGTCTTTATGCAGTGGCTTGAGCAAACTAAAAAAAAGCCGCTACGGCTAGGTTGCTGATTGGCGGGCAAGAGAATCATCCCCTTACCCGCTTCAGTCAACTGTTACTCGTGCTCAGCTTTTACTGTTGAATGTTTTTATTCATTTGCTTGATTGCCGCTTTTTCCAAGCGGGAGACTTGCGCTTGTGAAATGCCGATTTCCTCGGCTACCTCCATTTGGGTCTTCCCTTGGAAAAATCGTTTACGAAGGATCATTTTTTCACGGTCATTCAACCGTCTCATCCCTTCGTTTATGGCTATCTCATCAATCCAGGTACTATCCTTATTTTTTTCATCACTTAATTGGTCGAGTACATAAATCGGATCCCCGCCATCATTATAAATCGGTTCGAAAAGGGATACTGGATCTTGGATTGCATCTAACGCGAAAACAATTTCTTCGTGCGGTAATCCTAACACTTTGGCGATTTCTTCAGCTGTGGGCTCACGTAGAGTCTGGCTGATAAGTTTTTCCTTAACCTGCAATGCTTTATAAGCAATGTCCCTTAAAGACCGGGAAACACGTATTGGATTATTATCACGAAGATACCTTCTGATTTCTCCAATAATCATTGGTACAGCATACGTTGAAAACTTTACGTTCTGACCCAAGTCAAAATTATCTATCGATTTCATCAACCCTATACAGCCTACCTGAAATAGATCATCTACATATTCTCCTCGATTGTTAAAGCGTTGAATGACGCTCAAAACGAGTCGAAGATTCCCGTTTACCAGTTTCTCTCTTGCTGAAAGCTCGCCACCTTGCAATTCTTTAAAGAGTTTTCTCATTTCATCATTTTTCAAAACCGGTAATTTCGATGTATCCACACCGCAGATTTCAACCTTGTTACGAGACAAAATTCTTCCCTCCTCACAGGAGTGCTGTACAAAAAACAGTATTTCCGCGGGAGGGAAAAATATGCATAGGGTATTTTTGAAAAATCAAAACATCTCTTCATCCAAGCACAAGAAAGTACGGTCTCAAAAGCTTTATACTCGAAATATTTTTTTACACCATTTTATTAAATTCTTTTCTTAGCCGTTTAATAATTCTTTTCTCCAACCTTGAAATATAGGATTGGGAAATCCCGAGCATATCCGCAACATCCTTTTGTGTCTTTTCTTCTCCGCCAGCAAGTCCAAATCGAAGTTCCATTATTTGTTTTTCCCGATCAGAGAGCTGCGTCAGGGCTTTCGTTAGTAGCTTCCGATCCACATTCGCCTCTAGATCCTTAGTGATGATGTCATCATCAGTCCCCAGAACATCTGAGAGCAGGAGTTCATTTCCATCCCAATCGATATTCAAGGGCTCATCAAAAGAAACTTCCGAACGGATTTTATTATTTCTCCTTAAATACATTAATATTTCATTCTCGATGCATCTCGAAGCATATGTAGCAAGTTTGATTTTTTTCTCGGGATTGAATGTATTGACTGCCTTAATCAAGCCAATGGTCCCAATGCTAATTAAATCTTCGATATTGATTCCCGTATTCTCAAATTTCCTTGCAATATAGACGACAAGCCTTAGATTCCTCTCGATTAAGATAGAGCGGGCAGCTTCATCGCCTTTTGGTAACTTATTGATCAATATTGCCTCTTCCTCTTTTGAAAGTGGGGGCGGGAGCGCCTCACTTCCTCCTATATAAAATATTTCGTCCGTCTTCAATCCGAGCTTGAACAAGAGTTTGTACCAAAAATAGGTGAGCCGAAGAATAAATTTCTTCAAAATAATTCTCCCTTCTAAAATAGACGAATTGTGGAGCCAAATTGAAAGAGCAAAATGTTATGAGGCATTTTTCACCGGAATCCCGGTTAACATTTTTGGATGGACGATAGATTGATAGCTATTGTCCGCAGAAAGTTGCTGAAAGGTAAACGACACAAGGCCCTGCTTGACTTGATACTCGTTTTCCCCTTGGGATATTTTAATGAAGTCCGGCTTGATGGCCGTTAGCAATTGATGTTCATGCCCCACCACTTTATATGGAATTACGCGCATACGGCCCGTCCATGTATATTCAGGCTGTTCTTCCTGTCGGACCAGGATGTCCGGATTCTTGAACAATTC
The DNA here is from genome assembly GCF_050277925.1 of Peribacillus sp. NPDC097264. Lineage (NCBI taxonomy): Bacteria > Bacillati > Bacillota > Bacilli > Caryophanales > Bacillaceae > Peribacillus > Peribacillus sp. NPDC097264. The sequence goes on from NZ_JBNNSR010000002.1 coordinate 419,301, forward strand.
AACCATATCCGAAGGAATTCCAGCTTCATCTCCAGAAAGTGAAATGATCATAACAGGCGAACGGGTTATTGGATCATATAATTGATTCCCACTGTCCACAAGCCCCTGAAAAGTCCCTTCAAACTCTGATACTTTCACCGTGACTGACACCAGTTGCTCATGCGTTAGTTTTGCCATCTCCATTCCTTCTAGAGTACGCTTGGAAAATTGCCAGGCAAGCGGGAAGCCCACCATCACAAAAATCCAGCTGACGGGGTCACCAAAACGATTGATTCCGGCATATTGACCAGGGTTTTTGGAAACGATTTGATATTCGAATAGATAGTGAAGGCCAAGGAGGATCCCACCTGATAAAAACGTGACAAAGTATAAAGTGGCTAATGACTTCAGGAAAAGGTTGAATCTGATGAACCCAAAGGTGGCCAGGACCATAAAAAGAGAAAATGCGATTTTCATATAAAATTGGTCAGCCCTTGCGTAAAAAGGGGTAAATGCCAATACGATGATTAGAGAACCTATCAGCCCGCCGGCACAAACCCGCCAAAGGGCGACCCGCCGTTTGAGAATGATTGCAGTCCAATATAAGAGGAGGCAGTCAAATAACCAATTCAATAACCAAATCACATCTAAATATAAGGTCAAACACTCACCCCTCCTTTTAGAATCTAACCTTCCACTAGCAAAAAGTATAACGCACCTGATAATAGAAAGTGTGTCACTTTTTGTACAGGAAACTTAAGAGTTTTTCAGTCTTTTTTAGCCTTTTTGTAGAAAAACAGCTATTGATTTTTTCAAGACTGCTTCATACCAGTTACGCTCCCTCATTTAAAGCTGTCGATTTATGGGTTGTAGAAGATAGAATTTCTTTCAGCTTCTCTTCTCAGAGTTCCATTGTTATAAAGGACCATCTCCAAATTCAAGTTGGAAATCCATTATCCATTCCAGCCGCCTTTACGTCCTTTCATGAATTTTATGGATCAGGGCATAGCCCAACGGTTCAAACAGGTGGAGAGCAGCTCTTAGGGCCTTAAAAGTCCATATGGCGATTAACCAGTAATAATCAATCGAAACATCTTTCCGAAAAAAGCAAAAAAAGGGCCGCTCCCATAGGGAACGACCTTTTCTCTTTCAGATTAACGCCTTCTATTACGATTGCGTAGGAAGGTTGGAATATCCAAAGCTTCCTCACCTTGTCCTTGATTATTATTCCTTGTAGGCTGTTCGTTCACTTCTTCTCTCTTCACTTCACGATTTACACTAGGTGTAGGCGCTTGTGTTTGAGGTCTCGTTTGCTGTTGTTGCTGTCCAAGTGTAGAACGACCCGGAGCTCGCATGGACGTTTCAGCTTCGGTAAAGCCCGTCGCAATAACTGTAACAACAATTTCGTCCTTTAAGTTTTCATTGATGACAGAACCGAAAATCATATTTACCTCTTGATCAGAAGCGGTGGCCACAATATCGGCTGCCTCTTGGACCTCGAATAAACTTAGGTTCGTTCCACCAGTAATATTCAATAGAACCCCTTGAGCCCCATCGATGGACGTTTCAAGCAACGGACTGGAGATCGCTTTTTTAGCTGCTTCAGCGGCGCGGTTTTCTCCAGAGGAGATCCCGATACCCATCAGGGCCGATCCACGATTTGACATGATGGTCTTAACATCGGCAAAATCCAAATTAATAAGACCAGGAACAGCGATCAAATCTGAAATCCCCTGTACCCCTTGACGAAGGACATTATCCGCTTCACGGAATGCTTCAAGCATAGGTGTGCTTTTATCAACAATTTCAAGAAGTCGGTCATTCGGAATGACGATAAGCGTATCGACCGATTCTTTCATAGAGGCAATGCCACCTTGCGCCTGGGTTGCACGTTTGCGTCCTTCAAACGTGAAAGGACGTGTAACGACACCAACTGTCAGTGCACCAAGATCTTTAGCGATACCCGCGATAACTGGGGCAGCACCCGTACCAGTTCCGCCGCCCATTCCAGCCGTTACGAAAACCATATCAGCGCCTTTTAGCGCTTCTTCGATTTGTTCTTTACTTTCTTCTGCCGCTTTTTTACCTACCTCAGGATTCGCACCAGCACCCAATCCTCTAGTAAGCTTACCGCCGATTTGCATTTTAACTTCTGCTTTTGATAAATTAAGTGCCTGCGCATCAGTATTGACAGAAATAAATTCGACACCTTGTACACCATGTTCGATCATTCTGTTTACCGCATTGTTACCGCCGCCGCCAACACCTATAACCTTTATCGTTGCTAATTGTTCTAAATTAGAATCAAACTCCAACATGACAATCCTCCTATTTTGACGAAATTCCCGATTTTTTGTTTTTATTCAAAAAAGTAACCCAAGATTTTTTTGAATTTCGATTCACCTTTTTCACCTTGTTTTTTAGCCGTGTTCTCTTTATGTTTCTGAGAGGACTTCTGGCTCCGCTGGTCATTATTCTCTTGTGCCTGACCAGCTGGTACAGGAGTTTTATTTGTGGTGTTCTTTTGCATTCTCTCTTTCTTGCACGCATGTTTAATTAGACCGACAGCTGTCGTATATTGCGGTTCTCTGACACCAATATAATTTGGTTCGGCTGTCCTGACACGATTTTGGAATACATACTGAGCAAGTTCCAGTACTCCTGGCATCTTAACGGCCCCACCGGTCAATACGAACCCTCCCGGTACTTCCTGAAAACCAAGTCTTCTCAAATCATCTTGTATTAACTCGAAAATTTCGGTCAACCTCGCCTCAATTATATCTGAGAGCATCAGCTGGTTACATGGTTGTTGCTGGTCGCTGCCGATGATTGGTATCTGGAATACTTCGTCTTCTGACGCATCATCATAAAAGGCATGGCCATGCTTAATTTTAATTTTTTCAGCTTCCTCCATGGTAGTCCTTAGTACAATGGAGAGATCCTTTGTAAGCGTCTCACCGCCTATAGGAATCACGGAAGTATATTGTAGATAGCCTTGCTCGAAAATCGCTAGAGTGGTAGAACCTCCCCCAATATCGACAAGCGCTACTCCAAGTTCCTTTTCATCCTTCGATAAAACCAGCCCACCTGCTGCCAATGGCTGAAGGGCAATATCCGTTATTTCTAACCCTGCTCGTTCCACACACCGCAAGGAATTATGTAAAATTGTCCGCAGACCTGTTATTAATATGCCTCTCATTTCCAGACGGACGCCAATCATGCCCCTTGGATCGCTAATTTCATCCAACTCATCAACTTTATAATGAATCGGCACCACATCGATAATTTCCCGGTCCGATGGTATGGTAATTAACTCAGCGGCTTCTCTAACACGGAATACATCGTGTTCATTAATCTCTTTATTTTCACTAGATACGGCTACTACCCCATGGCAAGGCTGAAGCGTTACGTGGTTCCCGCTGATACCGACGATCACTTTTTTGATTTCCATTCCTATCATTCGTTCAGCTTGCTCTACGGCCTTTTGAATGGATTGGACTGTTTCATCTATATCGACGATGGAGCCTTTCTTTAGCCCTTCTGATTTTACATTTCCTACGCCTATGATATTTAATGTGTCATTGACCATTTCCCCAATGATTACTTTTACACTGGATGTACCGATGTCAAGACTTACGTAGATTTCGTTGCTGTTCATTCCATGGCACCTCCTTCAGTTTATACATATATTAGTAGAATAGCATTATCCTATCAAAAGACCTATTCATTTTAGAATAACAGACCTAATTACAACTCGCTAATATTATAATAAATGTCATCTCGTATTATTAAGAGAAAACTCGTAGGTTTACAATCTTTATAATAGTTATCGTTCGTCTCTTGGTATCTAAATGTCTTACCTAAACTTAATACTGACTTAATCTATTCGGCATTTATACCGCAATTCCCTCTAATAATATAGATTTTTTCCATTTTTTTCAGAAAAAAATCTCTTATCCAACTGTGCCCTTTGAATTTCACCCGTATTTTGAAAGTTTCACACGTAAATACAAAGATTCCAGCTAAATACAAGTCTACACCAAGATGTACACCTAGAAAAGTCAAACTTGCAGATAAAACTATTATTAAATAAGAATACAACGGCCAATACCACATCTTCATGGGAAGTTTGATACGACCCCGCAACTCCCCACATTAAAAATTCCGCATGCAACAAAGACTACAAAATGAATATAAGGTCCAACTAAAATCCATGGATTTTAGCACTCAAGAGAATCAACCAGTTGGGGCATGGTCCCCTATCCCATTAAAGGCGGAGAAGGACCCATATATGTATAGTTCTTGGAGTCTCATTTTTACTGGCATTATCAGCAAAATCAGTGCAGACCCACATTATCCACTTCCATTTTTAGCTAAAAACGGATTACATTCGGTCATCCTGTACTTGCCTTTTCTATGTTGGTCAAACACTTATTCTTTTCCGAAAATGTACGCTAACTTTAGTTCAATCATTGTCGTTAAAGCAACGGATTCACTCCGACTCGTCTTCCTTTTGTTCAGACTCATCAAAGGCTTTAAAGTAGGAACCGACCTCTAGATCGATGACTCCCTTTACCTCGGGATCCAATTGGCTGATAATGGATGGATAGTGTATCATTTTCTCAGATAGAGTACGACTTGTCGCACTAACTTCAAATCCATCATTCATGTACATAACAATATGGTATTTATCCGTTTTAGTCGGGTCATGGTGAATTTCGGAAATAGCATTTTGTATGGCCACAGGAAGCTTGTCCAGTTCCTCCAAAAGTAACTTTAATGCTTTACCCTCTTTGAAACCAATTAAAACAGGGGCAAATACTGGATTTTCACCACTCTCTAACTCTTTTAGGATGTCACCGTTTTCCAATATCGGAGCAAATTTACCATTCATGGATAAATAGGCAATTCTAGTATGCTCAGAAACCGTTATTTTAACGGAATTAGGAAAAACAGGTACAACACTGGCACTTTTTATATCCGGATTTTTTTTTATGTTGGCGGCAGTCTCTCCCGTGTCAACTTTCCAGATGCTTCGGTCTTTCTTGATGTTACTTAATTTAACAATTTGCTTAGAAGTAATATACTGGTTTCCCTCTACCTTTATGGACTTCACATAGCTTAGCGGGGATAAAAAATATAATACACAAGCAACCAAAATGAAGAAAAGGGAAAGCAAAAGAACAAGTCGTCTATTTGCTTTGCTCTTTCTAATTTGCTTTAGCTTAGGAATGCGGTCCTCAATGGAAACGATTTTCCCCTTTTCCACCTATTTCACCTCTTCCTAAAATGGATGATTGGTGACACTCACCAAAAAATAAGAAATAGAATTTTTCAAGTAACACATTATACCACAATATTTGGATATAAAGAATGAATATCCTATTGTTTTCTCCCGATGATTTCTACTTCTGTTTCCAATTCAATTTCATACTTGCTATATACCGTATCCTTCGCGTGTTGAATCAGAGCTTCCACGTCTGCCGCACTTCCATTACCAGTGTTGACGATGAAGTTTCCATGCATAGGGGAAATTTGGGCCCCGCCTATCGAATGACCCTTAAGGCCAGCATCCTCCACTAACCTTCCTGCATGTCTTGGCAGTGGATTCCTGAAAATGCTTCCAGCACATGGCAAGTTATATGGTTGGGTATCTTTACGATAGTTTTTGTTATTCTGCATTCTCTCGACGATTTCACTTCGGTTACCCTCTTCTAATTGGAAGATGGCCTCCAGCACGATACCAGGTTTTTTCTTTTGAAGGAGAGATGTTCGATACGAAAACTCCATTTCCTCCTTAGAAAGCCAAGCCAAGGTTCCATCTTCAAATAGGACATGCACTTGCTTAAGGATGGCACTCATATCCGAATCGTGTGCACCTGCATTCATATACACAGCACCACCAACGGAACCTGGAATTCCACTGGCAAACTCCAGCCCGGCATATCCCTTTTTACTAATCTTCACTGATAAACTTACAAGGGAAACACCAGCTCCAGCCTTCACTTCCGTCCCATTGATTTCAAGATGATCCAGACCTTTACCTAACTTCAGTACCACACCTTCGATTCCATCATCGCTGACAAGGAGGTTTGAACCTCTTCCTATTGCTCTCCATGGCAAATTATTATCTTTGATGACCTTCATCGCTTTTTCAATATTTTCAATGGAGGATGGCTCGATGAATAGATCCGCGGGTCCACCAATTTTCATTGTCGTATGATTAGCAAGTGGCTCATGTTCCAGTATCTTGCCGATTTGCATGTCGGTTAATTGTTGTATCGCTTTATCCATGATTAACCTCCTTGTGCACCTAGATTTTAACATTATAAGTTTCATTTCCCCACCGTAATGAGGCCTCTAATTATGCAATATCAAAAACACTATTTTGTTTAACTTGAAAATGAGCAAGAGTAAGCGCCTCTTCGGTCGAACCCTCTTATACTATAGTCTAAACAAGGCCGTATTGCCAATATTTATTGTAGATATCCCCACATTCCTCTTTGGTAATATTTAAGCACCATTTCATTTTTTTCAAAATCTTCTCATACGGGGCCGGGCAAATCACCGGCAACCATTCCAATCCATCCATTCCACCAAAAAAGAAGCCCGATTTTATGACGGGCTTCCTCTTTAAGAAATGTATATCATCTTGCTTTAAAACCTTGAATACCGACTGATATTCAGCAGTACGCCAATGGCCATCAACATGAGTGTCAGGGAGGAGCCACCATAACTTAATAGCGGCAAGGTGATACCGGTAACCGGCATTAAACCAGTGACCACGCCAATATTGATCATGACTTGAATAGCTACCATTGCAATGATCCCGACCGCTACCAGGCTACCGTATAAGTCTGGCGCACCAAGGGCGATTCGTATCCCACGCCATAGCATGAGAGCGAATAATAAAATCACAAGTGAACCTCCAATGAACCCTAATTCTTCAGATAGTATCGCGAATATAAAGTCGGTTTGCGGTTCTGGTAAATAGAAAAACTTTTGACGACTTTGTCCTAATCCGAGGCCGAACAACCCACCGGGGCCGATTGCATAAAACGACTGGATCATTTGAAATCCACTTCCGAGCGGGTCTTCCCAAGGATCGAGGAAGGAGGTAATCCGTTTTATCCTATATGGGGCCGATAAAATAAGGCCGACAAAACCAGCTACTCCGAGTAGGGCTAGGCCAACAAAATGGCTGATTCTCGCACCTGAAATAAAAATCATCACGATACATGTTCCCACCATCACTGTTCCTGTACCGAGATCAGGCTGTAACATGATAAGCCCAAATGCTAAAAATACAATGCCCAACGATGGCATCATCCCTTTTTTAAAGGAAGTGATCAGTTTTTGTCTTTCCGATAAGAACTTAGCTAAAAAAGCAATCATCGCTAACTTCATGAATTCGGACGGCTGTACGGAGAAAGCTCCCACACCAATCCAACTCCGGGACCCGTTTCTTGCCATCCCGATACCTGGTACCAAAACGGCCACCAGTAAGATGAAGCAGATAATAATTAGCAATTTGGCCCAAGTACGCCATGTCCAGTAATCGACATTCATGATAAAAAACATGGCTACGACACCTACACAGGCAAACAGCAACTGTCTTTTAGCAAAATAAAAGGAGTCATCGAATTTATAGTCTGCCCAAATTGCACTGGCGCTGTAAACCATAACTAAACCTATTGTCAAAAGGCTTAAGGTGACGATAATGAGAATAAGATCAGGATTGGATTTTTTTAATGGCACGGACATCCACCTCTAGGAAGTTTTTCGAGCCTGTACGAATATAAAACACTACCTGATATGCCACTTTTTTAGCGGCACTTAAGTCAAAAAAAGCGATAACGGCTCATTATCGCTTTTTTTTCAAGGTGTCAACGTAGAAGCAGGTTCACTTCCTTCTGCGAAAGCTCTTACTTAAGTTTATGCACAGCCTCCATAAACATGTCTCCTCTTTGTTCAAAAGTTTTATATTGATCCCAGCTTGCACAAGCAGGAGAGAGGAGGATGCAGTCGCCTTCATTCGATAAATCAAAAGCAACAGGTACAGCCTTTACTACATTATCGACACGTTTTATATGGGTTATTCCTAATTCTTTAGCTATCCGTTCAATTTTCTCTGCCGTTTCACCAAATGTGATGACCGCTTTGACGTGTTTCATAGCCGGTTTCAACTCGTCGAATTCATTACCTCGGTCCAATCCGCCAGCCAACAAAATAACCGGTTCAGTGAATGAAGTAAGCGCCTTGGATGCTGCAAGGATATTCGTCGCTTTGGAATCATTATAGAATTTACGTTTTTCAATCGTTGCAACATATTGCAGACGGTGCTCCACACCGCCGAAAGTCGTCAAAACAGTATGAATGGCCTCATTAGACACACCCTTCAACTTCACTGCAGAAATAGCAGCCAGCACATTTTCCAAGTTGTGTTTTCCCGGGAGGGCAATATCCGAAACGGCAATCACTTTTTCACCGCGAAAATACACCGCTCCGTCTTCTACATAGGCCCCATTCTCATACTTCACTTCTGTAGAAAATGGTACAAGTTCTGCCTTCGTCTTCTTGGTCATGTTTTTAACATCCACTTGATCTGCATTGAAAATCATGAAATCAGAAGCCGTTTGATTTCTTGCAATCGCCGCTTTCGCCTCAGCATATTCTTGTTTGGAACTATGATAATCCAAATGGGCATCATACAAATTCGTCACGATTGAGATTTCTGGCCGGAATTCTTCAATTCCCATCAATTGGAAGGATGATAATTCAATGACGATCGTATCTGCAGCTGTTGCCTTTTCAGCAACACCGGATGCTACCGTTCCAATATTTCCAGCAATAAGTGGTGACTTCTTACCAGCTTGCATCATTTCGAATATTAACGTAGTAGTGGTCGTTTTCCCATTTGTACCCGTGATTCCCAAAAATGGTGCTTCACTGATTTGGTAAGCGAGTTCTACCTCTGTGATGACCGGAATGCCTTTCTCCAATGCACCCTTAACAAGCGGGTTGCTATAAGGAATGCCTGGGTTCTTCACAATGAATTCGAATCCCTCATCCAATAGCTCAATCGGGTGGCTGCCACAAATGACTTTTATCCCTTGTTCAAGAAGCCCTTGTGCTTCCGGATTTTCCGATAGTGGCTTCATATCATTGACTGTTACGAACGCACCTAATTTATGTAGAAGCGAAGCTGCCGTGACTCCGCTTTTTGCCAAACCTAATACCAAAACTTTTTTCTCTGAGTATTTTTCTGTCTCTTTCAATTTATATCCACACCTCTAAATAGATTCCGAGTACCGCACACAATAATCCAACTGTCCAAAACGTCACGACCACGCGCCATTCAGACCAGCCAGAAAGCTCATAATGATGATGAAGCGGGCTCATTTTAAAAATACGCTTACCTCTAAGCTTAAACGATCCTACTTGTAAAATGACGGATAGAGTTTCAATGACGAAGACTCCACCAATAATGACCAACAGCAATTCAAGTTTGGTTAATAGAGCAATCGTAGCAATCGCTCCCCCTAAGGCTAGCGATCCTGTATCCCCCATAAACACCTTTGCTGGGTGGGCATTAAAGACTAGAAAGCCTAAGACTGCGCCGACGATTGCCACTGAGAATATAGCCACATCGTATTGTGACTGGCTCCAAGCAAGTATGGCAAAAGCACCGAAAGCAATCGCGGACGTTCCTGAAACGAGACCATCCAATCCATCAGTCAAATTGACGGCATTAGAAAAACCTACCAACCAGAAAATCACGATAATTAGGTACGCCCAACCAAAATTAATGGAAAAATCAGTACCTGGAATCGTCAATTCAGGGTTGAAGCCGTCAGTCTGTTTGAAAACGAAGTAAAAAATGACGGATATCACGATTTGGCCTAGAAGTTTTTGCTTTGAAGTCAAGCCTAGGTTCCGTTTCATGACGACTTTGATAAAATCATCCAAGAACCCTAGTAAACCAAATCCTAAGGTAACGAATAATAATAAGTACGTTTCAGTGGATGGTTCTGAAAATTTAAATGTCATAACTAATGTGGCGATGGTGACTGATAATAGAATCACCAATCCGCCCATAGTAGGCGTTCCTGTCTTCTTTAGATGGGATTGTGGGCCTTCCTCCCTGATACTTTGCCCAAATTTCAGCCTTCTTAAAAACGGTATGAAGATTGGTGATAGAAGAACCGTTACTAAAAATGCCATCAAAATTGTATAAAAAATTACTTGTTCCAACATTCCTACTCCCTCATTCCTAACACAATTCAAATATACATTATCCTTGTTGCTATTTCTTTGTTTGGCGGGCGTGAATTAATTTGCACCCAATTTTGTTTGAATTGCTTTTTCTGCTTCTTCACGATCATCAAAGTGAAGGATGGCATCTCCGACCAATTGGTAAGTTTCATGCCCTTTTCCTGCAATTAAAATGACGTCTCCCGCTTCGGCTTTTGAAACGGCATACTCAATCGCTTCTCTTCGGTCCACTATCACCGTATATTCTTCTCCTTCAACTCCCGCTTCCATATCACGAAGGATTTGCAGTGCATCCTCGCTGCGCGGATTGTCGGAAGTGAAAATAGGGTCAGTTGCCAATCTGCAGGCAATCGCTGCCATGATGGGCCGTTTTGTCTTATCCCGATCCCCACCACAACCTACAATCACGAAAATTTTACTTTTTGCAAACTCCCCTACGGTCTTCAAGACATTTTCAAGACTATCTGGTGTATGCGCATAATCAACTATGACGGGGAAATCCTGATTCGCCATAATAAGCTCAAAACGACCGGTAACACCCTTTATTGATTCAATTGATGCTATGGTCTCATCTAGGTTAATTCCCCCACACAAAGCCGCGCCAATGGCAGCAAGGACGTTATAAACGCTGAATTTCCCAATTAACTGCAACTTAACGTTACGTATATCCCTGCCAGCTGTTAAAGTGAAAGTCGTGCCTTGAGCGCCAATCTGTATATCACTCGCCCTAATGTCAGCATCTTTATCAATTCCGTATGTAACAACTGTAGCGGCAGTCGCCTTAATAAAATCGGCTGTTGCTTCATCATCCGCATTTAGGACTGCATATTTAGGGCGATTTTCCAATTGCGCATTGCCCAGCTGGGAAAATAACAATGATTTCGCATGTTTATATCGCTCCATCGTTTTATGGAAATCTAAATGATCTTGCGTTAAGTTAGTGAATACTGCTATATCATAGTCACATCCATGAACACGGCCAAGTTCAAGAGCATGCGAAGAGACCTCCATGATGGCCGTTGAGACACCAGCTTCAGCCATATCATGAAAAGCCTTCTGAAGCGTGACACTGTCTGGCGTCGTATTCTTCGTTTCAAATACTTTATCGACGATTTTTGTATACATCGTACCGATCAAGCCCGTTTTTTTCTTTTGATCTTCGTAAATCTTTTCAAGCAAATGGCTTGTGGTCGTTTTTCCGTTCGTACCGGTGATTCCTATCAGGTTCATCCTTTGGGTTGGGTGACCGTAAAATGCATCAGCGAGAACGGCCATGGCCCTACTTGAGTCACGGACAACAATCACAGGTACATTTAAGTTAAGCTGTCGTTCAGCAATGACAGCTGCAGCGCCATTTTCTACGGCTGATTGGGCAAAATCATGACCATCCACTGTATAACCTTTTATGCAAACGAATAAACTTCCGTCTTTAACTTTACGGTTATCATTTTCAATGGAGGTAATCTCCGGATTTTCTCCTTCATGCGCATCCAAGGAGTGTAAATAAGTTAGTAATGCGTGAAGCTTCATTTTTCCATCCCTCTCAACTTAATTTGAGGATTAATTATATGTGATTAGTTTTGGCTTGTCGAGAAACCAGCTTTTATTATACGGGGTTTAATCGACTCCGTAAACAAAGCGGCTGATTTTTTTCAGCCGCTTTTCACTATTCTTATTTTATACTTATTCTGTTTGTTCGCCAAGATAAATTCTAATTGTTGAACCTTCTTTTAATTTCACTCCTGCATCAGGAGCTTGTTTTATGACTTTATCCCCCTTACCGGCCATGTCTATCTTAAGGTCCAGAAGTTGGGTTTGTAACTCTTTTTTGCTCATTCCAACAACATTTGGTACCTCGATCATCACCGGATCGGTCCAGACTTTTTCTTTTTCAATCTGGTTTTTCCTCGGTTTGACACCCATCGCCCTTAGTGAATCCTCCATGATGTTCCCAACAATCGGGGCAGCGACCACACCACCAAATTGAACGGTCCCTTTCGGATTATCCACAGCGATATACACGACGATTTGGGGATCATCCGCTGGGGCGACACCAATAAATGAGAGTATATAATTATTGTCTAAATATCTCCCGTTCTCGGCTTTTTGGGCTGTTCCTGTTTTCCCCCCGACCCGATACGATTCCACGAAAGCTCCCTTACCGCTTCCTTTTGCCACAACGGATTCAAGTGCTTCCCGAACTTTCTTCGAGGTTTCTTCGGAAATCACCTTTTTTTTCGCCTGTGGGGTTTTCCGCATGACCACTTCCCCCGTTTTCGGGTCGACCAATTCTTTTGCAATATAAGGGGTATATAGTGTCCCTCCATTCACAGCTGCCGATACAGCCGTGACCTGCTGGATGGGCGTGACGGCAACACCTTGTCCAAAAGCCGTGGTTGCCTGTTCAACGGGACCAACACGATCCATATTGAACATGATCCCCCTACCTTCCCCAGATAAATCAATGCCCGTTTTTTGACCGAAACCAAAATCATTTATATATTGGAACAATTTATCTTTACCAAGCCGGTTACCTAGCTCAACGAAACCCGGGTTGCATGAGTTTTCTACGACTTCCAGAAAAGTTTGGTCACCATGACCTCCGCTTTTCCAGCAATGCAATGTAGAACCTGCAACCTCCACATGGCCGGGATCATAAAAATGGTCGTTTTGTAGATTCACCTTTCCTTCCTCTAGAGCAGCGGCAAGGGTGATGATTTTAAAAGTTGAACCTGGCTCATAAATGCTCCATACCGGCAAGTTACGGTTATATACTTCTGCAGGTACATCTTGGAATTTCGCTGGATCGAAGGTGGGCCTGCTTGACATGGCCAGTATTTCGCCCGTCTTCGGATCCATTGCAATGGCTATGAGTCCATCTGGATCATAAGTGGCCTCCGCATTATCCAGTTCCCGTTCCACAATGGTCTGAATTCGGCTATCAATCGTCAGTTTCAAATTATCTCCGTCTACTGGAGCCTTGAAATCATCTGCCATATTCTCAAGTCTTTTCCCTTTTGCATCCGAATAAAATTTCACAAACCCTCTTTCTCCATTAAGTTCCTTATCATATGATAGTTCGATTCCCATCAATCCCTGGTTATCCGAGCCTGTGAACCCCAGTACATGTGATAAGTACTCACCGAATGGGTAATGCCGCTTGGAGTCTTCCGCGATATATATACCTTTTATGCCGAGGGCCTTGATTTCCTTTGCCTTTTCATGAGAAATTTTCCTCCCCTCGGGAATCCTGGCGCTCATCGCCGGTTTGGTTAACCATTCAAAGGCTTTCTCCTTCGTGATATTCAATATGGAAGCTAGCTGTTCAGAAGTTTCACTTGGATTCTCTATTTGTCGTGGGATGACATATACTGTCGGTGCTGAGATGTTCGTTGCCAACTCGACTCCATTTCGATCCAATATTTCACCACGTTTGGCTTCAAAGGGGATATTCCTACTCCACGAATCCTTAGCTAAGCTTGTCAAATCATTTCCTAGATAAAACTGAACGATCCCTAGGCGAATGTCAATGATAAAAAAGACGACTAATCCTATTGCCAATGCGATTGCGAGCCGTTTTCGGACGGTAACATTTGAAACACGCAAAAACAGGCACCTCCATTTCATACATGCTCAATATATATGCTTGTCTACTTGGTGGTAGAATAAAAACATGCAAGAAAAAGAGTGACCCATATGAGCCACTCTTTTTCTTGCATGCTTATTTTACTCTACAGTCGTCTCTTTTGTTGGCGAATCCTTCGGTGGCTTTTCCGGCTGCCTTAATTCGACTTTGAAAGAGTCTCCTTCTTTAACCTTTGTGCCACCTTTAGGACTCTGTTTACCCACATATCCTGTGCCTGACGTATTCAGATTAAGCTTGGCAATGCTAGCTACCTTCATAACATCACGCAGTGACCAACCAGCCATGTCCGGAACCTTCATTGCCCCTTCAGAACGGAGAATAATTTTTTCCCCTTGAAGAAGGGAACTACCCGATTTAGGGGATTGGTCGAGAACTTTCCGTCCCGTTCCGATTACTTCCACTTCATATCCTAACTCCTCGAGTTCTTTAACGGACGAATTAATAGGTTGATCCGTATAGTCTTCAATCTTGTTAGTTTCCTGCTTTTTCAAATCGGATGGCTTTATGTTTAAATACATGAGGCTGTTTTGCATGACCGGGTTAAATATTTCAGAAAGAGGATCAGCTCCTACATAGGAAACACCTAATTTCGGTTGTTTGACAGCCACATATACGACAAGTTGCGGGTCATCGGCTGGAGCCATTCCCAAGAAGGAAAAGAAATAGTTGTCCTTACCTTCAAGATATCGACCAGTCGGCCCAGGAATCTGCGCAGTCCCCGTTTTTCCGGCTACGTCATACCCATCGATCGCGTACTTCTTGCCCGTTCCTTTTTTTGCCGAGACGACCGTTTCTAAATATTCACGAACTTGTTTTGCCGTCTCTGCCGAAATCGGTTCCCCCGCCACTTTCGGTTTGGTCGTTTTCAACACTTTTCCGGTATCTTGATTGGAAATACTTTTAATGACATAGGGTTGCATCATCTTTCCGTCATTAGCTACCGCTGAAGCCGCTTGTATCTGTTGGATTGGTGTGACCGTTGTCCCTTGCCCAAACGCGGTAGTGACTTTTTCCATTTTATACTTATATTGAATCTTGCCTGTAATCTCATTCGGCAGGTCTATTCCCGTCTTTTTATCAAAGCCAAACTTCGTCAAATAGTCGCGGAATGTATCCGCACCTATTTTATCCATGGCTAAGGTTGCAAAAGCGACATTGGAAGACCGTTGAACCCCTTCAAGAAAGGACATGGTCTTGCCTGGCTCGATCCCGCTATGGTCGCCTATGGAACCTGTTGCAGCCTTGTATCTACCTGTTGTAAAACTATCATTGGGATTAAAGACCCCTTCTTCTACAGCCGCTGCTAGAGTAAATGTTTTAAAGGTGGATCCGGGTTCATAGGTTTCTTCAATAGCCAGGTTGCGCCAAGTATCCGTAAGCCCTTCCTTCGTCGTCGGATGGAATGTCGGCCTTTGGCCCATCGCCAATATTTCGCCTGTTTTAGGATTGGAAACGATGGCGATGATTTGTTCCGGTTTATATTTCCCCTGGACTTTATTCATGGAATCTTCCAGGAATGTTTGTATTTTCTTATCGATTGTGAGCGAAACATTATTCCCATTATGGGGAGCTGATACCTTTTCCTCCGCCCCTGGCAAAATCAATCCCCAAAAGTCACTTTCATAGGTCAGCTTTCCATCCGTTTCCTGCAATTCTTTATTAAGGTACTTTTCGATACCGAATTTCCCTGTCATCTCTTCTGTTTCTTCATCCTTTTCTACATATCCAATCAAATGAGAAGCAAAGACCCCATTTGGATAGAAGCGTTTGTTCGTTCTTCCAAACGTGATTCCTGGCAACTCTAATTTTTCGATTTTCTGTTTGGTGTCCTGCGTCAAGTCTTTTCCAGCACTCCCAAACTCCACTTGATACGCCCCTTTTTTTGATAGGCGTTCATAAATGGCCTGTTCATCCATATCTATATATTTAGCAAGCTTACTCGCGGTCATTTCTGGGTCTTTCACCCGTTCGCTTTCTTTTTCGCTCAAGATGGCACGTAAGATATAGGAGGAAGTATCCACAGCGATGACGTCTCCCTTAGTATCTAGAATACTGCCACGTTTCGCTTCAATAACCTGCTCTTTCTCATATTTCTTATCGATTTTTGAAGCAAGTACCTCTCCCCCGGCTGTACCCGTCACACCAATATATAAAAAGCGGCAGATTAATACAAAGAAGAGCAGGCTGAATACGAAGAATAATCCAGCTGCTCCAAGCTTCATATTTTTTTGTTTCTGCATCAGTTCTGCACAACCTTCACGTTATTATCATCCAATCCAAGGCCTAATTTGGCAGCGATTGCCCAAATGCGCTCATATCTACTAAGTTCGTCGACCTGCACCATTAAATCATCATTCAATTTACCTTGTTCTTCAATGGTCGCTTCAACCTGCTGGATTTCTTTATTCGTTTCATAAATGGCAGCTTGATTGGAAACTATCTTCACACACGCAAAGGTAATCATGATAGCAATGGTGCATAGTAATAACACTTCACCAATCGATATTTTCGCTTTACGGATGACAACAGTTTGCTGGGATTGTTGCTGTTGATCTTCATATTGCTTTTCTTGTATTTTTTTTGCTATGGCACTCATTCATGCTCCCCCTTACTGTTTTTTTCTGTAGTTTACTGTTTTTCGGCAATCCTTAATTTCGCCGAGCGTGATCGGTTATTACCTTCCAGTTCTTCTTCCGAAGGTAAAATCGGTTTTCTTGTAATTAATTTCAGAGTCGGTTTGAATTCATCAGGGATGATCGGTAGGCCATGCGGAAGATCTGGTAGAGCGCTGGCTTTTTTAAATACCGTCTTACATATCCGATCTTCCAATGAATGGAAAGTGATGACAGATATTCTTCCCTCGGGATTCAAAAGGGATATCGCTTGTTCAAGGGAATCCTCAAATACGCCCAATTCATCATTTACAGCGATTCTGATTGCCTGGAATACTCGTTTCGCAGGGTGTCCACCTTTACGTCGGGCCGGGGCAGGAATTCCTTCTTTAATTAATTCCACTAACTCAAATGTCGTTTCAATCGGTTTTATTTCACGGGCCGCTTCTATTTTCCGGGCAATTTGCTTGGAGAATTTCTCTTCCCCATACTGGAAGAAAATCCTGAGCAAGTCATGGTAAGACCATGAATTCACCACATCATAAGCTGAAGTCGCCGCACTTTGATCCATCCTCATATCCAGTGGAGCATCGTGATTGTAGCTGAATCCACGTTCAGGTGTATCTAGTTGTGGAGAGGACACACCTAAATCATAAAGGATCCCATCTACCTTATTGACTCCACGAGCATTCAACTCTTCTTGAAGATATTTAAAATTATTAGGAACAAGTACGACACGGTCCCCATAGCTTTCTAATTTAGCTTTAGCATTCTGAATCGCCGTTTCATCCTGATCAAAAGCATACAATCTGCCTTTGTCAGAGAGCTGTGACAGCAAGTATTCGCTGTGACCTGCTCCTCCTAAAGTACAATCTACATAAATTCCATCAGGTTTGATGTTCAAGCCATCAACCGTCTCTTTTAATAACACTGTTGTATGTTGAAACATGTTAGACATCCTTCCAATCGGTAATTGAGTCACTCTATTCGAGGGCAGCCTTAAATTTCAAAGCCAATCATATTTTCTGCTATCTCAGCGAAAGAATCCTCTGAAGCTGAAAAATAGTTTTCCCAAAGGGATTTGCTCCAAATCTCAATTCGATTGGTAACACCAAGAATTACACATTCTTTTTCCAATTGGCCATATGAAGTAAGCGGCGTGGGAATATTAATTCGCCCTTGCTTATCAATTTCGCATTCTGTTGCAGCGGAAAAGAAAAAACGGGTAAAGGCACGAGCGTCTTTTTTGGTTATGGGCAGGGCTTTCAGCTTCTCTTCCAATAGCTTCCACTCATTCATAGGATAACCAAATAGGCATTGATCGAGTCCGCGGGTAAGCACAAATTGTTCCCCTAGGTTGTCCCTGAATTTCACCGGGACAATCAGACGGCCTTTTATATCGATGTTATGATGGTACTCTCCCATGAACATACCCACTACCCCCACATTCTAATCTCAATGTACCACATTCCCCCACCTTTCTCCACTTGTTTTTACTTTCGCCTTTATTGTAAAAATCCCCTTCTTTTACATAGAAGTTTATTTAGCCAATATTCTTATCGAAAACCTCTCTTCTTCTCGAATGGTCACAAACTAAGAGAGTGTTCCTCTTTTCCTGTCGAAAGTTTTCGGAAAACAAAAAGAAGACAGGCGAATCACCTGTCTTTAATCTTCTTTATATCCTCCACTTTTCTCCACCGCGGAGACCTTACAAGTAAATCAGTTTATGCTGGTTATTAAACTGATAGTCCAGTTTCATGATTTCCTTTATAAAATCGGGTCCATATTGATTCAAGTAATAAAAAACATTCCAGGTTCTCTCTTGGGGAGATTCCAAAGGATACAGCGAATTGGCGATACGTTCGTATTTTTTCAAGACGAACGAGTGACGTTCTTTCGTCCGTTCCCCAATCTTACCGTTCATGAATGCTAGTTGTTTCTGAATGAATTCAATATTTTTATTTAGAATCGGTTCAAGCCCCTTATCCAATGAAACAGCATGCATCGATAACTTTTGATGGTTCTCTTCAAGTTGGGATTTCATCGTCTGGAAT
The DNA here is from genome assembly GCF_050277925.1 of Peribacillus sp. NPDC097264. Taxonomy (NCBI): domain Bacteria; kingdom Bacillati; phylum Bacillota; class Bacilli; order Caryophanales; family Bacillaceae; genus Peribacillus; species Peribacillus sp. NPDC097264. Next base: position 437,867 of record NZ_JBNNSR010000002.1, read on the forward strand.
AAGTGATCGACCGTTTCATCTTTCACAGAATCGAGATAACGCTGTACGGTTCTTCCCGTCCCTTCGGTTAGCACTGTCTTCAACGTTATTTCCGTTTCATCCAAGTCCGTCTGGATACCCCGCTCAACGATAGTTATATTCAATCTTGGGATGATGGGTGGCATCTTCATAGCAAATAGTTCAAATGCTCGTTTCAATTCTGCCCAATAGGCAATTTCACCCGGTCCAGAAATGAAGGCTAGAACGGGAAAGAGCATTTCCTGCATGAGTGGGCGCGTAACGACATTATTACTTAATTGCTCTGGATGGGTTTTCGCCATTTGCAAGAGTTCCTGCTCCGAGAAAGAGAGCTCACCATTTCTGGCAGTGAACCTGCCCTCCGACCGTTTAAGTAAGCAGCGATCTTTTTTGGCAGTATCGTAATAAAACAGATTGGCTGGCTGTTCTCCCATTTCAATCATTTTGGAATAACCTTGTTCTTGCATGAAAGTTTGTTGCTTTCCAACCTCTTCCGCAATCTTTTCGCTTTTTCCTATCAACGACTCAAAAAAGCCTGTTTCTAATTTTCTAAGGGCTGGATCACCTGCGTCAACAAGCAAGAGGCCATAATCTTGGAACCATTCGTGAATCAAACGAGCAAAAAAGTCGACGAATGTATTCGATTGCTTAACGGTTTCCTTCATATCAATAAGGAGTTTATTCGTAAAGGCGGTTTCCCCATATGTTTCAATGATTTCTTCGAACCATTGCTCCATCTTTTTTTCATAGATTTCTATATCTGTGATCATGGTCTTGAAAGGCTGATAAGAAGGATAAGATTTTTTATCCGGTTTACCATTTTTCATGACATACACATGGTTGACCTCAGCTAAGTCATGATCTTCACCAGCTATCCAAAACACAGGAATGACCGGTTTTCCCAGTGACTTCCTTTGTTCTAGTGCAAGCTTGATGATTGAAATCACTTTATGTATCGTATAAAGGGGACCAGACAACAAGCCCGCCTGCTGTCCTCCAACGACAACGACCGAATCATCACGTCGTAATTCTTCAATGTTTTTATTAACAGCCTCACTGCTTGAAAAACGAGACATATATGTCTGTATGTAATTCGATAATGCTTCTCGTGAAAAAGTCCTGTTCATCAGCTCTTGATATCTATTGCGATAGATGTCCGGGTTGGACAAGTCATAGTGAAAATAATCTTCCGTTTCAAGCTCGCCCTGTAAATAGTCCGATGCGAAACGGTTTAATGATGGTAACGCGAGATCTTTCATCTCCATGTATGTTCTCCCTTTCTCTGCAACTACAATTCTTTTTAGAGTATAACATTCTGTTTTAAGAAAACAAAAAATGTTGCCCAGGAGCAGAAAATTGATGCTTTGCCATTCATTATGCAGTAAAGATTCTAGTAATTCTCGTAATAAATCCTATAGAAAATAAAAGAAGGTACGCGCAAAAAAAGAATGCGAAGTTCACTCTCCAAAATCCTTTCAATACTTTTTGAAAAATGATTTCTCCTTTAACTTGATAATGGACAAGAACAACAACGAATGCATTGGCTATCATGATGAGCATGATCACCCAAAAAATATGTATGTCCCAAATTGTCACTATTAAATAATGGACCGATAATACAAAAAACAAAGTACTCATATCCATGGCAAATTGAACGGAACGCTTATGGTTCCTTGTGAATTGCTTGGCACTAATAAAAAATATGACATAACCTATAAATGGAAGTGTAATGAAAATCGCGGCAAGACTTGAAACAAAGTTTGGCATACCCTCATCCCCCTTGGAACTCTTTTCCTTTGATCATTGCATAAAGAGAAGACGTTAAACATGCCTTTTTCTCTTTTCTTATTGCCTCCGAAATGATATAACCTAAGATTGCGTCGATTTCCGTTTTTCTTCCAAGTTCAATATCTTTCAGCATGGAAGATCTATTTTCTGAGGTCTTCGAACACACGGATTTTACGTGGTTAAAAGATTCCTCTGCATCTGGTAATTCCAGTACAGACGATATTTCAGCAAATAGTTCCTGGAATAATCGGTAATAAAACGGATTACTGATCAAACGCCCATTTTCCACTTCCAATAACGCGGTCAGAGGGTTGATTACAGCGTTAACGATTAACTTATCCATTAGCATGGCATGGTAGTCCTCACACTTACGGAATGGAAAATAGTCGTTGTTCGCATCCAGAAAAGGAAGTACATTCAAGTTCCCCCTGAAAGACGCAACTCTGGTTATACCAAACCCGGTATGTTCCACTGTATTCGGGTCGAGCTTCAACGCCCCATGTTCCACCACACCAACACAAACGGTCGCTGACTTCAACTCCTTTAAATAAGAAATGTGCCCATAGCCGTTCTGCAAAAACAACAAAGGTACATCCATCCCCTCGATCACTGGCAGGACTTGCGGTATATGATACTGTTTAACCGCGACTAGGATTATCTCTTCTCCCCTTATTCCACTTTCGATTGCGTTGGATGTTATATTTCTTTTCCTGGTCACTCCATTCACGATGCAACGGAGACCCTCACTATTAATACATGATGCCTGTTCCTCTGTACGTGTATAAATCGTTACAATGTGCCTCTCACTTAAATAAGAGGCGAATAACAATCCGACGGAGCCGCCTCCAATTACGCCGATTTTCATATTACCCTTCCTAACTTTTCTCATATACTGACTATTTTAACACATTTTCTTTTTTCACTACCTTGCATTTTCCATATCAAGGTGGACCAACAAAATGCTACAAACAAATCGTTATCACATTTCCGTCTTTCAACAGCTAATTGCACAAAAACATAGAGAAGTATAAATACGCCAGCCATGGGTATAACTCCTTCTTCACGAGCTAAATTAATGGTATATTATATATGAAAAGTCGTGGATTCCTTAAAGTTTTTAAACATGAACGAATGATACCCTATCTTTATTCTTTGATGATCGATATAAAGAAAAGGAAAGGGATAATGATCAAACGGCTTGTTAGACTCGATTTAGTGAGGAAAGGTTTTAAATGGTGACTGTAGTTAGGGTTACTTGTTGATTTAAAAGCATGACGGGAGTAGTTTATCAGAATGAGGGGGAGTTTTATATGGAATACAAGGTGGAACGGTTACTTGTGAATTTTAAGACGCTTGAGGAGTTCAAGAAGTTCAAGGAATATGGGATGCAAGAATTATCCATGCTCGATGATTTAGAGGGAAATATCATTGAGAACGACAGTCAATCGCCTTTCTACGGCATCTTTTATGGTGACATGTTGGTTGCTAGAATGAGCCTATACAAAAAAGATGCTAAATTCGACCGATATTTTGATAAAACAAAAGACTTTCTTGTCCTCTGGAAGCTCGAAGTTCTTCCCAACTACCAAAACAAAGGATACGGCAAAGCTTTAGTCGACTTCGCCAAAAGCTTTAATATGCCAATCAAAACGAATTCCAGGGTACACTCCCAAGCGTTCTGGGAAAAGATGGGCTTCTCTCCCGCATCCTATGAAATGGATCGTGACTACGGAGAAAATCCTTTGATTTGGACCCCCATTGAAAAACAAGATGAAATCATAGATACGCAAGAATAAATGAAAAATGCGGGCGGATTTTTTCCACCCGCATTTTTCATTTATTTACCCTTTCCAAGTTACCGTTCTTATCCATTTGAAAACTCACCTTTGGATTTAACTTTTCATCTTCTAGGACACTGAGTTTTCTAGCCCGCTCCATAATTTGCATGAGAGCCCGATAATCTTCTTCCACTACTCTTAAATTATCCCGTAATAACTCATTCTCTTCCCGAAGCCTTTCATTTTCCTGTTCAAGATTATAAGAATGCCGTGCATTCCTTTCCATTTCTTCCCTATCAATTTTAAAGGTTTCATCCACCTTCGTTAAATATGAAATAACGTCTTGGAGAGGAGTAGATGGCGATGATGGCAATTCCCTTTTCCACTCAGCTGCTACCTCTTGTTCGTTCGGGACTTCTTCATTCTCAACAGCTTCCCCTTCGAAACCATTATCCCGAATGGCCTGTTCTTTTCTCTGCTTTTTAGCCAACTCAATTCCTGACTTATATTGCTTTCTGACAAAAGAATTCCAACGAAAACCGCAGGCTGCAGACGTTCTTGTTAACTGTTTCCCCACTTCTTCAAATGCCTTCAGCTGCGTACTGCCTTCCCTAATATGCCTTAGCACCACTTCAGCCAACAATAAATCCTCGTCCTGTGTCCATGCATCTTGTCTCGCAATCGTCATCTCTCTACCTCCAAGCAAGTTTTACTTCATGATATGCACTTGATAGGAAAGATAGACGGAATATAGAAGCGATAAAGATTTATTTTTTTTTATTTAAAAAACGGCTGACCGCATCATGATGGGCTTCCGTTGCCCATAGTTTGGAACATTCACGGATTTCCGCATCCATTCTTTCTTTCAGGCCTCCATCTTCCCATTTCTTAACCAGTATTTTTTTATAAGCCATTAAAACCCCGGGTTCATGGCGTAGGAAATGTTGGGGAAATCCTTCCCCGTCTTCCATATCAATTATCTCGTCTATGAAACCAAATTCCTTTGCATCCTCGGAGCTATGTACTTTAGCATCAAGCAGTAACTTCATCGCTTTTTGTTCCGGAAGTTTTTCAAACAAGAGTGACGCTGCCCCCCAGCCTGTTGTTATCCCTAGCGTTCCCTGAACAAACCCTAACTTTATCCCCTTTTTCGCCAATCTGAAATCACAAGCCGTGGCAATTTCACACCCGCCTCCAACAGCGCTTCCGTTGAGTAGGGCAATTGTAGGTTTCGGAAAGATCGCCAGTTCATACAGGATTTTCCCCATCCTCGATAGCATGGCAAAAGCCTCTTCCTCTGTATAAAGATTTTGAAATTCACTTAAATCGCCCCCCGAGCAGAAAGCCTGAGAGCCCTCTCCCGTCAAGAGTAATACTTTGACATCCTTATCACTAGCCGCTTGTGATAAAGCTATTCCTAGTTCATCCATCAACTGAAAATTAACCGCATTTCTTTTCTCAGGTCTATTAAATGAAATCTTCAAGTATCCTTTTGCATTCTTTTCAACGATTAATGTGTTATACACGTGAACACCTTCTCCATGTCTCTATTTATTCTAAATATTCAATTAAATTAATTTGTAAAAAAAGCGCAGAGATTTATCTCTGCGCTTTGATTAGCGTGTTGCATAATCAAGAAAGCAATGCTTTCGAGTAGGTCAAGAAATTATTTTGCGACAACTTCTTTTCCTTTATATGTTCCACATTCTTTACACACGTGATGTGAAAGAGTCATTCCACCACAGCTCGGGCATTCTACCATACCAGGTACTTGAAGCTTGAAGTGCGTACGACGTTTTCTTTTTGCAGTTTTCGACGTTCTTCTAAAAGGTACAGCCATTATTCCCACCTCCTTAAAAAATATAAAAAAGCTGGAAAAATCGGATTAGCGATTTTTCGTTCCAATTAAGATTCTTTATTGTTGTCAAAAAAGTCGGCAAGCTTTGCAAATCTAGGATCAACCTTATGTTTAGTTTCTTCTTCAGAAATAACAGCCCAGTCTTTCCCGGATTGAGGAGCAGCTTCATTAGGATCGACATCCTCACAAAAAACCTGCATCGGAATTTCTAGCAATAAATTTTCTTTAATTACCGGTATAAGATCTACAACATCGCCTTCCACCACAGTAACGTCTTCTCCGTAGAAATGATCGCCATCTGCTTTTAAAAGAAAGGTTTCCTTTGTATCAATATCAATCGGATATTTCACGTCTACCAGTGTACGGGAACAAGGTAATGTTAATTCACCTGTAAGATGTAAGTGAAAAGTAATCTCGGTCGAGTTGATATCAGCTCTTCCTGTTACTCTAATTGGAGAAACGTCGCGTATTTGCTTGTCTCTTTCCTTAATGTCTAAGACATCCACCAATTCATCTAACTGCAAATTTTTGTCCCGAATTTTTTGAAGTTGACTAATTGTCCATTTCATATGAAATCACCTCAAGGCAACAAAAATAATTATAGCTTTCAATTATAAGTTTGTCAATATTTTTTCTTTACACTATAATGTAGTCATCCTAACTGATTTGCCAAGTTTAAAATCATTTCAAACAAAAAATCAGGACGAAACATTCTAGTTCTCTTACTTGAAATACTATTTTAGCACTAAGTTGGAAAAATACAAAGTTTTTCTCTGAGGTGATTGAATGAAATCTTGCGGTTTAGTAGTCGAATATAATCCATTTCATAATGGCCATGCACTCCATGCCAGAGAAAGCAGAAAAAAGACAGAGTCGGATATAGTAGTTGCTGTGATGAGCGGACCGTTTTTACAGCGAGGTGAACCGGCGCTTGTCAGTAAGTGGTCACGAACGGAAATGGCCCTACTGGGTGGCATAGACCTTGTCATTGAACTTCCCTATTCCTTTGCTGTCCAAAAAGCGGAACTATTCGCGAAAGGTTCCATATCCCTTCTCGAATATTTGGGCTGTGACTCCTTCTGTTTCGGCAGTGAAGATGGCCGAATCGAACCCTTCATCGAGGCCCATGGCATTCTATCTGAAAATGCCGAAACATATAACGAAACTCTTAAATCTTTGATGGAAAAGGGAAACAGTTACCCTGCAAGTGCATCAAAGGCATTCCAAGCGATAAGCAAGAACACGGAGATGTTGGATTTAACAAAGCCAAATAATATCCTTGGTAAAGAGTATGTTAGTACGGCCCTATCCAATGGATTCTCGATTGAACCCTATACGATACAACGGGTGGCCGCTGGCTACCATGATGTCCAGCTATCTTCAAGCCCCATCGCGAGCGCTACAGGGATCCGCAAGGCGCTACTAGAACAAAAACAGGAATTAGAGGCAGTGGGGAATTATATCCCCCCTTCAACCTTGCATGGGCTTCAACATTACCTAGCCACCTATCATGCTTTACATGAATGGAATATGTATTGGCCTTTATTGAAGTATCGGATTCTCGCATCCTCCCTGACAGAGTTGGCCGACATCTATGAAATAGAGGAAGGAATCGAGTATCGGATGAAGGAAATGGCAAAGGAAGCTATGAACTTTCATGACTTCATGACCGCCATGAAAACAAAACGCTATACCTGGACCCGAATTCAACGGATGTGTGTCCATATTTTGACCAATACGTTAAAAGAAGACATGATTCATGCCGAGGAACCTTCTTATATCAGGTTGCTTGGCATGAATCATAGGGGGCAAGCTTACCTTCGGAAAGTAAAAAAAGAGTTGCCGGTCCCGCTCATATCCAGGCTTTCATCCTATCAAGATCGTCATATCGATACGGACATGCGAGCTGCACAGGTATATGCAATGGGGCTACGCGAACCTTATCAAACGGCGTTAATGAAGAGGGAGTTTGAAGCTCCAATCATAAAAACCAATTCGTTGGACACATGAAAGGCAAATCCTCTCCCTATCACACAAAAAAGCGCAAAACAGTTAGACTGCTTGCGCTTTTTTTCATTTTTTCGTTTCCTTGATCTTGGATAAATACTCTAATGCGTCATCAAAACTATCCACGGGGATGATTTTCATTTTCGTTTTAATGTCCTTCGCTGCTATCATCGCCTCTTCATAGTTCGACCCTGACGCGCCATTTTCATTAGGGGCAAAAAAGATTTCGGCTCCGGAATTATCAGCTGCGACAATCTTCTGCTGGATTCCGCCGATTGGACCAACCGTCCCATCATCCGTTATGGTTCCTGTCCCCGCTATATCGTAGCCTTTTGTAATATCCCCCTCTGTTAATTGGTTGTAAATTTCAAGGGAGAACATCAATCCAGCTGAGGGCCCACCAATTTGATCCGTATCGATCGTAACGGTCGGCTTCGTGATAACCTTACGATAATCATCAAGGGAGATGCCTATTCCTACCCTACTGGAATCATCCTTGAATGTTTTTAAAGGAATCGTGACCTTTTTCTCTTCACCTTCCCTTTTAAACACCAAATCAATCTCATCTCCAGCTTTCTTACCATTGATATAGTCCATGAACTCTTGGGCTGACTTGAATCTCACACGATCGACTTGTATAATCTGATCTCCCGCCTTCAATTCCTTCGCTGCCGGCATTTCTTCGAGTACATCCAGAACATATACACCTAAGTATTGATAATCTACCTCTTTGCCCGCTTTATCATAAGCAATCTTAATTGCGTTATTTTTAGACCCGTCCATTAAATGCAACTGCCTGACATTATATTCTTCGTCTGTTTCATCTTGACTACGAATCGAGGTCTCCGGATAAATTTCCTGGTACTTACTCCACTTAGCTAATAAATAGGAGTAAATATTCGCCTTCCCCATCCTTACGGTAGTCAACATGAAGCTCCCTTGCTCTTCGTCCGCACCCGATACTTGAATAATCGGCTCCAATTCTTTAGCCATTCCTGGTTTCGTCACATAATATGGGAGAGAATATAGCGCCGAGGCTATAAGGAGTATAGCGGCCACCAGGATAGTGCGTACAAACATTTTACGATTCATCTACATAAGACTCCTTCCAAGCACTAATACTTTGCTTAATCTGATCTACCTTATCCCTAGCAGCATCTTCTCCAATACTAATTATTTCCTGTATATTTGTAAATGCCTTTGAACTGTATTTTTCCACTCTCGGTCGGATCATGACATCCGAGGCAACTACTCTACTTTCGACCAATTCCATTTGCAAGATGTCGAGACTTTGCATGATAACGTCATATATCGAATTTATTTCTACGTCCTGTTTCACATGTGCAACATCCACAGCAATGATAATATCCGCTCCCATTTCCTTTACGACCGAAACCGGGACCCTATCAATTACCCCTCCATCGACAAGGAGTCGATCTCCAATTTTCTCAGGAACGAAAATTCCCGGGACCGAGATACTGGCTCTTACCGCAGGGGCTAGCGGTCCTTCACGAAATACGACCTTTTCCCCCGTCCTGATATCCGTGGCAACAACAGCCACCGGTATATCCAAATCTTCAAGATTCTTGCCGTATGTGAAAACCCGGATTAAATCCTTCGTTCGTTTACCTGAAATAAAGCCCATTTTTGGTATCGTAAAATCCAAGTAATATTTACGTTTAAATGCTCGCGAAAGTGTATAAAGCCTCTCAATATCTGAACCCGCGCCATAAAAGGTAGCCACCATCGCTCCCATGCTGCTTCCGGCGATCATATCTATTGGAATGCCTTCTTTTTGCAACACCTTAATTACCCCAATATGTGCAAAACCTCTCGCTCCCCCCGACCCGAGTGCTAACCCGATCTTTGGATGCGGCATAAAAATCTCCCCTCACTATAAAAGTTCAATTCTTTTCAAAATCGTACTCATACAAAGTTATGGTCTTAAACAGTTTTATAGAAGCATATTGTTTATATTGACAGTAAAACAAGCCAAGCAACAGAAGATTCAGATAACTTCCCGAGCATATAGCCTTTCACTGTATCTATTATCTACATTTTATCATGTTTTACCAGTAGACCCTACGCTATTCGTAACCCTTTTAGGAGGAGGCTCAGAACTTGCTTAAATCAAAATCTAAAACAATAGTATTAGCCATCACGGTTACCATGATGGCAGTTGGCTTAGTCATCTTCCCCCAGGAATCCTTTGACGCTTCTAAAGGTGGATTAAATATGTGGTGGAAAATTGTTTTTCCCTCCCTCCTTCCTTTCTTGATTTTTTCGGAGTTATTAATTAGCTTTGGCGTAGTCAAGTTCATCGGTGTGATACTCGAACCTTTCATGCGACCCTTATTCCGCGTACCCGGTGTTGGAGGGTTTGTATGGGCTATGGGGCTTGCATCAGGTTTTCCGGCAGGAGCCAAATTCACGGTAAGGCTCCGTCAAGAGAAACAAGTCAGCCAAATTGAAGCGGAAAGACTCGTTTGCTTCACTAATTCATCCAACCCTCTGTTCCTATTCGTTGCAGTTGCCGTAGGATTTTTCCACAATCCCCACTTGGGCATCATCCTGGCACTTGCCCATTATTTAGGCAATCTGTGTGTAGGGATTTTGATGCGCTTTTATCGGAGAAAAGAGGAAAAGGGGAAATTCCAGCCCAAAAGCACAGCTAAACTGCCTTCCATCAGACAAGCCTTTAGTCAAATGCACCGCACACGATTAAAAGAAACCCGGCCGTTTGGAACGTTGCTTGGTGATGCCGTTCTATCCTCCATTCAAACGCTCCTTATGATAGGTGGATTCATCATACTATTTTCTGTTGTCAATCGACTTTTATTTCATATGAATATAACCAGCCTGCTTGCGACAGGAATCGGAGGGATATTGCATCTCATGAAATTTCCCGATTCTTTAAGCCTTCCATTCATCTCAGGCATGTTTGAAATGACTCTTGGATCTAAATTAACCAGCAAGATAGAAAATGCGACCCTCCTGCAACAGACAATCATGACTAGTTTCATCCTTGCTTTCAATGGATTTAGCATTCAAGCCCAAGTGGCCAGTATCATCGCAACGACCGATATTCGTTTTATGCCATTTTTCCTGGCCAGAATTGCACATGGCTTCTTTGCCGCCATTTTTACCGTTATACTCTGGGAACCCTTCTATAGAGGCACTGATTACAATGGAAATGTAATTAATGATTTCCCGGTCAATGGATTTACAGGAGAACGTGCACATTCTCTTTACCAATACATGTTGGATTTTGGTCCGCTTCTCACACTCGCTTTTCTCATGATTTACATCATCTTATTCGCTAAACGTCTCATCAGCGACTTTCATAAATAAAAAAGAGCACAGTCCACAAAGCGGGCCATGCTCTCTTTCCTATGATTTTTGTTCTTCGTACTTTTGTGTCAAAGCTTTCTGAACAACAGGCGGTACTAATTCTGTTATATCCCCACCATATTTCGCTACCTCTTTTACGATACTGGAACTTAAGAATGAATATTGATTTTTCGTCATGATGAAAAATGACTCAATATTGTTGTTCAAAAATCTATTCATCGAGGTTCCTTGCATCTCATATTCAAAATCTGAAGTCGCCCTCAAGCCCCTGATAATTGCATTGGCGGAAACGCTTTCAGCATAATCGACCGTCAATCCCTGGTAGGAATCCACCTTAACATTCGGCATATGAGCCGTTGCTTCAGTGATTAACTTCAATCTCTCTTCTACAGTAAACAGTGAATGTTTTGCTGAATTGTTCACAACAACTACATAGACCTCATCAAATACGTTAGCTCCCCTTTGAATGATATCAAGATGGCCAAAAGTAATCGGATCAAAACTTCCCGGACAAATCGCTATTTTCGACATTCATCGTTCCCCCTATTCGTGTACGTTCCCCCACTGATAAATCGTTACCGCAATACTCCCATATACTTCTTTTCTCTTGATTGTAAAGTCGCCAATTTGTTCTGGCAACGAAACATCATCGCCATGCTCACAAACAATATACCCCATATCGCTGAGCAAGCGGTTTTTATGTATCTCTTCCAATAAATCCACGAGCTTTTGCTTTTTATAAGGTGGATCAAGAAAAATCAAATCAAAGATCATTTCTCTTTTCACCAACGCCTTTAATGCACGTTCTGAATCATTTTTATAAACCTCAGCACAGTCCGTGAATTTACATAGTTCCAAGTTCGCCTTGACAGTTTGGTTAGCTTTAAAATCGCGGTCTACAAAGATAGCTCGATCCATCCCCCTGCTCAAGGACTCGATTCCCAATCCACCACTGCCGGCAAACAAGTCTAAAACAATCCCGCCCTCAAAATAAGGACCAATCATGTTAAAAATGGATTCCTTGACTTTATCCGTAGTCGGCCGGGTTCCTGTACCCGGTACAGCCTTAAGTGGTCTTCCTTTGCAACTTCCGGAAACGACCCTCATCATTCTCACCACATTTTATGACAAATTTCTGTTACTTTCCTATCCTAACATATTAGAAATTACTAGCCAATAACAAAAGCCAAATACACCCGTTTAAGCGAGAACAATTTAAATACATTCCCCCTTTAAATAAAAAGGGCATATCCTCCTCATTAAAATCTCTAATAGTTTGAATAGATAAGCTGATTTTGGTCATAATGAAAATAACAACATGACTTATTAAGTGTTGTTGCCAACCGCGGAGAAGGCTTACGTTTCCCCATAAGTCTTCCTCCGGTTTCTCCTCTCCCTTTGCCTTCTGGTCCTTAATTAGACATAGAAGGACCCTGCATGAAAGTGCAGGGTTTTTTTTATGAAACTGCCGTTATCATGGGCTTTTTAGAACCGATTCAGCTTTAAGTTGGCTCTTCTCTTTTACGGGATAAAATGATAAAGTAATGAAAGATAAGTTAGTGAGGAGAGGTTTAATTGATTCAACGTTTTATAGAACTTGGACAAGGTTATTCAGATATATATGAACTGATCGAGGTAGGGCGCAATCAGCAACACCGTGTAGCTAGGATGCTGGCCATGCATACTACGCTTGATGATAAAAAGGTAACTTCATTGGTTATCGTCATGCAACCAACAGATCCGGGAAAATTCCAACCTCTATATATTTGCCGTGAGGGGATCCCAAACCCTCATTTTACCGCCAATAAACGATATCAACTATTTGAAGATCTGGCTAAAGAACTAGACAGACCAATTATAGAAATAGATGTGAAGTCTTCAAAACTTTTCGCCGAAATAGAATTGTACTATCAGCACTTGATAGGTATTTTGCGTATGAATAGATACCTACCGCCATTGGGCTGAAGAGAATCGAGTAGGGGGAGGCACCTAGCCTCCGGCCTCTCACACCACCGTACGTACCGTTCGGTATACGACGGTTCAGTTTAAGTCTGATGTAGTTTTATATATCGTTCATTTAAACTTTCTAACCCTTGATTATGCCAATAAGCATTGTCGAGGGTTTTGTGTAGAACATAGATTGCACCCATGCCAGGCTCACTGAAAAAAAGTGCTGACTCCTCGAGTCAGCACTTTTTAGATACCCATTTTATAATCGTATTCCTTAGCCTTATCCGGTTTAGAATTTTCGAATTCCATTTTAAGGAAAGGTTTATAAGAAAGATCAACCTTTTTGACAAAGGAGTAATTATTCAGCTTTTCAACCAATGGTTCAACTTCATCCATGTTCGTATAAAGGACGACATATTTCAGCTTCTTTGAAACGTAATGGATATTTCCAAACTTCCTAAGCATTTTGGCTTGTTTTAATGTATGTAAATAGACGATAATTCCTTGTCTTGCTCCAAGCATATCAATAACTCCCTTTTATAAAGGCTTTAACTAATTTTAGCATAGCAGAATCCTTTCTTTCAACCAAGAAAAATGATTATAAACAAAATTCTCTTACTATTATGAATCATTTCGGGGTCATGAGTAAAAGGGGATGAAAACCATTGGGACTAAGAAGTAATGATTGTCCAGACTGTATCTTGCTCGTGAGTGAAATGAACATTTGCCGAAAAAAAAAGCCTGGTGAAATGTCCAGACTTTCATCATCTTATGCAGAACAACCACAGCTTCCACCTGTTCCGCAACTTCCTGACGAGCAGCCGCCTGAAGATACGAAAAATGGATTTCCTGCAGGTGTTTTCACTTGTTCCGAAACAGCATGGCCGATTAAGCCACTAATTTCATCTAGGATACTCTGCAATTCCGTTTCTGCCATCTTGAACTCAGCAATGGTAGGGTGCATATCCATATCCCGTTTTGCCTCTCGGGTCTCCATATTGATGCGCTTATAGTCCGGATGATACTTACCGAACCTTTGTACATCTTCAAAAAGATCCTTTAGAGAAGTAAACTTGGAGATTTTTGTTTGCGCCTCTTTATCGCTTTGTAATTTATATAAACTAAGAAGATAATTTTCCCCTATATCAGAATGAAGGATCGTTTCTGCTAATCCGTCTGCATGTTGTAAAATATCAACAATTTCCATAGTAGCAAGCATAAATAAGCTCACCTCCACCATCATTTTACCATTTATTCTTTTCATATGCCATTGCTATGATTACATGGTGGACGTGATATGTACTTCGATCTCTTTATTCAGACCCGTTTTTTGACCCGAGTCATTCAATATCTCCAGCCTGATCTTATGCGCGCCATGTGGAATATCTTTTAGGATAAAGGCTGCCGTATGCTTATTGATTCTCTTTTTATCATCTAAAAGGACAGAAACAGTGGCCAACTGTTTTGAAGTATCTCCTGAAAAACTATAGTCGTTCAGGTAACATTCCACATATACAGAGTTTCCTTTGACAAAAGTCTTCACTTGAAAATCCTCATCCATCGTTTGGGCGCTTTGTACAGTGGTGGCAGCCTTAAGGTCAGAAACACTAGCAGCCGAGACATTTTTGGGTTCAGGGATTTTCTTTCCACAACCTGTTGCTGCTATCAGCACTGTTAGAACTATAATCATTCTCTTCATGACATCGTCCCCCTTTTGTCAATATTATTTGCCAAAAGGAGTAATTTACTCTTTTTTTCTTCATTCGCTTGGTACATTCATCGCTTGGAACATATGGAGCATCATCGAAGCAACCTGAACACTATCGGAGAATTTAGAGATTCGATGGGGAATTGATTTTTCAAAAAAGTACTTTGCTTCTGTTTCAAATTTATCCAACTCATGGGGATTACGCATTAACCTTTTATACCAAGCAGGCTGAATCCTTAAATACTTTTTCATATCCTCATTAGTCTGGATGAAGTCATACACATTTTGACGCATGGAATCCTTCCTCCCTCCCGCTACTTAATCCTTGTTAAATAAAAATGGATTACTTCTCTGCTCAGGTACTTTTGGCGGAGGAGTGGAGTCCCCGCCCGATTTATTTCCCTGGAAAGCCGATAGCACACCTTGAATGGCTCCAATTGCTTGGTTGGCACTTGAAATATATTGTTGTATTTGTCCGATATCCATGTTTTTAACGGCACTCATGACCGTGCCCAGTAACTCAGAGCTCTGCTCTCCCTTTTCTGTGGCGGTTACCACCGGTTCAGTCTTTCCTACAGAAGCTTGCACACTGTCCTCAGCCTGCCAGCGTGGATGATCTTCACCGAGTAGGTACCATTCTTCAAAAAGCTCCTGCCATGTTGCTTGCTTATTTCTCACTTCATTCACTAAATATGGATGCACCTTGACAAACTCCCTAAATCCATCAATGGAGGGGCGTTTTTTTTTTGCCATTACTCTTCACCTCACACTAAGACATCGCCTATTTTACGATATGCCTCTATGTATGAAAAAGTGCATGGATCTTATTCATTCATCCGGCTACATATAGTATAATATTGGAAAAAAGGATGTTTTTTATGAGTATAGAAGCACTTGTCGAGGATTTCAAGAACTTGGCAATCACGGCCGATGAAGCAGATCTACGCGTATTATCAGGAATCATCTCCAGCCTGAAGGAGAAAAGAAAAAATGAAAAATACTCCTATATCTCCAATCTCCTTAAGCTTAACAAACAGGTTAGCCACGACGGCACATCTCTTTCGATGGTGATGCCTATCACCCCTTTATCCCATAATGAATTGAACATCACTCACGGAGGAATCATCGCCACACTAATTGACTCAGCAATGGGCACTCTTGCCGGCTCGACAGTCCCAGAGGGTTATGCTACTTTGACAACGGACATTCAGGTACGATATGTAAAACCTGCTATCGGTGAACAGTTGACTTGTACGTGTAACATTATGCATACAGGCAATAAAACCATCATTCTTGAAGGAAAGGTTTATCGAGATGACGGATTACTTTGTGCCGTTTCCACTGGTAGTTTTTTCATCGTGAATATGAAAGGACAATAAAACGGATCCCAGAAGGATCCGTTTATTTCTTCGCAATAAAGTTCTGTGTGTAATACTTTTTATAAACCCCTACACCTAAATCGGTAAACTCTTCACTCAACATCGTTTCCCGATGACCCTCGCTATTCAGCCAGCCTTCCATAACAGCCGCTGCGTCCACATAATTTGCTGCAATATTTTCGCCTGCCGCACTATACTGGATCTTCCCCGCTTTTAATCGGTCAGCTAAATCCCCTTTGGTTTCAGAGACTTGTGTTTCTTCCTGAGTGCCTTTCATCTCTTGGCTATTAAGGTAAGCAATCTTTGCAATTGAATCATTCCAATTTAATGGCTTCAAATCAAACCTACTACGCATGATATTCGCAATATCAAATATTTGCCGTTCATTCCCTACTCTCACATTAGTCCATTCCTCTTCGGAAAGATCCTTAACAGGCACTAGCGAACCATGATAGGTCAGCTCATATGGCTGCTGTTTTAAAAGAGTGGAATCATCCAAAAACCGGACACTCGAAACGGTTCCAGAAAACTTATCTAAATACAACTGAACATGAATATCCCCAAGTTCTATCAATGGTCTCATATTCATATCCTCTTCAGACAATTCGAAACGGTAGACGCTATCGCCAGCCTCTATATCAACCGTTGGTTCTATATATAAGCTAGAATAGATAGCATCAATGGATTGGCCGATTTTAAAAGGGGAAATATTCACATTGTCCCCAATTCCGTATGCAGAAACGACTTTCCCATTTTCCATGGCCAATTGAAAATAGTCATTATAATCTTTATTATATATCCACCAATCATATCCATATGCGGACATATCAATTCGATCCGGTTCACCGAATTCCTTTTTGACCTCTTTTATATTCTTCCCAATTGTAATCGCTAATCCTTCTTTAGCCATTACTTCATCTTTCTCCATATGCGGATTCTTTTCATTTATCGTATCGTTAGGATTAACATCTTTGTTTCCATCTATGAGAGGATTCAGCTTTTCCTCCAGACCGATATTCGTATAAATGCCGATTATGAAAAAAACAATACTTAACAGCATCACCTTTCCGAACCTGCGCAGAGGACACACCCTCTCTCTATGCTTATGTATCTAATACTAGCTTTCTTTCCTGATTATAACATTGTTCCATCATAATTTTCTATTTAACGATAGATTACATCATTTTTTAATTTTGCAAAAATGGAACTTTTGTGAATCATAAAAATACAATGTCGAGTTCATTGCAACTTCCATCATTTCATACTATTATAAAATATAGGATAAAATGGTATATTATAAATATGCTTGGGGAATTTTCGTTACTTTCACTACATAATATTTTCCTTGTATGTCATTTTAATTCCCAAATGCAAAAATAGGAGGTACTACTCGTGAAATTTGAAAGCTTTGGAATTGAGAACATCACAGCCGACTTAAACCGATTAGATGACCTAATGCCGGAATACGGTTTAATACGTGCCGAACAATGGGACTATGAGAGAGTAAGTTATGACCGTAAATTCGAATTGAGAGAAGGCACTTTTTATCTGCGTATACTAGGCTATGCCGTCGAAGGTGATGTGGGGGCTCATAGGGCCACAATGAAACTAATGGTTCCACTTTTAGGAAAACACTATTATCCACATGGCATTGAATATGGAGAAGGAGAGTTCTTCCCCCCTTCATTAGTGAAACAGTGTGAAAAAATCCTGGCTCAGGTTAAAGAGGAACTTACACAATTTAATGGACTGTAAAAGTGACTGGAAACTGAACAAACAGAAGAGAGGAATCTCTGAACACCCCTCTTTTCTTGTATCAAAAAGGCCTGATGTTTTTACACATCAGGCCTTTTTTAGTTTTATGATCCAAGAATCGCTTTAATCAGTGATGTTGTCTCTCCACCGTGATAAATGACATATAGTAAAAGATAAACGGCCAAACCAGTGATTCCAGTGAAAAACCAAATAATGCTAGTCGTAGGACCGATTTTTCTATGAATCGCATACTTACCTTTTAAACCTGTTGTCAGCATAATGATTCCAAGTACTGCCCCGGTAGTCGCAAGTGTGATATGGAAAATCAAAAAGATCGTGTAATAAATTTTAATATCATCCGGTCCTCCGAAAGATGTATTACCAACGAAAATCGTACGAGAAAGGTAGATAGTGAAGAAAATTATCGCAAAAATCGCGGCCACTATCATGGTCTTTTTATGTGTCTCTGTTCTGCGCTGTTTAATTTGGTACCAGCCTATTGCAACCGTGATTGAACTTAATACAATGAAAGCTGTGCTAATTGTTGGAAGAATCGGTAAAGACATAAGATGTAGTCCTCTCTATATTTATTAATCATCTATTATTCTATAAGAGGTATTCATAAAATTCAATAAAAGCAAGCAAACTTAACACAATGCTCACTTTTATCAAAAAACCAAGTCAAATAACTAGCCTTTCCTTGGGTTTCATGTTTAGCCTATATTTTGAAGTAAGAATACCGGAAACCCCTAACAAGGCAAATGAAAGACTTGTCCACTCAGTAGACAAGTCTTTCACGAAATGATCATTCTACAGTCTGGAAATCTGTAGGAATAGGGTCAATTTCGCTTTCACCGCCATTCTCCTTCTTGAACCAAGCAAAGAAAATGACACCTAGAACATATCCTAAAACGATTTCTTGAATGACCTTCATCAATACTCCACCTAGCTGTTGGTCTTCAAGCAAAGGCAGCCCATTAAACATTTCTGGACCACTGAGCGTCAGGCCTGACAATGCCGATGCAGGCACGCACAGTTCCATGGCACTAGCCCAAGATTCAGCATTAGTGAACGTATCATACATTGGATAATCGGCAAAAATGATCAATGCACACGCAGGGGTCATTAAAATGCCACTACCAAAAATATATGCTACTTTTTTAACCCCCGAAAGGCTTTCATATTCAGGAAGCTGATTAACCAAAGGAAACCACATCAAAACAGCTGTCACAAATAAAATCACCGTATAGCCTGCATGGACCAACATGCCAGTTTTGATGAAATCGAATACCAATGGGATATGATACAGCGAAAAAAGAACATTAAATAGCATAAGTGCAAAGAGAGGCTTCGTGAAGAAGCGAAACAGCGACTTCATTCCCCTTATATCTATTAAAGATCTCCACACCCATGTGGGTATCGCAATGATAAATAAGGGAGGTATCACCAAGTAAAGCAGTGCCATTTGAAACATATGTGCACTGAACATGATATGACTGAGCAAATCGATAGGCGACCCCTTGACCACATAAAGAAGAATCATGGCCATTAAGAAATAGACTACCTGTTTCAAGGGAACCGGTGAACTATCCTCAAATCTATTCCTGTACTTTGTCACCATCAAAAAATAGCCAATGGTAATAAGTACGAGGACGGCAAAATAAAATGGACTCCATAAAGCACGAAAGCCAAAAATATCAATAGACATAAAATCACCTCGTTCGTAAACTTTTTTCCATTACTATCCTTCTATTATACCTAAAATAAACCGCAGTAACAAATATAGATAAACCTGGATTTTACTGGGCGATAATTATAAGAAAACCGGCTATTTTAAAAATAGCCGGTCCCTATCTATCATATCCAGACAATCGTGATAAAAGCTAGCACTGTAATCAACCCGACTGCAAGGCCGGAAAAGAGAAACAATGTAATAGTGCCATGACCTTTATGCTTCATATGCATAAAATAATAAAGCTGGAAAATGACTTGTATAACTGCCAGCAATAAAATGACTGGCTTAATGAACCAATGTGAAAAACCTTCTATTCCTACAGCGGCAAATGCCACTAAAGTTAAGAAAATCATAAGACTAAAAGTAATTACTTGATGCTTCATCTCTTCAGCATTTTTCTTACGACGATATTTTAAATCGACATTCGGGTTTGCTGAATTTGACTGTTCATTCGCCATCAGTTATCCCACCATTCCCATTAAATATACGACTGTAAAGATAAATACCCAAACAACGTCAATGAAATGCCAGTAAAGACTTGCCACATAAAATTTAGGGGCATTATATAAATTCAATCCCCTTTTCGCATTTCGGAGCATCAGGGATATGAACCACATTAAACCGAAGGCAACGTGTCCTCCATGAAATCCGACTAACGTATAGAACGCCGAACCGAATGCACTACTAGTAAAAGTATGCTTAAATTCATGAACATAGTGGTTAAATTCATAAATCTCAAGACCGAGGAAACCAAAACCTAATGCCACAGTGATAACGATCCAAGCTTGCATTTGTTTAAAATGATTATTTTTCATGTGATACATTGCGTACACGCTTGTTAATGAACTAGTCAGCAAAAGCATGGTCGCAACAAACGTAAGAGGTAATTCGAATAGATCTTTTGCCAGTGCTGCATTTTCATTAGGAACTTTATCCTTTAATGCAAGATACGTAGCAAAAAGTGAAGCGAATAATACCGTCTCTCCACCAAGAAACAACCAGAATCCTAAATATTTATTTTTACCTTCTAAAGTCGCTTTCTCAGGAGAAGCAGGCCAAGTAGCATCCGTGAATTTTTCATCTGCTTGCATTATGCCTTAACCTCCTTATCATCATCGTCCATAAGGTCTTCTTTATGAATATGATATCCATGGTCGTCTTTGACAGAACGTATGAACATGGAACCAAATGTAATCAAAAGCCCGATTATGATTACAGGCAAGGTCCAATTTTTATCATCCATATTATATAAAGCACCAAATGCGGCTACAAATAAACCGAATGAAATTACTACAGGAAGGATAGAATTATTAGGCATATGAATATCACCAAGTGGCTCTGCTGGCGTCATTTCCTTTTTACCTTCCATTTTCTCGACCCAATATGGATCTAACCCGCGGACAAGCGGAAGTTGCTTGAAATTGTAGAATGGCGGCGGTGATGGGATGGCCCATTCAAGAGTACGGCCATCTCCCCAAGGATCATTGCCGACCTTGACGTTTTTAACAGACGTAATGATAACATTTATGACTAAAACGATGACAGCAAATGCCATTAGGAAAGCCCCTACTGTACTAATCATATTTCCTGTATTAAGTCCTTGGTTATCCAAGAATGTGAATACACGACGTGGCATCCCCATTAGACCAAGGAAATGTTGAATAAAGAATGTTAAATGGAAACCAATCAAGAAAGTCCAAAAAGTGATTTTCCCTAAGCCTTCATTTAACATCGTTCCAAACATTTTCGGCCAATAGAACGTAATCCCCGCCAATAAACCCAATACAACCCCACCGACGATTACATAGTGGAAATGGGCAACGACGAAATAGCTATCATGAAACTGGTAATCAGCTGGTGCAGCTGCATTCATGATACCTGTCACGCCACCCATTGTGAAGGAAGGGATAAAGGCGACGGCATAAAGCATTGGAACCGTGAATTTCACACTTCCGCCCCACATCGTGAAGATCCAGTTGAAAATCTTAATACCGGTAGGTACCGCAATTGCCATAGTGGCAACGGCAAAGATTGCATTTGCAATAGGTCCTAAACCAGTGGTGAACATATGATGTGCCCATACCATGAAACCTAAGAAACCAATTAAGACGGTTGCAAACACCATGGATGAATAACCGAATAATCTTTTTCTCGAAAAAGTTGCAAAGATTTCAGAGAATATACCGAAAGCAGGCAAGATCAAGATATACACTTCCGGGTGACCGAATATCCAGAATAAATGCTCCCAAATAATCGTATTACCCCCGGCTGCGACATCGAAGAAGTTGGCTCCGAACATCCTGTCAAACATCATTAATACTAGCCCGACAGTAAGTGGTGGGAAGGCAAATAATATTAATGCAGAAACAACAAATGTTGACCATGTAAATAGTGGCATACGCATATAGGTCATTCCTGGCGTACGCATATTGATTATGGTCACAAGGAAGTTAATCCCTGCAATTAAGGTTCCCAAACCGGAAATCTGTAGTCCCAGTACATAAAAATCAATACCATGCCCTTCAGAGTGAAGGGATAAAGATGCATAAGATGTCCAGCCTGCATCAGGGGCTCCACCTAAAAACCATGAAAGATTTAAAAAGATACCCCCGAAGAAAAACAACCAGAAACCTAATGAGTTTAAAAATGGGAACGCAACATCACGTGCCCCAATTTGTAGCGGCACAACCGCATTCATTACCGCAAATACCAACGGCATGGCCGCCAGGAAAATCATCGTCGTGCCGTGCATGGTCAATATTTCGTTATAAAACCCGGCACTTACAAAATCATTATTCGGGATTGCCAGCTGGATACGGATGAACATCGCTTCCAAACCGCCGATCACAAAGAATAATCCGCCTGCAATTAGATATAAAATGGCGATTTTCTTATGGTCTACCGTAGTTAGGTAATCCCAAATCGTAGCGCCAAAACCTTTTTTATTAGCGTGCGTACTCACGATTTAACCTCCTTAATCAATGTTCTATTTTTCTTCCACCTTGAGCTCTAAAAGGTAAGCTGTCAGTGCATTAATTTCTGAATCAGAAAGCTCGCCGTAAGTACCGGTCATTGTGTTACCCGGTTTATACTTTTCAGGATTTTTGATCCATTTTTTCACGTTTTCTTCCGTGTGATCCAATACTCCCGCCACTCGTTCACGTTCGCCGAATGTAGCCAGGTTTGGAGCTTGACGGGCTGCTTCAGGTCTACTGTCATTTGGGGTAACCGCATGACATCCGATACAGCTTTTATTGAAGACCTCTTCCCCTTGCTTAGCAACATCCCCTTTTGCCACAGGTGCTTTTGCAGTCTTCATATCTTTAGTCCAAGCTTCGAAGTCAGCTTTTGATTTCGTAACGACCTTAAAATCCATCAATGCATGGGATGGCCCGCAAAGCTCAGCACATTTCCCATAGAATAAATCGTTAGAATTTTCTGCCTTTTCGCTATCGAATTCTAAGAAAAATGAATTGACTCCATCAGTGTTCGTATCCATTTTCCCTCCGGCAGCCGGAATCCAAAATGAATGTTTAACATCTGAAGCTGTCAAATTGAAATAAACTTTCTGATCAGTCGGAACGACCAAATCCTGACTGGTAATTACACCTAGGTCTGGATATTCAAATTCCCACCAATAAAGGTTTGCCCTAACGTTGACCACCAAAGCATCCTTCGTTTTTCCATCTTTATCTTTCTTATCCATTGCACTAGTGTCAGCTAAGTCAAAAGTGGTAACGACAGTCGGAACAGCCAGAACAATCAAAAGAAGGATAGGAATAACAGTCCAAATAATTTCGAGTTTGTGACTTCCTTCAATTTGTTTCGGTATTGTCTCGTCGCCTTTCTTTCGGCGGAAGCGGAATAAAACTACAACGAATAAAATGATTACTACAATAATCACCAGTACCATGATTAATGTGCTCAATACCAGTAAATCAAACTGTGTTTGCGCAACATCGCCAGCTGGCTTCAGCGTGGATAGGAATGGTTCACCGCAGCCCGAAAGGACAAGTCCTACTATACCCAGCAAAGCAATTAGGCGCCATTTGTGCAGCCTTTTTTTCATAGCTTCAGAAACCCCTCTTTCATCAAAATTTTCTCACAAAATTCAAAATGGGCGCTATTGCGAATATTCTCTCTATGTCAATTTCTTTAAAAGAAAGAATCCCTAAACTAAGGATTACTCTAGTGAATCAAACCGCTCTAAGGATGGAATCTCATGATGTTTTTCTGAATAATATGTATAGCGGTCAGTGTCCAATTTATTATCAAGTAAGGTGCAGCCCATTAACAAACGGGCTACAACCCTATGATATATACTAAGTTTAAATAAGTGTAACGATAACCATCGCTACAAATAATATAGTCATATAATTAAGCGAATATACAAACATGGAAGTTGCCCACTTAATATCATCTTTCTTTTTATACCCCTTCAATCCCAAAATAAGCCAGCCGGTACTTAATAGTGCGGCCAAGACAACTAATGGAGTGCCTAAGGGAGTTAAAAAGAATGGAATGAACATTAAAGCAATGATCCATACTATAATTGATTTTTTTGCCCTTTTAAAGCCTTTTACAACAGGAAGCATTGGAACCCCAGCTGCCCGATATTCCTCAACCCGCCTCATTGCAAGAGCGTAAAAATGTGGGGGCTGCCAAAGGAACATGATAGCGAATAAAACCCACGCAATCACATCAAGGTTTGGATCGATCGCTGCCCATCCAATCAGGGGTGGGACCGCTCCCGAGATACTGCCTATTATGGTATTCGAAACAAATCTTCTTTTGAAAATCATCGTATAAAGAACCACATAGGCGAATACGCCAAACGCCCCAATCAATAGCGTCGTCATATTAGTCAAGGCAAGTAAAATAAGTCCTGTAATAATCAATCCAAAACTTAGGAACAACACCCTGGAAGGTTGTGCTTTTCCAGTTACAGTAGGACGGTTTTTTGTTCGTTCCATCAAATGATCGATATCCCGATCATAGTAATTATTAAAACTGCAAGATCCAGCCATGATAAGAGCCGAGCCTGCAAGAGTATAGAACACCACATCAAGATTACTAAAAAAGCTAAGTCCTGCAAAGTGAATCGCTAACCACACCCCAGTAAAAGCCGTGATTATATTTGAATTGACAATCCCCACTTTAATAAGTGCCAGAAAGTCTTTCCAGGCTGTAGTTTTTGGTATATCCGATTGAAGGGTGGCTTTACTGTCCTTCAAGACAGCTTCTGACATACCCCTTGTTTCTGACATTTGTTTTCCTCCTTTGAATCACTCAAAAACATGCAAAAGTAAAAGGTAGCACACTTAGTACATAACTATAAATCATTATTTCATACTTTTCTATATTTGTAACCAAGGAAGCGCAAACAAAAAGTAAATAATTTACTTTTTGCCTATATCATTGACAATTTAAGAAACCATTCAAAGCAACTATACTATATAGTGTTCATCCATAACAGTAAAAATTAGTAAAATCATTTCTTCAATATATTAAAACACATTTTTGGAAGCTTTTGTGAAATTTTTTCGAATAATTTTTGACCAAATTGTGTCGAGTTATTTTTCGATGAAAATACTGTAAACATCATGAATTTCACTTAAATCGCCATGTGGCGATCATTATGGAAATATCCTACATATTCCCCCATTTCACTCTTTTTTACCATCCCCACTTCTTCAATTTTTATCAAATTCCCTTCTGAATTTCAATCCATATTGATGGTAGCATTTAGGGATGCACTTTTTTTCGAACTTGTAAAATCATACTATTTTGTGTAATATCGAGGAGGTTCTACAAATATTTATCAATTACAATATGATATGATAATATGGTATGGATTTAATAAAACTAACTAATATGACTCCAAGAAAAAGGTGGGACTACTGGTGAAATCGTCACTTAAATGGTTTGCTGTTTTAACTACGATTGTAATGCTCTTTATCTTAATAGGGGGAGCCTTAGTCACAAAGACCGATTCCGGCATGGGCTGTGGTAGATCATGGCCATTATGTAATGGTCAATTAATCCCCGAAAAAATTACGTTCGCATTGGTTATTGAACTCTCCCACCGGGTTGTCTCAGGTGTAGGCGGATTCATGGTCCTGCTTTTATCAGTTATGTCTTGGCGAAAAATAGGTCATATTCGCGAAGCCCGCTTTCTATCGATTCTTTCATTCGGCTTCCTAGTTCTTCAAGGATTAATCGGAGCTGCTGCAGTTCTTTGGTCTCAATCTGATTTTGTTTTGGCTCTCCACTTTGGTATTTCCCTTATATCCTTTGCTTCCGTATTTTTATTAACCCTATTGATTTTCGAAGTGGACAAGAAGTTTGAGGCTGATAAACTGATTGTTGACAAAAGAATGGGATTTCACATTACCGGCATTTTGATTTTTTGTTTACTGGTCGTATATACCGGTGCTCTCGTAAGACATACTGAATCTAGTCTTATATGTAAAGATTGGCCTCTATGTGGGAATGGAACCTTCCTACCTACTAACACCTATGAATGGATACAAATGGGTCATAGGGCGATAGCAGGGATGATTTTCTTATGGGTTTCCTACGCTACCTTTTTGGCACATAAACACTATAAACATCAACGGGTCATATATGGTGGTTGGAATGCAGCATTCATTTTAGTCTTTTTACAAGTAACCGCCGGAGCTTTCATTATCTTTTCTAAACAAAATTTATACATTGCATTGGCACATGCTTTATTTATAGCCTGTTTTTTCGGGGTGATGAGCTATTTGCTTCTTCTCACTACAAGAAGCAAGAAAAACGCATTACTTATTGAAAAGGAGAATCAAGTTTCTTCTATTAATGAACGAGATGAGGGAATTGTATCACCGACCATTCCTGCCAGATGACGTCTGACTTTTCAAACAATAACAGGTATACAAAAAGCCATCATTCAAAATGATGGCTTTTTGTATACCTGTTAAAAGGATAGCCTGAAAGAGGGCACTCCAGACGTTATCCCATCCGTGCGCCCTCTTTCAAAGCTAGTCTCTGACTCTCTTAGAGTTACTTAGTTATTTCAATCAATAGATCACCTGTACTGATGGCTTCTCCGTCTTTAACATAAATGTCTTTAATTGTACCAGAGAAAGGTGCTTGTACAGTTGTTTCCATTTTCATGGCTTCTGTAATGATCAGGTGATCACCCTGCTTGACTTGATCGCCTTTTTCGACGACAACGCGGATGACCGTACCAGGCATCGTAGCCCCAATATGTTCTTTATTTTTGGTGTCAGCCTTGATTTTGGTTTGCACGGACGATTTAATATTCTCATCCTTGATGATGACTTCACGAGATTGACCATTCAATTCAAAATACACAACCCGTGTGCCATCAGGCAATGGCTGCCCAATTGACACTAATTTAACGATAAGGGTTTTCCCCTTTTCTATTTCGACTTCTATTTCTTCTCCTAATCTCATGCCATATAAGAAAGTGGCTGTGTCTAGGTTGGATACATCGCCGAATAACTCTTTCGTTTTATTATAATCCAAGAATACTTTAGGATATAGGGCATATGCAAGCACATCGAAGTCTGTGACAGGACGTCCCACTTCTCGGAACAACTCTTCTCTTAATGCATCAAAATCTACAGCTTCCAGTAGTTCACCTGGTCTAACTGTAATCGGTTTTTTCCCTTTCAGGATAACTTCCTGAAGTTCCTTTGGAAAACCTCCCGTTGGTTGTCCCAAGTACCCCTCGAATAATTCAATAACGGAATCAGGAAAATCAATGGCTTGACCCTTTGTAAGGACATCCTCTTCCGAAAGGCTATTTTGTACCATGAATAAGGCCATGTCGCCTACAACTTTTGAAGATGGTGTCACTTTAACGATATCTCCGAACATGACATTGACGCGTCGATACATTTCCTTCACTTCATGCCAACGATCTCCAAGACCTACCGCTTTAGCCTGCTGTTGTAGATTACTATACTGTCCACCTGGCATTTCATGCTTATAAACTTCCGTGTGGGGTGCATTCATGCCACTTTCGAAGTCTTTATAGAACTTCCGTACCTCTCCCCAATACTCTCCTAGACGTTCAAGTGAATCCACTTCAAGTTTAGGCTGTCTACCCGATCCCTCCAGTGCATAATGAAGGGTTTGAATACTTGGCTGAGAAGTTAAGCCTGCAAGCGAGCCAATCGCCGTATCCACAATATCCACTCCTGCTTCAATGGCTTTTGAGTACGTAAAGATACCATTTCCGCTCGTATCATGCGAATGCAAATGAATAGGTAGAGAAGTCGTTTCCTTCAATTCCGATACAAGACGGTAAGCCGCATCCGGTTTCAAAAGACCTGCCATATCTTTGATAGCTAGAATATGAGCACCTGCATGCTCCAATTCCTTCGCCATGTTTTTATAGTATTCTATATTATATTTGCTGCGCGATGAATCATTCAAATCACCTGTGTAACAAATGGCCGCTTCGGCAATTTTACCAGATTGGCGGACAGCATCAATAGCCACTTCCATCCCTTTTACCCAGTTTAAGCTGTCGAAGATCCGGAAGACATCAATACCCGCCGCCGCTGATTTCTCAACGAATTCCTGTATGACATTGTCGGGATAGTTTTTATAACCCACTGCATTGGAAGCTCTTAAAAGCATTTGTAACAGGACATTAGGCGCTTTTTTCCTGAAACTTAACAAACGCTCCCATGGATCTTCTTTCAAGAAGCGATAGGCTACATCAAACGTTGCCCCGCCCCACATTTCCATGGAAAATAGGTTTGGAAGTAATTTTGCCGTAGGCTCTGCAATGTCCAGTATATCCTTTGATCTAATTCTTGTAGCCAATAATGATTGATGTGCATCACGGAAAGTCGTATCCGTAATTAATACTTCTTTCTGTTCCTTAATCCAGTTAACCAGGCCTTCTGCTCCTCGTTCGTCTAGAATATTCTTCGTCCCTGGAGTAAGCGGCAGATTCTTGACATCCGGAATCGGTGCTGGGTCAAAGACCGGTTTTTTCTTCGTTTCCACACCTGGAAAACCATTCACCGTTACATTGCCGATATATGAAAGCATTTTTGTTCCACGGTCTTTTCTGACTGGGAAGTTAAACAATTCAGGCGTTGAATCGATAAATGAAGTATCGTACTCGCCCGTAATGAAATTCTTATGTTTGACAACATTCTCAAGGAATGGGATGTTTGTTTTAATTCCACGAATCCTAAATTCCTTCAGGTTACGCACCATTTTGGAAGCAGCCTGCTCAAATGATAGTGCATGTGTTGAAAGCTTGACTAGCAAGGAATCATAATATGGGGTAATCACTGCACCTTGGAATCCATTACCTGCATCCAAACGTACGCCAAATCCTCCACCCGAACGGTAAACCATCATTTTTCCAGTGTCAGGCATAAAATTATTCAACGGATCTTCGGTTGTCACCCTTGATTGGATTGCATACCCATTTGTTTTAATGCCCGCTTGTTCTGGAATGGCGATCTTTTTACCATGTAGTTCATGGCCTTCGGCAATCATGATTTGCGATTGAACAATATCGATTCCTGTAATCATTTCGGTAATGGTATGCTCTACCTGAACCCTTGGATTGACTTCAATGAAATAAAATTCACCATTTGCCACAAGGAACTCCACTGTCCCAGCATTAACATAGTCGATATTTTTGGCCAATTTGACTGCAGCCTCGCAAATCTCTTCTCTAAGGCTCTCCGGAAGCGAAACTGAAGGAGCAACTTCAACGACTTTTTGATGACGTCTTTGCACCGAGCAGTCACGTTCATATAAATGAACGGTATTACCATGAGAATCTGCCAAGATTTGAACTTCGATATGCTTTGGATTTTTAATGTATCTCTCTACGTATACTTCATCATTCCCAAAGGCTGCTTTCGCTTCAGATTTACAGCGATTGTATGCTTCTTCGGTTTCTTCAAGTTTTTCGACAATACGCATGCCGCGTCCGCCTCCACCAAGTGAGGCTTTTATAATAATGGGGAAGCCGTACTTCTTACCGAATTCTTTTACTTCTTCCACGCTTGTTACTGGTCCATCACTGCCTGGAATGACCGGAATACCAGCCAGTTCAGCTTGTGTTCTAGCTTTTACCTTGTCCCCAAACATATCTAAATGCCTTGATTCAGGTCCGATGAAGATAATTCCCTCTTCTTCGCAACGTTTAGCAAAATCTATATTTTCTGAAAGAAAGCCATAACCAGGATGAATAGCGTCAACTCCACTCATTTTGGCAATTGAAATAATCCCTTCAATATCCAAATATGCATCGATTGGCTTTTTACCTTCACCAACCAGATATGCTTCATCAGCCTTATAGCGGTGATAGGATCCGTAATCTTCCTTGGAATAGATTGCAACTGTACAAATGTCTAATTCCGTACATGCCCGAAAAATTCGAATCGCAATTTCCCCGCGATTTGCCGCAAGTACCTTTTCTATACGTTTAACCATTGCTACCACCCTAATCAATATGTATTTTTATAAATATATAGAAAAAAAGTGTGAGAGATATCACAACTTTTCATTCTCCATTAATAGAGATAACTTAAACGTCCATTTCATTAAGTGAATAATGAAAAAGAATAAAGCGAAATTTTTAAATAATTACTATTATTATGATATACCAACTTTTCGTACTTTTCACTTTAATAAGTAATTAATATAACCATAATACTAAAATAAACTGAATACAATAAAAAAATAAAAAATTCTTTCGTTTATATTTAAAAGTATTTTTCAATCCACTTTTTGTCTTAGTGCCATTGGATCAGCAACCGTATTCAAGTTTTGTATAATATTAAATGTTGTGAATGAATTTGATACATCATTACTAATATAAAAACATAAAAAGGACTAAACAAAGAATGTTCCGTCTTATTAGTATAACACTTTTAAAATAAGTATAACCTATTCATTTGATTATGTATACAAATAAAAAACTCAAACAATCATCGAGATTTGTTTGAGTTAGTATGTGCTATATATTATTTTTTTAATGATGCTTCATGTAATACTGACAATTCTCTTTCGAGTGTCTCTAAAAGAGATTTGCCTTCCAATTCCTCTATTAGGTCTAATCGTACAGCAAAATCAATTTCCCGTGATAGACCAAACATTTGAGTATCCAGTACCTCTTCATATAAAGGACATTGAGGCATAGTGAGATTCTCCATTTGAACTTTTATCAATTTTAGAATCTTGTCAGCATCTGCCTTTAATAAAGCAAAAGCTTTTTCTCGATGATTGACAAGCATTTCAGATGCCATGTTAAATCCCCCCGCTCAGAGCGATTAAATCTTATCTTTAAATTCTACCTTTAGTTGTCTTAAAAAGCAAGGATATTGACAAACTAAATGAATAACGAAACCTGGAAGAATTGTGCCGATGCATGCTCGATAATGTGACAATTCTCCTGTAATTGATTATAATTGTACATGTATGTGAGCAAAGGAAGGAATGAGATATTTGGAATCCATCGTGTTTATTAACGGAAATGTGAAATATCCTCTTACAATAGACCCTGGAGTATGGATCTTCGATGACCGTAAAATTGAGATTGATACATATTTCAGTGAAGAAAGAGTACAGATCAATGAACTAGAAGATTATACTAAGAAAGCTTCTAGACATTGGCAAAAAGAAATTCAAGAGGGAGCGGTTCTACCCCCTACAATAAAAACAGAACGGAAATTCGAGAAACAACGATTGCTTGAAGGTTCTTTTGGCATTCTGTTTGAACCTTTTTTAAAAAATGCCGAACCCGCTGATGATGCAACCGAAGTTATCGTTACTTCAGAAGGCAAAGAATTGGCGTTTCCGCTAGAAGATGCCATGAAATTTTTCATCGGGTTTTCAAAGGATGGACAACCACTTAAAGTGTCTGAAGGTGGTCCCATGGAAATTTATTTTGGTGATGGAAGTAATATCGACAATCCAATCAAGTATGTCACGTCTTTTACAGTCAAATAAGCTCGCCAATAGCAATACTCCAGAAAATGGCAGGGGATTTTCCCCGTGCCATTTTTTTATTTATAAAAGCGTTGCAGCAAGCTGTGCCAATGTAGATCTTTCCCCTTTTATCAGCTTGACATGCCCAGCAATCCGCTCCGTCTTGAATTTTTCGACTACATACGTCAAGCCATTATTATATTCATCTAAATATGGATGATCAATTTGTTCTGGATCTCCCATCAACACGATTTTGCTTCGTTCCCCTACCCTTGTTAAGATAGTCTTTACCTCATGTTTCGTCAGATTCTGTGCTTCATCAATGATGATGAATTGATCCGGTATGCTCCTTCCCCTGATATACGTCAGGGCTTCTACTTCAATCGAACTCATCCCTGCTAGAATGGCATCCAATTCTCCTGGTTTCTTGGTATTGAACAAGTATTGCAGATTATCGAATATAGGCTGCATCCACGGCTTCAATTTTTCTTCCTTTTCTCCAGGCAGATAACCAATATCTTTACCGACCGGTACAATTGGCCTTGCGACAAGAAGCTTCTTATAATGGGCTAAATCCTCTGTTTGCAACAAGCCTGTTGCCAAAGCAAGTAACGTTTTCCCAGTGCCCGCCTTACCAATTAGTGTCACAAGCTGTACATCTGAACGAAGCAACAAATCCAAAGCCATCGTTTGTTGAACATTCCTAGGCTTAATTCCCCATATATGTTCCCCTTCATACATCAACTTCTTAACAGTCTTACAGTTTTCATTGATGATCCCAATCGCCGAGGCTGAGCTTCCTAGTGTATCCTTCATGAGGAGAAATTGATTGGGATAGTATTGATCTTCTGACAACTCTTCAAGTTCTAAATAACTTTTTTCATAAAATTTATTTAGGTTGTCAATTGAAACAAATATCTCTTTATATCCACCATAGACATGGTCCAATTCAACGACACGGTCATTTAAAAAGTCTTCTGCCTCAAGTCCGATAGCATCTGCCTTTACACGCACTAGTGTATCTTTGCTAACGAGGATGACCGTCTTCCCCTCTTCCTTCGTCTCTTCTTCCAATGACAAATTTTTAGCAACCGCCAATATTCGATTATCATTTGTTTTCTCGACAAAAATTTCCTGTAGTTCATGAAAAGAACGATGATTAAGTTCTATTCGTAAACTTCCTCCATTATGAAGCGGGATACTCTGGTGTAGTTTCCCTTTTTCCCGAAAATGATCAATTAATTTCGAAACCTGCCTTGCATTCCTTCCGATTTCATCCATATACCTTTTCTTAGAATCCAATTCTTCTAATACAACTGCTGGAATGACGATTTCATTAACCCCGAATGAATAAATAGAATACGGATCCTGCAACAGGACATTCGTATCTAAAACATAGATTTTGTCCAATATGACGCCTCCTGCCTGCTCTTTATCGGATATACCTAACAATGACTGCTCTTAGCAGTTATGTAGCGGACGAGACTGTTGATAAAATATATGTCCCTTTGTATAAAGATAGAAGAACAATTACAGACTATAAAGAAATCTTCCTTGATATAAAGATGCGAAATACACAATATGATCAATGAATTCTACGAGTAAAAAGGAGATGGAACTCTTGCGCAAACAAATTTTTTCATTGGCTGCACTCTTACTGATGTCAGGTTGTTCGACGGATCATGCAAGTGACGATTCAAAAGACCAGGCTAAAAACGGCTTAACCCAAGTTCATAACTCGACCATTCAGGAAAGCGATCGCAGGACCGGACAAGAAACATCCAAAAGGCTAACGAATCTGGCTCAATCAGTACCTGAAGTGAATGATGCCACCGCAGTTGTAATTGGGAAATACGCCCTGGTGGGGATTGATATCGACGCGGACATCGAACGCTCACAAGTCGGAACCGTTAAATACTCGGTTGGAGAGACATTAAAGAATGATCCTCATGGTGCCTATGCGATTGTCGTAGCCGATCCAGATTTAAATGCACGAATCAAAGAAGTTGCAGCAGACATTAAAAATGGCGAACCCGTAAGGGGGATATTAAATGAGTTGGCAGATATCACAAGTAGAGTCATACCTGAGGTACCTGGTGACACCTTGACACCTACCCCTGCAAAGGTTACGGATGATCAAGGGAACTCGCCCCATAATCAAGATGACAGAAAACAATTAGAAAAAGAACAAAACGAACAGTCCAATCATCATAAAGATTAACCTTTTCACCCCGTCGAATCTTCTTCGGGTTTTTTCTTATGTACAATTGCAAATCCCACACGGGAGACTTGTACTTTATCCTCGTTTTGGCATGAAATTATTGGTATACTTAAACACATACTGAAATCGAAGTGAGGTTCAATAATTATGAAGGTAAAATGCGTAATATGCGATCAAATCGAAGACATACCAGATGATAGTCCAGAAGCTAAGAAGCTACGTAACCGTCCTATACATACCTACATGTGCGATATATGTAAACAACGCATTGAAGAACGTACGAATGAACGGATTGCCACAGGCAATTTCCATCTCTACCGCACGATAAAAAAAGATGATGAATGGTAAATCGTTCAATCGGATACTCCTGATTGGTCTGTTCAATGGATTATTACTTGGCTTTATAACGAAATGGATTGAAGCGTCCTCAGGAATAAAAGTGTATCAGCTTTTATTGAACGTGGATTTCATTCCTATTTTTGGGGAAATCCCTTGGAATGAAGCATGGCTATTTTCTTTTCATTTATTTATATCAATCTTCCTTACTTATGGCTATGCCTATATGATTCAAAAAAGAAAGATTGTGAAGCGATTTGCCTTTGCTAATTTATTCATCATTCCTGCCATCCTGCTTTATTTTCCATTGGCTTTCCTTTCTAAAACCATGGTTATTCCTTCTTTTGACTTGTTCACATTCTTATTGTGGGCACTTGCACATTTTATTTATTCTCTGTTCCTTCCATTGTCCATACAAAAATAACCGTGCGGAAAACCGCACGGTCATTTTTGTATTACTCGATATTTTTATACTTATCTGGCTCAAGTTGTATCTGATCCAACATGATATCAATTAATTCAATCGGGAAACGTTGCTTTTTCATTTCGTCTCCTACTTTATATTCAACAAAATAAAAAGGTTCTGTTTTTGTAACGGAATCAATCCTCACCTGGTGGTCGTTCTGAAGCATCTGCATAAAAAACATTTCTGTTTCTCGTGCGGCTGTATCATCGGGCCTTTCATCACAAACAACTCTTATCGTCAGCCAATTGTATAAAGCATCTTGTAATGATTTCATAGCTCACTCAAGCCTGTTCTTCTTTTTTCGAATTATGAAGACGAATCTTATAAATTCCAAGGACAAGAGATGCTATGACTAACGCTTCCCCCATTGGGAGAAACACAGCGAAGAAAGAAAGAAGAGTACATCCAAGTGCCATTACCGCATAGATAATCACATTTTTGAGCAAAGGTAGCTTTTTGGCGAAACCTAGCTGATAGACAAGGATGCATAATCCAAAGATTGTTAAATACAAATACCACATTCCCGCTTCAGGGTTCTCATCCACTCTGTACAACGCTGCAAAAAATGATAATCGCTCTTGGATATCCAATCTTTACTCCTCCTCTAGCTAATTATTTTTCTTCAACAGCCACTTTTTTTCTTTTAGCTGCTCTTTCACGTTCGTTTTTATCAAGAATTTTCTTACGAAGACGGATTGATTCAGGAGTTACTTCACAATACTCATCATCGTTCAAATACTCAAGTGCTTCTTCAAGAGACATAATTCTTGGTTTCTTCATTGAAGAAGTTTGATCCTTATTTGCTGAACGCATGTTTGTCATTTGTTTTGCTTTAACGATATTAACCGTTAAATCTGCATCACGATTATGTTC
Source organism: Peribacillus sp. NPDC097264 (assembly GCF_050277925.1). Lineage (NCBI taxonomy): Bacteria > Bacillati > Bacillota > Bacilli > Caryophanales > Bacillaceae > Peribacillus > Peribacillus sp. NPDC097264. Next base: position 473,069 of record NZ_JBNNSR010000002.1, read on the forward strand.
GCCGACAATCATACCTTCATAAATGTCAGTACCTGGTTCAACAAAAATGACACCACGGTCTTCTACTTGCATAGTACCGTATTGTGTTGTTTTTCCTGATTCCATAGATACTAATACACCTTGACGTCTTCCGCCAACTTGGCCTTGTGCCATTGGTTGGTAGCTGTCAAATGAATGGTTCATGATACCGTAACCACGAGTGATTGTTAAGAACTCAGTAGAATAACCGATAAGTCCACGGGCTGGAATCGTGAATAGTAAACGAACTTGACCGCTTCCGCTATTGACCATGTCTAACAATTCGCCTTTACGTGCACCCATGGATTCCATGATAGCACCAGTATGCTCTTCTGGAACATCGATTTGAACACGTTCAACTGGCTCGCAACGTACGCCATCAATAAGACGAACGATAACTTCCGGTTTCGAAACTTGAAGCTCATAGCCTTCACGTCTCATGTTTTCAATCAGGATAGAAAGGTGAAGCTCTCCACGACCAGAAACAATCCATACGTCCGGAGAATCAGTATTTTCTACTCTTAAGCTTACATCTGTTTGCAATTGGCTTTTCAAACGCTCTTCGATTTTACGAGCCGTTACGAATTTACCTTCACGTCCTGCGAATGGGCTGTTGTTTACAAGGAAAGTCATTTGTAATGTTGGCTCATCGATACGTAGGATTGGAAGCGCATCAGGATGCTCTACTGGGCAAACCGTTTCACCGACGTTGATATCTTCCATACCGGAAACGGCGATTAGGTCACCAGCAACAGCTTCTTGGATTTCAACTTTTTTCAAGCCGATATAACCAAAGATTTTCGTTACACGGAATTGCTTAACTGATCCATCAAGCTTCATCAATGAAACTTGTTGTCCCACGTGCATTTTTCCGCGGAATACACGACCAACACCGATACGTCCTACATAGTCGTTGTAATCAAGTAAAGCCACTTGGAATTGCAGTGGTTCTTCTGAGTTATCGACTGGAGCAGGAATCGTTTCGATAATTGTTTCGAATAATGGAGTCATGTCTTTTTCTTGTTTAGTAGGATCTGAATCCAAGCTTGCTGTTCCAGCAATACCTGAAGTGAAGACTACTGGGAAGTCTAATTGTTCTTCTTCAGCGCCAAGTTCGATGAACAAGTCGATAACTTCGTCGACAACTTCATCTGGACGAGCAGAGTCTTTATCAATTTTATTCACGACAACGATAGGCGTGATTTTTTGTTCCAAAGCTTTTTTCAACACGAAACGTGTTTGAGGCATACAACCTTCATAAGCATCGACAACAAGTAAAACGCCATCGACCATTTTCATGATCCGTTCTACTTCACCACCAAAGTCAGCATGACCAGGTGTATCCAAGATATTAATTCTTGTGTCTTGATATTGAACTGCTGTATTTTTCGCAAGAATCGTAATTCCGCGTTCTTTTTCAATAGCATTAGAATCCATCGCACGTTCTTCAACGTGTTCGTTTTCACGGAAAGTACCAGATTGCTTAAGCAACTGATCCACTAAAGTTGTTTTACCATGATCGACGTGGGCAATGATGGCTATATTACGAATATTTTCTCTTAATTTCAAAAAATTCACTCCTAAAAAAATTTGGTGTTTAACGTATCACTAGTATTAACTTACATATTATATCACAAACATGGTAGAAACAAATAACGAAATTATGTACAATAGAATTATTAGGGGTGATTTTAATGAATATTAAATGGAATTTCTTAATTTTAGCGATACTGGCTACAGCAAGTATTGGCTCCATTGGCATCTTTATCGCGATAAAGAGCATACTCGGAATAGTAGCTGCAATCGTTGTGCTATGCGGAATAATGGGGTATGGCTTCTCTCAAAAGAAAAAACTGCGTGAAGCAGGAAAGTTATAAATAAAAAAACTCGCTGCTGATAGCGAGTTTTTTTATTTATAACTTTATACTCCGAAAATTTATTTTCCATTAAAGGTTTTTCCTGCATATCGTTCACTACTTTCTTGAATTATCCGACAAGTATCGTTCGAACACTTCCTTATGTAGACCAGGTTTAGAAACAAAAAGAGAATCTCCTGATAGGAAGTTCAATTCCTCCCCTTTAATGTTGGTCACTTCCCCACCAACCTCTTCAATAAGTAACGCCCCTCCAGCAAAGTCCCACGGCATAAGGCGCATCGTTATATAAGCATCCAGGCGTCCAGCAGCTACGAAAGCAAGTTCCAGTGCAGCTGATCCGTATGATCGTGTTCCCCTGACATCACGGACAAGCGGGGCAAGGATGTTTGGATCGATTCGGCGGTTTTCCGTTACCCAACTCGCATTCATCGATAGAATGGATGTACTGACAGAACCTTCTTCTAACGGGGCAAGCCTTTGTTCATTCATAAAAGCTCCCTGCCCTTTAACAGCATGGTATAATTCATCATGCACAACATCATAGACCATGCCGATTTTCCCGATGCCATCCTGGTATACACCGAGAGAAATGGCAAAATTCCGCTGTTGGTGGATAAAGTTCAATGTACCATCGATGGGATCAATAATCCACACCGTCCCCTTTAAATCCTTTATCTGATTCCCCATACCCTCTTCTCCAAAAATACGATGGTCAGGAAATGTTTCATTTATATGTTCAACAAAGAATTTTTCTATTGCCTTATCCATATTCGTTACCAAATCATTGGGATTCGTTTTTTCCTCGATATTCAGCTTGGTTTCAAAGGACGCCCGAAGCTTGACCCCCGCTTCCCTCATCCATACCTTCGCATATGTATCCATTTCTTTAACCGATGCCATCATAATATCCCGTCCTTTGTCATCAAAACTACATTAAATAGATATTCTAAAGAGTAATGCAAATATACCATGACTTCAAGTTTTTAACATCTTCATATTTTAAGCTTTTTAAAAATTTAAAATTCAATCCACTTAAATGAACAGTCCACCACATCAAGACTTCTTTCCTTTATTCCTCAATAGAAATATTCAAATCCGCTATTGGGAACACTTCAGGTATATAATGAAAAACGGACACATTATTTTCTAAAAAAATAAGTGTCCGTTCAACTATTATAGATTTCATTATCCATTTAATTCATATGCTCCTTATTGATCTTTACAACTATTCATTTACAAAGCCTTAAGCTTTAGCAACTCCAAACGGATACGCTCTAATCTTTGCTTGCATAGTGACCTCATCTGATCGTTTTCTTCACTGATCGCTTCAAAAAGGGTTGCTAATTCATAGTCCATTTCCATTCTTAACACTGCAGCTCTATGTCTTTCTACTTCTTTAGCTTTTAATGCTTGGTTCATGACTTGTTTCATAATTAACATTCTCCCTTCATCAATAAACTTAATTTTCAGAATTTAATTTTATTTTATCATATGTCTTCCACCAACAAATAGCAACTAATTTGTGTTCTTACCCATCAATTTATTTGAAATCAAGTTACAAAACGCTATTTTCGAAATTACCTTATACTTATGCTACAATATGTGCAGATATTTACGGTAGGAGAGATAAATGATGAAATTATTAAGTTTCACTTCTGATGATTTTAACGTATTTAAAATTGATGGATTAGAACCGCGAATGGAAGCTTTAAAAGAAAAGATACAACCTAAGCTTCATGCATTGGGCGAACATTTTTCACATCAGCTATCTATCATGACTGGTGAAGAAATGTTTCCTCATGTAGCAAGGCATGCCAGACGGAAAGTGAACCCTCCTAACGATACATGGGTTGCTTTTGCCGCTAATAGCCGGGGCTATAAAATGATGCCCCATTTTCAGATAGGTATATGGGAGACACATTTGTTCATATGGTACGCCGTCATTTATGAGGCCCCCAATAAGGTAGAAATAGGACAGCATCTTGAGAAAAACATTAACCGGTTAAAAGAAAATATCCCTTCTGACTACGTTTGGTCAATGGACCACACAAAGCCTGAAGTCATTCCACATGAAGGGCTTTCTAGTGAAGATTTACACTCCATGTTTTCCCGTTTGCAAACGGTCAAGAAGGCCGAGATCCTTTGCGGAATACAAATCCCCCGCGAAGAGGCCATTCAATTAAAAGAAGATGAATTCATCCAAATCATTCAAGATGCGTTTGAACATCTTTTACCCCTATATCAATTAAAATAAACGCTTATGTCGTAATATGACGTATATCTACAAAATATAGACCAAACGATGGAAGCACGGAGGTGCCTTTATAGGTACCTCCGTGCTTTTATTTTTGAACCAATATTTTACTTGCGCTGATGAGCTCGGTGATGTGTTCTTTTTTTCCCGTTTCAAAGCATTCTATGATCTTGCTTCCGACGATGACCCCATCACAGGATTGAATCGCATTCCTTACATGCTCGGGCGTTGAGATGCCAAACCCGGCAAGAACCGGGACAGGGCTCAGTTCTTTTACCTGTTTAAGATATTCACCGACATCGCCCCCGAAGGTATCACGGGTACCCGTGATACCCTTTACCGTAACTGCGTAGATAAAGCCTTCAGCTCCTGCTGTAATCTCCGTGATTCGATCCATTGAAGACGTGAGGGTCACAAGTCGAATCAGTGTGATACCCGCTGTTTTGATGGATGAAAACACCGTTTCTTCCTCAATCGGCAAATCAGGAATGATACATCCTGCTATTCCAGCATGAAGGCAATCCTCTATAAACTCCTTTAGACCATATGCCATGATGGAATTGGTGTACCCCATTAGTATAATCGGGATATTCACATCGTTTTTGATTTCCGTTACCTTTTTCAAAATATCCTTCAAAGTCGTGCCCTTCTCCAAAGAACGAATCCCTGCCTGTTGAATAACCGGTCCATCAGCAACTGGATCGGAAAAGGGTATGCCCAATTCAACAGCGGTTGCCCCGTTTTTTTCTAGGAACATCAGCTGGCCTTTTAATCGATCCAAACCTCCATCGCCTGCCATGATATAGGGGATGAACGCCTTTTCTCCCTTGTTCACACAATCTTGCATCACTTTCGTTAACTTATTCATGATCGCTGCCCCCTAAAATGGATTGGACTTGTTCAACATCTTTGTCACCACGACCAGAGAGACAAATGACCAACCCTGTCCCTTTTTCCATTTCTTTAGCCAGTTTTAACCCATAAGAAAGGGCATGAGAGCTTTCTAAAGCTGGAATAATCCCTTCTTCCCTTGAAAGCAATACAAGGGCATCCAAGGCTTCCTGATCAGTAACGGAAGTATATGTGACCCGATTCGTATCCTTTAGGTAACTGTGTTCCGGTCCTACTCCGGGATAATCCAACCCCGCTGAGACCGAATGGGCCTCCTGGATTTGGCCGTCTTCGTTTTGCAAGACATACATGAATGCCCCGTGAAGCACGCCGGGCCTTCCCTTAGTCAAACTTGAAGCATGTAATGGTGTATGGAGACCATGACCTGCAGCTTCCACTCCATATAACTTCACCGTTTCATCCTCTATGAAAGGGTAAAACATGCCCATTGCATTACTGCCACCCCCAATACAAGCGACCACTGCATCAGGAAGCCCATTTACCAAGTCTGAATACTGGCGCTTTGTTTCATTGCCAATGACGCTTTGATAATCGCGAACAATGACGGGAAACGGATGTGGACCGAGAACAGAGCCCATAATGTAGTGAGTGTCCTCTACATTTGCAACCCAGTATCGTAATGCTTCATTTACTGCATCCTTCAAAGTGGAGCTCCCTTGTGTAACGGAAACAACCTTTGCTCCTAACAATTCCATTCTGAATACGTTCAATTTCTGCCTTCTGATATCTTCTGCACCCATGAAGATGATGCATTCGAGCTTCAATAAAGCACAGACTGTCGCCGTCGCTACGCCATGCTGTCCTGCACCTGTTTCGGCTATGACCTTTTTTTTGCCCATTTTTTGAGTCAATAAAGCCTGGCCTATCGTATTATTTATTTTGTGGGCACCTGTATGGTTCAAATCCTCACGTTTCAGGTAGATATCGGCACCACCTGCAAGTTTCGTCAGGTTCTCAGCAAAATAAAGAGGTGTTTCCCGACCAACGTATTGAGTCAGGTAATAGGATAGCTGCTTTTGGAAATCCGGATCATTTTTTGATTGTTCATAGACCTCTTCAAGTTCAGTGATTGCAGCCATCAAGGTTTCAGGGACAAAACGGCCACCATATGCCCCGAAGTGCCCAGTTTGGTCAGGTTGTGTATACGTACTCATCTATTCATTCCTCTTCTCCTGTATATTTTTTGCCTTCCTTATAAATGCCTTTATTTTTGTTGCGTCCTTCACCCCATCTATCTCCACACCACTAGCGACATCAACCCCGAATGGGGATACGGCCAAAATCGCTTTATCCACATTATCCGGATTTAAGCCACCTGCAAGAAAAACCTTGTCCAGTGGAAGCTTGGCTTTTTGGAGCATATCCCAATCTAATGTCATTCCTTTTCCCGAGGAACCTTTCGGCAAATCGACCAGAAGATACTCAGCTGGATAATCGTTAAGGTTTTCAAGGTCCTCTTCTGAATGTATGGCGAATGCCTTAATGACAGGTAGCGGCATCCTTTCGGCAAAACTAGTAGACTCGTTTCCGTGCAGCTGAATATAATCCAATCCAGCGATGCCAGCCGTCCTAATCACATCCCGTTCGGCCTGATTAGAAAACACCCCTACTTTTTTCACATGTCCAGGGAGGTTTCGTCCAATTTCACGCACCACCTCAGGTTGTACTTTCCGGCTGCTTTCTGCAAAAATGAACCCGATGAAATCAGCACCTGCCCCTACAGCCGATTGGACATCCTCCAATGTTTTCAATCCACAAATTTTGACGAACATATTTATCTCCTTACCTCTTAAAAGTTCACTTGAAGTTCATTCATCGTCTCCGAAAGGTTGGTGGAAGTCATCAAGGTTTCACCCACTAAAATCCCCCTGGCACCCGCTTTTTTCACACGCAGGACATCTGCTTTCGTTTTGATTCCACTTTCACTGATAATCATATGAATGTTCGGATCAAGCAGTTTCGCAAGCCGTTCCGTTACAGCCAGGTCCACTTCGAATGTTTTTAAATTTCTATTGTTGATCCCAATCAATTCTGCTCCGAGGTCCACCGCCTGTTTTAGCTCTGATTCATCATGGACTTCAGTTAATACTTCGAGCCCTTTACTTTTTGCATATTGATACAACTCATGTAGGCGCTCTTTCGAAAGAGCTGCCACAATTAAAAGAATAATGGTCGCACCTGCATGGTAGGCCCGGTCAATCTGGATTTCATCAATGATGAAGTCCTTACAGAGTCTAGGGATTTTGACAAGTTGGCTCACGTTTCGTAAATCATCAATCGTTCCTTTAAAGAAAGACTCGTCCGTCAAAACGGATATGGCAGCAGCTCCCCCTTTTTCATAAGATAGGGCTTGATTGATGGGGTCAACATCCATGTTTATCGTACCCTTTGACGGAGAAGCACGTTTTATTTCTGCTATAACCGAAATGGAGGCGGCTGTTTTCAAAGATTCCACTAGCGATGGCCTTGTTGAACGGACCGCCTCCGACTGTGGAAAGCCGCTTCCTTCTTTATAATGGGCAACCTCCACTTTTTTCCTTTCGATGATTTTCGTTAAAATATTTTCCATTTACATTACCACCTTATTACGGTTGCCATAGGCAATTAAATTTTCTAATTTCGCAAGAGCTGAACCGCTGTCCAGACTATCTTTGGCCAGAGAAATGCCCTTTTTAATTGTGGGCGCCGTTCCATGGGCGAATAATCCCAGCCCTGCGTTCAACAAAACGGTATCCCGGTAAGCCCCTTTCTCTCCTTTTAAGACACGTAGCATAATATCAGCATTTTCCTTAGCGTCTCCTCCACGAATTTCCTCATTTCCGTAGATGGGCAAATCCACTTCTTCCGGATTCAGGGTAAAGGGGATGATGTCCCCTTCTTCCAAAAGGACGAGAGAATTTTCTCCCTGTAGACTTGCTTCATCCATAGAACCTGCTCCATGGATGACAACCGCACGTTTTCTGCCTAATTTGTGGAGCACCTCGGCAAATAGCTCAAGCATATCCCGACGGTTAATTCCCAATAGTTGCGTTTCGAGTTGCACTGGATTTGTTAATGGACCTAAATAATTAAAGACAGTTGGGATCTTCAATTCTTTTCTCACTTTCATAATCCGGGCGCTGTTTGGATGGAGTGACGGCGCAAACAAGAAAGTGATGCCGTTTTCCTCCAGCAGTTCTTTCACCATTCCAGGTTCAAGGTATAAATTGACCCCTAGCTCTTCCAAAACATCCGCACTTCCCGTCTTACTCGAAATGCTACGATTTCCATGTTTGGCAACCTTTACTCCGGCACCGGCCAGAACAAATGCAGAAGTGGTACTGATGTTGAAGCTTTGTGAGCCATCTCCACCTGTCCCGCAATTATCCATCACGTTTAAACTAGTCGAATGTACACTTCTTGCTTTTTTCCGCATGACCCTGACCAGACTGGCGATTTCTCCCGCCGTTTCTCCTTTTGCTTTTAATGCTATAAGAAAAGCCGCCATCTCGCTTTCTGTAATATCTGTAGAAAATAACGCTTGGGCTGCTCTACTCATCTCATCTTCCGTCAATGTTTGACGCTCTGCTAACTTCACTAAATACTCCTTCACAACTGACTCCCCCACTCGTTTTAAAATTATAAAATGGATTGTTCCTTCTCTAATTGATATGCATCCGCAATCTTATAAAATTCATGTAACAGTTCTTTGCCAATCTTTGTTCCAATTGATTCAGGGTGAAATTGGAGACCATACAGCGGATAATCCCGGTGTTTCAATGCCATGATCTCTCCATCGTCCAACGCATTCGCCGTAACTAGTAACTCAGGAGGCACGCTTTCCCTCTCAACTACCAGGGAATGGTAACGCATCACTGGGAATCGATGTTCCTGATTAACAAAAACCCCCGTCCCATCATGCTCAATAACCGATGTCTTTCCATGCATGATTACTTGTGCTCCAACCACTTTCGCACCAAAAGTTGCGCCAATCGCCTGATGACCAAGACAGATTCCCAAGATAGGAAGCTTCTTATAAAAGGAACGAATGATTTCCATACTCATTCCCGCATCTTCAGGTCGTCCTGGACCTGGGGAGATGATGATTGCCATTGGGTTCATGTCCTCAATTTCAGCAATGGTGATTTCATCATTCCTTTTCACAATCAAATCTTTCTCGACTTCTCCTAAATATTGATACAAGTTGTAAGTAAATGAATCATAGTTATCAAGCAACAAAATCATTTTTTATTTACCTCCATCAACGCCCGAGCTTTATTCTGTGTTTCCTCATATTCGGTTTTCGGATCCGAGTCATATACAATTCCCGCTCCGGCCTGTACGTAGGCATGCCCCTCCTTGATAATCATCGTCCGTATGGCAAGGGCCATATCCAGGTCACCTCCGAAACCAATAAATCCAATTGATCCTGAATAGACGCCTCGCTTACAGTTTTCAAGTCCATTGATCAATTCCATGGCCCTGATTTTTGGGGCACCAGATACAGTCCCAGCAGGCTGACAGACCGTTAAAGCATCTAAACTCGTAAATTCCTCCCTAAGCTTGCCGCTAATCTTGGAGGCAATATGCATCACATGCTGATATCTCTGAATTTCCATTTCTTCCGTAAGATGAATCGAACCAATTTCACAAACCCGCCCGAGATCGTTTCTTCCCAAGTCTACAAGCATCCTATGTTCAGCCAATTCCTTCTCGTCCATCAGTAAGCTTTTTTCTAACCCCTTATCTTCCTCAACCGTTTTTCCCCTAGGTCGTGTACCCGCGATGGGATTCACATGCACCATACCGGCTGAAACACTGATTAAGCTTTCCGGCGAAGAACCCAGAACGGTGTATTCTCCAAACTCAATATAGAACATGTATGGTGATGGATTGGCTAAGCGAAGTCGTCGATATGCATCGAACGGCTCTCCATCAAAGTCAGCCTGGAACCTTTGTGATAACACGATTTGGAACACTTCACCCGCTACAATCGCTTCCTTCGCTTCAAGCACCATTTTCTCGAACTCCACCTGACTGAAGTTCGAATCGAATTCCAAAAATTCCGACGATAATTCTTGTGACGGTTTACTCGGTTGATTGATTTTCTCCTTCATATCCGCTAAACTTTTTTTTCCATCGTCTTCGGCAGTCAAAAGATGAATCTTTTGCAGGACATGGTCGAATATGTACAATTCCTTAAAAAATAGAAAATGGGCATCTGGCATCTGAAGTGGATCAGGGGGTACATCACCAATCTTTTCAAATAAACGAATAACATCATACCCCAGGTACCCGACTGCACCCCCATTAAATGGGGGAATATTCACCGGGATACCCTCAAGTTCAACCAACAGTTGATCCTTCAGGAACTCGATGATGTTCGCTTCCTTCACTTCCTCTTCCCCGGATACAGAATCCTTGACGTGAACTTGATTGGCTAATGAAGTGACCTCCAAATAAGGATTGGACCCTAGATAGGAATAGCGACCATTATCATGATGTGAATTTGAGCTTTCGAGCAGAAATTTTTTCTTATCATTTAATTTGCGAAATATGGAGATTGGTGTGTGAATATCCCCTTCTATTGTTTCCATTTTAAAATGAAGTTTCTTTTTCTCATTCAAAGAATTCATGAACAATCCCTCCCTTTATGTCAATTACGTTATACGTTTATTTTTTCTCCCGCCGTCAGAATAGGAGGTGGAGCTTATCTTTTTAATCCTTCGTCATAACATCGTCAGAAATGGAACATATAAAAAAATCCCCTGCAAACACAAATATTGTGCTTGCAGAGGACGGAATACCGCGGTGCCACCTCAAGTTGGAAAAATCACTCTTTTTCCCTCTTACAGCAGGATATAATCCTGCACACCCTTTAACGGAGGCAACCGGGTTTCCCTACTTCATTTCAAGAAACCACTCATAAGTCCATTCATCTTCCTACTTCGTACCGGTTTTCAGCTGATCCGGCTCTCTGTGACGATGCTAAAGAAAGATTACTACTCTTAATCAAAGATTTAATTATCCTTTTTAAAAAAAACGCAAAAAAGCCCCTCATCCAAAGGACGAGGAACCCGTGGTACCACCTTAATTAGCTATAATAGCTCACTTTACGGCACAAAAAACATTACATGCCTGTCTCCATTAACGATGAGATAATCGCCAAAGCCTACTCCGTCATCCGTTTCGGTTTGGGGCTCGGAAGTCCATTCGCTTAAACTTGTTCACCAGTTTTCAGCAACCACTGGCTCTCTACAGAACAATATTAAGGTACTATTCTTCGTCACTGCCTTTATCTTTTCTTGTTTATTATGTTAAAACATAATTTGCAGGAAGTCAATAAAGTTTTCTAACAATTGAAAATTTTATTTCATTTTAATCCAATCACCATCTGCAAGTGCTTTCGCTTTCTTAATAACATGATAGGCAGAATACGTGCTGGCCGATTCGAATTCGTCCGTATACCTCTTTTCATCCGCCTTACCTGGGACAATCACCTTAAAACGGCGATAGGCATTCATGAATGCTTCTTTTTCAATTTTACTTTCATAAGCTTTCTCGACTGCTTCAAAAAATTTAATGACGTCGACGATTTCTTCCGTTGACCAATCAAGATCCATAGGATATTGATAATCCATACTTATTCACTCCTTCTAGTTAAATCCTGTTGAATGGGTAACTTTCTCACTCAGCCCACTTTGAGCGAATGGCCTCCGCCTCACTGATGATACGTTTGAATAGCTGGGCCGTCGTTGGTACATCATGGATCATCCCCATGACCTGTCCTGCCCAAGCGTAGCCTTCGTCCTCGATTCCATCATGAATATACCTTTGGTTTGCTTCTCCGCTTATGTAATCCTTCAATTGCTCGTATCCACCGTTTTCTTTTTCAATTTCAAGAATCTTATCCGTCCAGCTATTAGAAATGACGCGGGCAGGAGCACCAATTGAACGCTTAATGACAACGGTATCATTTTCTGTTCCGGAAACCAAGGCATTTTTATATAATTCATGGGCATGGACGCATTCCTCGACAGCAATGAATCTTGTACCCATCTCGATACCTTCGGCTCCAAGGGCCAATGCAGCCATTAACCCACGTCCATCCCCGAATCCACCTGAAGCGATTACGGGAATGCGCACGGAGTCAACCACTTGCGGTATCAATACGGATGTACCGATATCATCCCTTCCTAAATGACCTCCGCCTTCCTGCCCGACCACCATCACAGCATCCGCACCCAATTGTTCGGCTTTGACGGCCTGCCTCTTTGCGGCAACTAGCACAAGCTTCTTTACAGGCGTATCTTTAAGAAATTCTAGAAATGGAGCAGGGTTGCCACCAGTTACCGAGACAATGGCAATTCCTTCTTTCATCGCTGCCTCAAGCATATGTTCATAGGGCCTGCCATGCTGACCAATGGCGAAATTGACGCCAAAAGGCTTATCCGTCATAGCTTTTGTCTTTCGGATTTCCTGAACCAATTGATCCGGGTCATTCAACGACATGGCCGTTACCTGTCCCAAACCCCCAGCATTCGAAACCGCTGCAGCCAATTCCGCATAGGCAAGGTGTGCCAATCCCCCTTGCACAATTGGATACTGTATCCCCAATAAATCAGTCACGCGAGTTTTCCATTTCAAGAACATCTTCCCCCTTGTCCATTCTTTAATACTCTACACGAATCATTATGGCAAATACTGTTTATTTATTCAAATCATAAACTCACCTATATCAGGAAGTTCATTCAACAATCGCTAATACATTTCATTTGCCTAGTTTCATAGATTCTTTCGCCTTAGCTTGCTATTTTAGGGTTTAAAAGTATAACTAGGCATTTATTGTTAGACATGCTATAATTCTTTTGTTTTATGTCTACCCATAATTCGCAGCCCGATTTAATAGAGGCTGACACGCAGAATAATATACTGCAGTAAATGGAGTATTTTTATATATTATATTGAAAAGGGGCTACAAGAATTTGTCACAGAATGAAACACCCTTATATACTGCTTTGTTACAGCACTCAAAAAAGAATCCTGTTCAATTCCATATTCCAGGTCATAAAAAGGGGAAAGGGATGGATCCCGATTTTCGTGATTTCATCGGGGAAAATGCCTTATCGATAGATTTGATCAATATTTCCCCACTTGATGACCTCCATCAGCCAAAAGGAATAATCAAAAAAGCTCAAGACCTAGCAGCTGAGGCTTTCGGGGCTGACCATACATTCTTTTCGGTACAAGGAACAAGCGGTGCAATCATGACGATGGTCATGTCGGTCTGCGGACCCGGAGATAAAATCATCGTTCCGAGGAACGTACATAAATCCGTTATGTCAGCCATCGTATTTTCCGGTGCCGTTCCCATTTTCATTAATCCTGAAATCGATAAAGACCTGGGAATCTCCCATGGAATAACTATAGAAGCCGTTGAAAAAACACTAAAGGAACACAGCGATGCCAAAGGACTTTTGGTAATCAACCCGACTTACTTCGGCATTTCGGCAGACTTGCAGAGTATAGTGGAGTTGGCACATACTTACCATATGCCGGTGCTCGTTGACGAAGCACATGGGGTCCATATTCATTTTCATGAAGAACTGCCACTATCCGCCATGCAAGCTGGAGCCGATATGGCAGCTACGAGTGTTCATAAACTTGGAGGTTCGATGACGGGCAGTTCCGTTTTAAATGTAAAGGACGGACTGGTTTCCGCAAATCGGGTCCAGGCAATTTTAAGCATGCTCACAACGACCTCGACATCCTATATCCTTCTTGCATCACTTGATACAGCCAGAAGGCAACTAGCAACGAACGGAAGGGAAATGATCGATGGTGCAATAAGGCTTGCGGAATATGCAAGGAACGCAATCAATGAAATTCCTTATTTATATTGTGTAGGGAAAGAAATATTGGCGAGTAAGGCTGCCTTTAGTTATGATCCGACAAAATTAATCATTTCTATTAAAGAATTGGACATTACCGGATATGACGTGGAGAAGTGGTTGCGTGAGAAACATAATATCGAGGTGGAGCTCTCTGATTTATATAATATCCTTTGTTTGATCACCCCAGGGGATTCCATAACGGAAGTGGATATATTAATCAATGCCCTTAAAGACTTATCGGAAGAATTTAAGGAGTGGGCTGCCGATCATGGAAGAATCGAAGTCCTGCTTCCCGATACTCCGCCACTTGCCCTATCGCCAAGAGAGGCCTTCTATGCGGAAACCGAGGTGGTGCCTATCGAGGAATCCGTAGGAAAGATCAGTGCAGAATTTATTATGGTCTATCCCCCTGGGATCCCGATTTTCATACCGGGTGAACTGATCACCGAGGACAACATTGCCTATATCCAGAAAAATATCGAGGTGGGCCTTCCCGTCCAAGGTCCTGAGGATCCAGAAATTAAATACTTACGGATCATTAAATATTAAAGAAACGGTAAAAACCAGAGCAATCAGACATACGCTCTGGTTTTTACTCGTCGTTTACAATCATAATCGTTCCTTAATTGGGTCTTCCCTCATGGAAAAAGGGCGTCCAGGTTATATTTTCTGGAACACCCTCAAAATCTATTATCAGTCAATGTTGTATGTCCTATTCCTTAGAGGCAGCTGTATCACAGCTGTGGCAGTTGTGATTATGTGTATAAAGTACACTTACTTTTTCATCTTCAAAATGATCAATCGTGCTGTTGCAAGTTTGACAAACGATAGTTCCCATTTTTACAACCCCTTCCTCTATATTGTATGCATGAAACGATTAATGTAACCGCTTTATTCCATTATAATATAGCACATTTAATATTTCAAGCTATAAAGTATGTCATATATAGATTTTTCCAATTCGTTATTTCATAAATTCCAATATTAGAAATTCCCCATTGTTTTCATTGGCTTCAGGAAAACAAGTCCTGATTAGCGTTGCTATTCCCCCCTGATTTGTAGACCGCATATCATCGTCAGAAAAACAGAAGTACCAATCTGTACCGTTGCCTGGTTCAGCGTATCCCTGAGCGGGTCCAAACATACGATATCAAAAGCCCTCACCTTGTCATGGCTTCCGGCAAGAAATACAGCTTCCAGCAATTCCCCTGGATGCATCCCACCAGTAGTCGCTGCTGGAACACCAGGAGCAAACGCCATGTCGAGAACATCCATATCAATCGTCACGTAAATCATATCCACTTGATCATTTAAATGAGCTAATGCCTCTTTTATCACCTGTTCAATACCTTGCTTCCTGACTAATCGTAAAGGGACATACCTGACTCCTTTCTTCTTTGCATAGTCAATTAAATCCCTGGTGTTATAAAACCCATGCAAGCCAATATTATGGATATGCTTTCCCTCGACAATGCCCGCTTCAATCAACTGACGCATGGGTGTACCATTAGTAGGACCGTTTTCTGAAGGATCCCGCAAATCAAGATGCGTATCGAATTGCAGGATACCTATTTTACTATCAGGATAGATTTGCTTCATTCCTTTCACCAGCATGGCTGTTGTAGAATGATCACCGCCAATTCCACCAATCAAGGAATTCCGGTACATATCGTGAACAGCAGCGGATGTCTCCCTAATCGACTGATGACAAAGGCTGATATCCGTTCCATGCATGGGTGCATCACCTAAATCCCATACCTGCATCCCAGAGAAATCCACATCATAATCCATGTTATAGGTAGAAAAGCCTTTCCATGAACGACGAAAATAATCAGGGAACTCCGATGCTCCCGATGGGCTGATGGATGACCTGGATAGTGGGGCCCCAAAAAAGACACAATCCGGTTCATCCATATCTCCTGCCATTCTCTGCTCATCAATTGTCCGAATCCACTGGTGGACCTTTGCTGGGTGGGCTGCCGGGAATGCTTCCTTCCTCCAAGTAAAAGTTGCCGGTTGAAGATGAACGTCACTCAACAAGCGCTCCCCCTTTCACAACGACTCTTCCTTTTTTTATGACGGTATGTGTGTGATTGACTCCATAAAAATACTGAAGTTTCGCAAAGTGATCTACGTCAAAAATCGTGATGTCCGCCTTTTTGCCGACTTCGATGCTCCCGATTTCCTCAGCACGATCAATGGCATGGGCTGCATTGATTGTGACGGCCGTTATCGCTTCAGCAGGACTCATCCCCATCTTCATACAAGCAAGATTCATCATGAAAGGTAGAGATACCGTCGGCGAAGAACCCGGATTACAATCCGTGGAAAGGGCGACCGGTACACCTAGATCAATCATCTTTCTGGCATCGGCGAATTTTTTCATTAAGAAATAGGCTGTTCCCGGTAGTAAAACACCAACCACCCCCGCTTTTGCCATCTTCTTCATCCCCGTAATCGATGCTTCTAGCAAATGATCTGCTGAAATGGCCCCTAATTCAGCCGCAAGCTCCGCTCCTTCATACGGCTCGATTTCATCCGCATGAATTTTAGCCTTCAGTCCGAATTTCTTTCCGGCCTCCAAGATTTTCTTTGCCTGTTCAGGGGTGAATACGCCTTCTTCGCAAAATACATCGTTAAACTCCGCCAATTTAGCTTGTGCAACTGCAGGGATCATTTCATTAATGATTAAATCAACAAAAACTTCAGGGTTTTCTTTAAAATGTAGGGGGACGGCATGGGCACCCATAAAGGTTGAAACAACATCAATTGGATGTTGTTCATGAAGTAACTTTGCCACTTCAAGCTGTTTTCTCTCCGTGTTCCAATCCAAGCCATAGCCACTTTTCGCCTCGACTGTCGTCACCCCTTGTAGAAGAAATCCGTTCATGCGTTCCAAGCTCTCTTCAAGCAACTGGGTGTGACTCGCTTTTTTCACAGCCTCGGTCGTCGCATATATGCCCCCGCCATGATTCATGATATCCATGTAAGTGGCACCTTCCAGGCGTTGATTAAACTCCTTTTCCCTGCTTCCGGCAAATACTAAATGGGTATGTGGATCTACCAAACCAGGCGTAACCAACTTGCCCGTTGCATCTAGGGTCTCGGCTTGAGCTAGACGAGGCGTGTACTTTTCCAGTAAATCACTCGTTCTACCTACCGCTTGAACGATTCCGGCTTCGAGCCAGACGCTTCCATTTTCGATGATTTGCAAGTCTGACATTTCTGCCTTAATCCTGGGGGCTTTCATCTTTCCGTCGAGTGTGATCAATTGGGCCGCGTTTTTTATGAAAATGGGTCTACTCATCTACTTCTCTCCCAACATCGGCATATGAATTCCCTTTTCCTTGGCTGTCATAATCGCCAGTTCGTAACCGGCATCAGCATGGCGCACCACACCCATTCCAGGATCTGATGTAAGTACCCGCTCAAGCCTTGCTTCCGCTTCCTTCGTACCGTCCGCCACTATCACCATGCCAGCATGAATCGAATAGCCCATACCGACACCGCCTCCATGATGAACCGAGACCCAACTTGCCCCGCCAACAGCATTGATTAATGCATTTAAGATTGGCCAGTCGGAAACGGCATCACTGCCATCCATCATCGCTTCTGTTTCACGGTTAGGCGAAGCAACAGAACCTGCATCCAAATGATCCCTTCCTATCACAATCGGCGCTTTCAATTCCCCAGCTTTGACCAGGTCATTAATCATTTTCCCGAGCCTGGCCCTGTCTCCATATCCAAGCCAACAAATTCGGGCTGGAAGGCCTTGAAAGGGAATTTTCTCCTGCGCCAGTTTTATCCAATTGCATAGATTCTGGTTTTCTTTGAATTCTTCGAGCAAGACTGCATCAATTTTATAAATATCCTCGGGATCTCCCGATAAGGCAGCCCACCTGAATGGGCCCTTCCCTTCGCAAAAAAGCGGACGAATATAAGCCGGAACAAAGCCTGGAAAACTAAATGCCTGATCCACGCCTTCATCTTTTGCCATCTGACGAATGTTGTTTCCATAATCAAAGGTGATGGCCCCCTTTTCCTGCATACTCAACATGGATCTAACATGGCTGGCTATCGTTTGTTTAGAGGCAACAACATATGCCTTCGGATTATCTTGTCGAAAACGTCTGGCTTGTGCTACCGTCATTCCTGAAGGGATATAGCCATGTAACGGGTCATGGGCGGATGTTTGGTCCGTCAATACGTCAGGGATGAATCCACGTTCAATCAGAAGTGGCAAAATATCTGCTGCATTTCCAAGCAGACCGATGGATAAAGGTTCACCCGCCTGCCTTGCTTTTTTCACAATGGCAATCGCCTCATCCATATCGGATGTTTTACGATCGAGGTAACCATTTTTTATTCTCCGGTCGATTTTGGTTTCATCCACTTCAATGGCGAGACAGACCCCCTGATTCATGGTAACCGCTAACGGCTGCGCTCCTCCCATTCCACCAAGGCCGGAAGTCAAGGTGATGGTATGTTTTAATGACCCTTGGAAATGTTGCCTGGTAAGCTCCGAGAATGTTTCATACGTCCCCTGAATGATTCCTTGGCTACCAATATAAATCCAGCTGCCAGCAGTCATTTGTCCATACATCATCAATCCTTTTTTATCGAGTTCATGAAAGTGATCCCAATTGGCCCAGGCCGGCACGAGGTTGGAATTAGCTAACAAAACTCGAGGCGCATCCGGGTGTGTTCTGAAAACGGCCACAGGTTTCCCTGATTGAACCAATAAGGTTTCATCCGTCTCCAATTCATGTAGCGTTTTCATGATTTTGTCATAGCTTTCCCAATTTCGAGCTGCTTTGCCTATCCCTCCGTATACAACCAGTTCTTCTGGATTTTCAGCTACTTGAGGGTCAAGATTGTTCATCAGCATCCTTATCGCCGCTTCTTGAATCCATCCCTTCGCATGAAGAGTAGAGCCTTTGTAGTTCACAATTTCCCTTTGTTCCTTAGCTCCCATGTTTTTCACCCCTTATCTAAAAGTCATGCATCCATTCCGTAAAGTCATACGTTTTCAACCACGTGGTACAGGCTTCAATATCAGTGGAAAACATTCGGTCAGACTTAATGGTCGGTACAATTTCCCTGGCCTTTTCATAAAATTGAAAAGTCTTTGGACTCATATATTCTGTACCCCTATATTCAACGCCTTGCATCGCCGTAATGCATTCAATCGCCAAGACCCTCCATGTATTCTGGATTATTGCATAAGCATGTCTAGCAGCGATGGTCCCCATGCTCACATGGTCCTCTTGATTAGCTGATGAGGGAATGGAATCGACACTCGCAGGATGAGCTAGCGTCTTGTTTTCCGAGACGAGTGATGCTGCACAATATTGCATGATCATCGCACCTGACTCCAGTCCAGGTCTGGCACTTAAAAAGGGAGGGAGATCATTCAATTGGGGATTAACGAGCCGCTCAATCCTTCTTTCCGATATGCTTGCAACTTCCGCAACCCCTAACTTTAAGAAATCCATGGCAAAGGCAATCGGCTGTCCATGAAAGTTCCCCCCGGATATTACATGGTCACCTTCATCAAAAATCAGCGGATTATCGGTGGCTGCATTCATTTCAATTTGCAATTTTTCTTTTACATATCCGAATACCTGCCAGGAGGCCCCTAGGACCTGGGGGATGCACCGGAGCGAGTATGCATCTTGCACCCGAACTTCCCCTTGCCTGGAAGTAAGCCTGCTTCCTTCGAGCCACTTCCTCATTCTCTTGGCAACAGCGATCTGTTCCGGGTATCCTCTTGCTAGGTGAATCCTTTCATCAAACGTGTCTATAATCCCATTTAATGCTTCGACAGTCATCGCGGCAATCGCTTCAGACAACCATCCGATTTTTTCCGCTTCCAGAAAGGCCACCACCCCCATCGCCGTCATGGCCTGCGTACCATTGATTAGTGCGAGCCCTTCTTTGGCTTCCAACTCGATTGGTGAAATGCTTTCCAGTTTCATGGCCACGGAAGCATTCACAATCTCTCCTTTATAAAAGACCTCTCCCTCCCCCACTAATGCAAGCGCTAAATGTGAAAGTGGAGCTAAATCCCCACTTGCACCAAGAGATCCCTGCTGTGGGATAACCGGATGTATCTCTGCATGTAAAAGGGCCAATAAAGTAGAGATGACTTCAAGTCTCACGCCTGAAAAGCCTTTAGCCAGAGCATTTGCCCGAAGTAGTAGCATAGCTCTGGAAACACTTTCGGGAAATGGGCTTCCTACTCCACAGGCATGAGATTGGATGAGGTTATATTGTAGTTGTTTTACATCTTCGGTATCGATAAATACATCACTGAATTTCCCAAACCCAGTCGTAATCCCGTATATTATGCTTTTATCCAAGACAATTTTTTCGACTGCTTTCCTGCTATTCAAAACATTTTCCAGAGCATTTTGGGAGAGGGTGACCTTTTCCTTCTCAAATATGACCTTTTTTGATAGATTTACCGTTAAATCCTCACCAGTAAGAATCATGCCCTACACCCCTTTAACATAGTAAAGGAGCTGCATCACTTTAAATAAAGCGATACAGCCCCTTTTTTTGTAGCAACTACAATTGAATCGATACCATGTATAGTCATATTCATCTCACTCCTGGAAGAATATTAATTGTTTAAATTTTACAAATAAAAAAGGCTATTTGTCAACCTGTTATTACATATTTTACCATAAAACTGTATCTGGTTTGAGAATGTGAGGAAGGAATTATCCCAATTACAGTTACATATAGATAGGTATATAAAATATCCATTTAATGTTAATCTATTATAAAGAAAACAAGGAAAAGGAGGCTGAATAATGATTGAAAATGCCTATATCAAACTAGTCCCGGAGTCTGTGAAAACCAATGTCACGATTGAGGACGTGAAGGAATTACTCACCTATTACCAAATGGTCACCTCAAAAACAGGAAAGCAACTGGATTGGGACTATGATAAAAAAGCCTTTCCTTATGATATGAAAGAGCCGGATGAAATGAAGGGGAACATGATTTATTTACAGTCCAATGTCGACCGTTATCATATGATATTAATTGGGGTCGACCAAGAAATCATTCAAGATGAGGACGGCATGGAACGGATTCAATCATATATCCAATTCACTCTTCCTGAAACAGCTACATTCGGGGATAAAGGCAAAGCTAATGAATTATGTAAATTCCTCGCAAAAAAATTGCAAGGCCAACTCCACCTCTTTAATAAACGAATCATGTATTATTATCCCAGAAAGTAATGAACACCACTTAAGGCATTCGTATAAGGATATAGACATCTATATTAAGGATAAGTCTAAAATAGTCACAATTTCCAATCATTTTTTCTTTGGTAAGGTACGTGAAAGAATCATTATTTAATGGATGGTTATACTTCTGCAATAATAATTTATGAGCATTATTTCGAATCTCAACTTATCAAAACGGGTAGATTATTCGAAAAAGGAACCAAAAGCATTCTCCTTGAATGCTTTTTTCTTTTGGTTACAATAATAATGAGTCATGATTATTGACCTATCAAGTGAATTAACTTAATCTTGATGGATGTATTAGTTGTATTATTAGGAGGAAATGGTTTGAAGAAACTAATCACACTCATAATATCTTTTTGGGTTCCTGGTGCTGGGCATCTATTCTTAAGTTTACATCCTAGTTGGGAATGGGCATCAAGAGACAGAAAGCTATTTAAAAGAGGTATATTTTTTGCTTTGGCATATTTAGTGTCTTGCTTACTTGCGTTCGTTTCCATAGGGTTCATTCTTGCCCCTATTGTGATAATATGTGCAATGATTGACAGCTATAGACAAGCGAATAAGATTCTATAAATGCAAAGTCCGATGAGCTGGTTGTTCATCATAAAAGGCATTCGGAATATTTCCCGAGTGCCTTTTTAATCGCAAAGTAATATAATCAATGAGACCGATTTCGAATGATTAATAGATACTTTATGCAGGGGTTTCTATTAATCTGGGATCAAGGAATGTGTAGCCTTTCTTTTGAAAACCATTTACGATATCTTCAATCGCGTCATGCGTCCATTTCCGATCATGCATCAATAAGTTCGCTCCATTCGATAAATATGGACTATTTAACATGATATTCGTTAAAGCCTTATCATTTTGATACTCTTTTTTCCAATCATAGCCATAGGTCCAGTTCATAACCAACATTTTTTCTTTTTTCGCAATTCCTTTGGAATATTCGGTATTCGTCCCGAACGGAGCCCGGATGAATTTGGGCCGCTCCCCAACGATTTCTTCTACCAAATCATTTAATTTAACGATTTCTTTTTTTTGAACCACATCAGTCTGTTCCTTCAAGTTAACGTGAGAATATGTATGGTTCCCAATTAGGAAGCCCATATCATGGATTTCCTTCAATATTTTTTTCTTTTCATCATCTTCAATAAAATGGCCATTCACAAAAAATATAGCTGGCACTTGAAGCTCATGGAGCGTTTTAGCAATGTCTAGTGAATATTTATCAGGTGCATCATCAAATGTCAAAAGGACAACTTTCGGATCAGCATCTTTAATTGGTTCAAATGACCAATTTGCCTCATTCAAACGATATTGGACTTGAACCTTCTCCCCTTCTGCCTTCCCTTTTTCAATTGGTTTCTCCTGTTTCTCACTCAGCTCTACTTCTTTTTGTTCATCTTTGATATGGCTCGATGTTTCGACGGTTTTTTGATTTTGTACACGGGTAACATCCATTCCATTACACCCCATCAATACAAGTGATATCATCGCAAACATGCACAAGGGTCTGTTAAGCATAATTCCTCCATTGGTATAAGTCGCATCACGGCTTAAACCTCATTCAATAAACAGGTACTAATGTTTCTAAAAGGATTTGCAATACACCATAACAGAGTAAACTGATAACGGTGACAAGCAGCGTCCTTCTATTGGATTTCAGTATCATTTTTCCGATATAAATGGCTAAATAAGAAAAGACCAAAAACATGAATACTTTAAAAACAAAACGATCATTGACCGACAGCCATTCAACCACCGTATATCCACTCCAAACAATTAGTTGAAAAAGGATGACAAGATAATCTTTCAAGTGATCCACCCCATTTATATGAACAATTGGCCGTTGCTTTATTTCGGCAAACTTGTTCTCAAGTCACACCGCTCCTGCTATTTTTTTATCCTATTCTACAAATTTCAAACCTTTTTCCCTATTAAAACGGATCATGTTCTTTATAAATATATGCCCGTCTTCACATTTCATTAAGTATTTCGGATCGGTAACATTAACTTATAACGAAAAAAAAGCACACTGCCCAGGAAGGGCAGTATGCTTTTTGGGAAAACAATTATTTGATGATATGGATAGGAGTTCCAAGGGCTACTTCAGCAGCTTCCATTGTGATTTCCCCTAAAGTTGGATGCGCATGAATTGTCATCGCGATATCTTCAGCAGTCATTCCTGCCTCGATAGCTAAACCAAGTTCTGCAATCATATCAGAAGCGTTTGGTCCTGCGATTTGTGCTCCAATTACCAATCCGTCTTCTTTACGGGTAATAAGCTTCACAAAACCGTCCGTGCTGTTCAATGAAAGAGCACGTCCATTTGCAGCGAATGGGAATTTAGAAGCTAATGCTTCGATTCCTGCTTCTTTCGCGTCTTTTTCATTATAACCTACAGAAGCAAGTTCCGGTTCAGTGAATGCCACAGCCGGAATCGCTAGGTAGTCAATTTCAGAAGACTCGCCAGCGATAGCTTCCGCTGCGATTTTTCCTTCATAAGAAGCTTTATGTGCTAATTGAGGTCCAGAAACGATATCACCAATCGCGTAAATGTTTTTCACATTTGTACGACATTGTTTATCAATTTCAATCAAGCCTCTGTCCGTCATTTTGATGCCGACTTGTTCAAGACCGATTTCAGATGTATTCGGACGGCGACCTACTGTCACTAACACATAATCCGCTTCAACTTTTTTCTCTTCGCCTTTTACTTCATAAGTAACCGTAACGCCAGTTTCAGTTTCTTCCACGCCTTTAGCAAGAGCTTTTGTAACAATTTCAGCACCTTTGTTTTTAAGGTTCTTTTTAACTAGGGCTGCCATTTGTTTTTCAAAACCTGCAGAAAGAATTTCTTCTGTACCTTCAAGGATCGTTACTTTCGTTCCAAAGCTTGCTAATGCGCCGCTAAGCTCTGTACCAATGTACCCTCCGCCGATAACGACGATTGAACCTGGTAATTCTTCCAAAGCAAGAGCACCAGTAGAATTAAGTACACGTTTAGTATATTTAAATGACGGGATTTCGATTGGTGTAGAACCAGTTGCGATAATCGCGTTTTTAAATGTATATGTTTGAGCTGAGTCTTCATTCATGACACGGATGCTATTTTCATCTACGAAGTAAGCTTCTCCTGACACGACCTCAACTTTATTTCCTTTTAATAGGCTACTTACGCCACCTGTCAATTTATTTACAACAGATTGTTTCCATGCTTGCACTTTAGAAAAGTCAACAGAAACCTTTTCCGCAAAGATCCCCATATCTTCTGAATGCTGAGCATTATGGAAACGGTGACCTGCTGAGATCATCGCTTTTGAAGGGATACAACCTACGTTCAAACAAACTCCGCCAATTGATCCTTTTTCAACAACTGTTACTTTTTGTCCAAGCTGTGCTGCGCGAATTGCGGCAACATACCCCCCAGGTCCTGAACCTATTACTAATGTATCTGTTTCGATCGGAAAATCTCCTACTACCATTGTTTACGCCTCCATTAACAATAATTCTGGGTCGTTCAATAACTTTTTGATGTGATTTAATGCATGCTGAGCAGTGGCCCCGTCAATAATACGGTGATCAAAGCTAAGTGATAATGCCAGAACTGGAGCGGCGATAATTTCCCCGTCGCGAACAATTGCTTTTTCGGCAATGCGTCCAATCCCTAGAATGGCAACTTCTGGATGATTGATTACAGGTGTGAACCATTGACCGCCTGCGGAACCGATATTCGTGATGGAGCAAGAAGCGCCTTTCATTTCATTGGAAGCCAACTTACCATCACGAGCTTTCGCAGCTAATTCATTAATTTCTTGTGAAATAGCAAAAGTTGATTTTCGATCTGCATCTTTTACAACTGGAACTAACAGACCTTTTTCTGTATCTGCCGCAATTCCGATATTGTAATAGTGTTTATGGATAATCTCACTTGTTTCATCATCAAATGATGTATTAAGCATAGGAAATTCACGTAATGCACTAGTTAAGGCTTTAACAACATAAGGTAGGAATGTAAGCTTGATTCCTTTTTCTGCAGCAATATCCTTGAATTTCTTACGATGGGCAACTAGCATCGTCACATCAATTTCATCCATTAATGTAACATGAGGAGCCGTCTGTTTCGACTTAACCATTGCCTTGGCAATCGCTTTTCTCATGCCGCTCATTTTTTCGCGCGTTTCAGGGTATTGCCCTTCTGGAATTGCCACTTTCGTATTATCTTCTTTCGTATCCGAATCTATTTGTTGTGAAGCATCATCACTTTGACGAGCTGGTTCTTTTGAAGCGGATGTGCCATTTTTGAAAGCATCTATATCTTCTTTCATGACGCGGCCATTATCTCCTGAGCCAGTAATCTCGCGAATATTTACCCCTTGTTCCCGTGCATACTTTCTAACAGAAGGCATGGCAATGATACGTCGTGTAGGATCTGCTTCAACCTGTGGCTGAGATCCCGCCTTTGGTTGAGCTCCTGCGCCCGTTTCTTCACTATTTTCCTGAACCGGTGCAGCTTCTTTATTGACTTTCTGTCCGCCTTCAGCAGTAGCTTGAACCTGAGCTTCAGTATCTTTATCACCTTCTGCTTTCGCTTCTTCCCCATGATCCCCTTTAAACTGAAGATCTTCATACCCAGGAGCATCAAAAGTGACAAGTACATCTCCGACTACAGCCACCGTTCCTTCTTGAACAAGAATTTCTTCAACGGTACCTTTCACCGGTGATGGAATTTCGACTACAGCTTTATCGTTCTGAACTTCACAAAGTACGTCATCTTCTTGAATCGTATCTCCTGGTTTAACAAACCATTTTACTATTTCACCTTCGTGTATACCTTCTCCGATATCAGGGAGTCTAAATTGGAATGCCACTGAATTCAACCTCCTATATTAAATCATACTTAGGGCTTTGAATAAAGCCCTTTGTCATGTATTTCTACTAATGAGAAAGACTCTCCAAAGCCTTTACTTTCATTCTTCTCATTAAAAGTAATTAGAATTTCAACACTTTTGTCGCTGTTTCGATAATATCTTTATAATTTGGAAGCCATACCGTTTCAGCCTGAGAAAATGGGAAAACTGTATCGGCAGCCGTCACTCGTAAAACGGGAGCATCCAGACTTAAAATAGCACGTTCGTTAATTTCTGCTACAACATGTGCTGCTACACCAGCTTGTTTTTGGGCTTCTTGAACGACAATGGCCCGTCCCGTTTTTTCAACAGAGGCAATAATCGTATCAATATCCAATGGAGAAACAGTACGAAGGTCGACCACTTCTACCGAATGTCCTTCTTTAGCCAATTCTTCCGCAGCCTTGATGGATTCCTGCACCATCGCACCATACGTAATAATGGATAAGTCCGTTCCTTCTCGTTTTACATCTGCTTTTCCTAATGGAATCGTATATTCTTCCTCAGGAACTTCCTGACGGAAAGAGCGATATAATTTCATGTGTTCAAGGAAGATGACAGGATCGTTGTCGCGAATTGCTGAAATCAACAAACCTTTTGCATCGTATGGAGTGGAAGGAATAACTACCTTTAATCCAGGTTGCTGAGCCATTAATCCTTCTAGACTATCCGCATGCATTTCTGGAGTATGAACTCCACCGCCAAATGGAGAACGAATGGTAACCGGTGCATTGTAGCGACCGCCTGAACGGTAACGCATACGAGCAAGCTGTCCACTGACTGAATCCATTACTTCATAAATGAATCCAAAGAATTGTAATTCAGGAACAGGGCGGAAACCTTGTAAGGAAAGACCGACTGTCAATCCACCGATGCCTGATTCTGCAAGGGGTGTATCGAAAACACGTTCTTCACCGAACTCTTTTTGAAGATTTTCAGTCGCCCGGAACACTCCTCCATTAACGCCGACATCTTCTCCAAAAACGAGTACATTCTCATCATTTTTAAGTTCTGTACGTAATGCATCTGTAATTGCTTGAATCATCGTCAATTGAGCCATGGCTTACTTCGACTCCTTTTCTTTATAAATTTCATATTGTTCTTTTAGGTTGTAAGGCATTTCTTCAAACATGATTGAAATAAGGTCTGTCACTTTTTGTTTTGGTTCTGCGTCAGCCTTTTTGATTGCTTCTTTTATATCTTCTTTTGCTTTCTCTATCGTTTCATTCTCTAATTCTTCATTCCAAAGCTCTTTATTTTCCAAGAACTTCCGAAGTCTAACAAGTGGATCCTTTTGTTCCCACTCATTATCCAAATCCGTTGTCCGGTAACGCGTTGGATCATCCCCAGCCATAGTGTGAGGTCCATAACGGTAAGTCAAGGTTTCAATCAGTGTTGGGCCTTCTCCATTTATGGCGCGCTCACGTGCTTCTTTCACTGCAGTATAAACCGCTAATGCGTCCATGCCGTCTACCTGAATGCCTGGAATACCAGCAGCCACCCCTTTTTGGGCCAATGTTTTAGCTGCAGACTGCTTATCGACAGGTGTTGAGATTGCAAACCTATTATTTTGTACAATGAATATAGCTGGCGCTTTAAATGCTCCGGCAAAGTTGATTCCTTCATAGAAATCCCCTTGTGAAGTTCCTCCATCGCCCGTATATGTTATCGCGACAGCTTTTTTACCACGCTTCTTAAGACCAAGTGCTACGCCGGCAGCTTGAATATATTGGGCGCCGATAATGATCTGTGGTGAAAGGACATTCACATCTTCCGGTATTTGATTCCCTTTAAAATGTCCTCTTGAGAATAAGAAAGCTTGCCAAAGTGGCAGGCCATGCCAAACGATTTGTGGAACATCACGATACCCTGGAAGAATGAAGTCCTCTTTCTCCAAAGCAAATTGAGAAGCTATCTGAGAGGCCTCCTGCCCTGCGGTAGGCGCATAAAAACCTAATCTTCCTTGTCTGTTAAGGGAAATAGAACGTTGATCCAATATCCGTGTATATACCATACGGCGCATCAATTCCTGTAATTGTTCATTACTTAAGTCAGGCATTGCCGCTTCGTTCACGACTTCTCCCTCTTCATTTAAGATTTGAAACATTTCAAATTGTTCTTCAACTTTTTTCAGCTGGTCTTGAACATTAATTTTAGCCTGTTTAGTTTTCTGAGCCATTTGGCACCTCATCCTTTCATTAAAAAGGTTAGTAATTATTATTCTATAAAGCAAAATGATTTGTCTTATAGTTTCTTCAAGAACTTATTGTTTTATTTTCCCCTTAAGAATAATCTCTCAAACAAGGGAATCGTATTTATGTCTTAATCTTAAGCTGTACCAATAAAATAATCAAGAAATATGATACAAGAACTTTGGTAAATTTAGTGTACAAGATGAATTAACATCAAGTCAATCACTTATACTTCCCTACATTCAAAATTTTATTAGTTTTATTTTCCACTAATCGACCCTCTGTTATAGTTTTCATTATACATCTGTACTATAAGCTTTGCCACTTTTAGCTCCCGTAAGGTGCCAAAGGATAGTATTTCGCTTCAACTCCTATTCCTAAAGAATCAATCATGACCTTTATCTAAAGGCATTTCCAACTTTTGAATAGTATTGTAAGAAAACTTTATATGCTTTCAATCGTCTCAACTGTTAGAATTTCTTTATTTATTTTCCCTTAGTACAGGTCAGTAAATATTTTCGTTGAGTTTTTTCACTTTTTAACGGAAATCTGATCATTTTATTTTCTTACCCAAACGCACATAAGGCTATGAGCAATGCCCATAGCCTTATTCCTCTTCTTTAATCTTTGTCAGAGTCCGTTTTTTTTATGCCTGCCGTTTCATAAAAGCTATCTTTTTCTTGATTATATTTTGTTGTTACTGCATTGAATTTCTCATTGGCTTTCACAACTTTTTCATATGTTGTATTAATTTTATCAATTTGACTTTGGAGTTCATCCATTTTTAAATCCTCTTTTTTGAATAGTTCATATAGTTGCTTATCATTCGCTAAGCTTTGTTGATAGGTTTTGTATACGTCCTCATATTTTTCATATCGTTCATTCATTGTCTTTTCCATTTTGACAGCTTCTTTTTTTACCTTTTGATCTTCAATTTTATCAGTTTGCCCTTCCATTTTGTCGAATTGCTTTTTCGAGGCATCCATACTATCTTTTTCTTTTTCAATTAACTCTTCTCGTTTTTCGATATTTTTTAATGCTTCGTCGGAAAGTTCCACGATTTGGTCATACTCTTTCATCCCGAGTTTGATGATCTTTTCATATATTTCTTTTTCTTCTTTTTCCAAATCATTTAAAGGCTCTTGTTTCTCTGTAAAATTACTTTCTTTCTCAACTGTCTTGTCTAGAATTTTAACGACTCTTTCCTCAGGTGAACCGCTATTCATACATCCGGTCATCATTATGACAGAAACTAACAAAACGACGTATAGACGATAAAGCTTCAAAACTAACACTCCCTCTGATCCTTCTATTAGGATGTTTTTAAGAAATTCCCACATCTGAATTTAATAGCAGTCACTACACGCGTTCCACTACCGAAAACAGGATATTTTTCAAGTCTGGGTTAGAGCCTACACGATTCAACCCCTACCGCATAGGCTGTATTAAACCATTTCAAATCAAGATGGTTGAATCCCAAAATATAAAACGGAGGTATAATTATGTATTATGGAGGTTACACCCAAGATTGTTGTTATCCAGTATCCGCTGCACCAAGTTATGGTTATGGAGGTTACGGCGGTGGCGGTGGCGGTTGTGGTTTCGGCGGCGGCTTCGCTTTAATCGTAGTCTTATTCATACTACTGATCATTGTCGGCGCATGCTTATGCTAAACAGATAATCACCCTCTCCCTTTACCCAAAATATCATCTAAATACCCTTATTAAAGAAAATTATAAATGAAAATGAAAAAGAAACAGACTATAATGCCGTAAATAATATAATGATAGGGATGGTCCTTCTTCCCTATCATTGTCTCTTATATTAACTTCCGAGCATATTTTTGTTAAAATAATCCCATACATATATTTATGAAACTTAGTGGGGTGAAAGAACTTGTTTACAATGGATGATTTTGTTGAAGAAGACAATCCAATATTAAGGAAAGTGGCTGAAGAAGTTCTACTACCTGCTTCTGAAGAGGACAAAAAGGTCTTGGCCGACTTAATGGAGTATGTACAAAATAGCCAGGATACTGAAATCGCTTTGAAATATGGTTTGAGGGCAGGAATTGGTTTGGCCGCACCACAGGTGAATATATCCAAACGCATGATCGCCGTACATCTTAAAAATGAAAAAGGCGAATTAATTAGCTATGCTCTATTCAACCCAAAACTCGTAAGCCATTCCATTGAAAGGTCCTATCTTACCGCCGGCGAAGGCTGCCTCTCCGTTAATCGGCCCATTTCTGGTTATGTACCTCGTTATGCCCGTATAAAGGTATCAGGTACAAACATAGAAGGAGAAGATGTTCAGCTCCGGTTAAAAGGTTTGGCCTCCATCTGCTTCCAACATGAAATCGATCATTTAAATGGCATTATGTTTTATGATCACATCAATCATGATGATCCTTTCAACGTCCCAGAAACTTACATTCCAATTGAAAGATGAGTTTCATCCCAGTAAAGGCAGCAAAGACCCCCACTGTTTATATAAGTGGGGGTCTTTGCTACCTGCCTTACATTAAATCAATTCAAGTTCTTTTAGCCCATGGAGGATGCCGTCCTTATCGACGTCCGTTGTCACGTAATCAGCTTCCTGTTTGACTAGCTGTCCTGCGTTGCCCATAGCCACTCCATACCCCACAGCTTTAAGCATTTCTATATCATTTAAGCCATCTCCAAATGCATATACATCCTCTAGGTCAAATCCGACCTTTTTCATCAAAGTCTTTATCCCTTCAGCCTTTGAACCCCCAAAAGGCAAAACATCCGTTGAATAGGTATGCCATCTAATAAAGTTAAATTTATCGTACATACCCACGTACTCCGATTCTTCATCCTCAGAGCAAAATAATAAGGCTTGATAAATGTCATTATTTTCATAAAAATCCGCCTGATGCCCCGGATGTGGGAATTTTAGAGTGCTCAAGGCTTCTTCAATCCGATTATGATACGGAACGCTTGATTGCATCGTTTCCTCATTCATGAATACGATAGGCACTTCATTTTCCTCCGCAGCCTTATGCAGCCTTCTGATTTCAGATAGATTCAACGGGTTCTTATAGATGACTTCCCCTTCAAAAACGACATATTGTCCATTAAAACTAACGAATGTATCGATACCAAGTTCTTCTCTTAAGTCTTCAAACATGAATGGTGCACGTCCCGTCGCAATGGCTACGAAGACTCCGCTATCCTGCAGTTGCTTCACTGCTTTCTTTGTTGAAGCCGGTAATTTTTTTTCATGATCCAGTAATGTTCCATCAATATCAAAGAATACGATTTTCACTGACTATTCACTTCCAATTCATTCAGTTTACCTTTTTTTAATATGTACCCATTTAATAATTGTCATTAAAATAAGTCAAGTAACTCCTTTTCAAAACACCACATTTATCCAGGTTTTTCATTCGTGGTTCAGCATATATTATATATGAGACATCTAAATCCCCCTTCGCCCTCTCCCAAGATAACCAAGCATATGGTAGAAATGACGGTCTTTTTTTCATAAATAAGCCTTTTACCTGTAAAGACGTATTTACTTTATTGAATAATCCTATACAATAATAACTAAGGGAGCGTGATCGCCATGTTAAAGAAGCTTCGTAAAAAGCTTGTAAAACAATGGAATGATCTTCTAAGAAAAAAATCAATCGCATGATGCCATTTTCATTCTGCCAATGGCCGTCATCCATTTGCGAGATTTTTTTGTACAGCCCTTCAAAAACTTGCGGAGGGCTTCTTCCTTGTTGTACAGTTCTTATTAAGCCTACTTTGAAAGATTACATGTACATACTATAATATCCATATCTTTGCACAGGTTCACACATCGGTGATCCCCTTTCTTTTAGCAAGAAACCGATTTCACCAAGCATTGATTGAAGGATTATTTTTTAAATACATAGATGTTCCTTTTAAAGAGGCCCATTCCGGAACATTTCTTTATCCAATTAAGTTTTACATGTAGTAAAAACGGAAAGGATAAAGGATAGAGGTCGGTTAAACTACGAATTCAGCTATTTATTTTTATATACTATTCCGTATTGGTATAATAAGTTAAATAAAAACCCCTCTTCCAAAAGGTAAGTTGGGTTTGTTTTTCCATGATGTTGAAAAACATGTAAAAATTGTTGTTTTTATATATAATGAAAAAAGCAATGTAAACAAGTGAGGAGAGATTAAAATGGTTTTTAAGGTATACTATCAAGTAACCATATCTGAGGTTCCCATCAGGGAGAATACGCAAACGATGTATGTGGAAGGTGAATCCGTCCGCGACGTCCGTTTAAAGCTAAAGGAAAAACCTTATAACGTAGAGTTAGTAGCACCAGTAGCTGGCGCATATTTGGAATACGAAAAACAAAGTGAAGATTTTAAAGTATTGGAGCTAGGATAATTTATGAAATTTGTGAAAAACGATCAAACTGCTGTATTCGCCTTGGGCGGTTTAGGCGAAATCGGTAAGAACACATATGCTGTTCAATTCCAAGATGAGATCATCGTCATCGATGCGGGAATTAAATTCCCGGAAGACGAACTCCTCGGAATAGACTATGTGATACCAGATTACAGCTATTTAGAAAAAAATGTAGATAAAATTAAAGGTGTCTTCATCACACATGGTCATGAAGATCACATTGGCGGAATTCCATATTTACTAAGAAAAGTGAATGTCCCTGTATACGGCGGCAAGCTGGCACTTGGACTACTTCGCAATAAATTGGAAGAACATGGTCTATTACGCCAGACAACGATGATTGAAATCAGTGAAGATGAAGTCATCAAATTCCGGAAGACTTCTGTCTCTTTCTTCCGTACGACTCACAGTATCCCGGATTCTTACGGAATCGTGGTTAAAACTCCTCCTGGACAAATTGTCCATACTGGTGATTTCAAATTCGACTTTACACCTGTAGGAGAACCGGCCAATTTGACAAAAATGGCCGAAATCGGAAAAGAAGGCGTATTGTGCTTACTATCCGACAGCACGAATAGTGAAGTGCAGAACTTTACGATGTCAGAGAGCCGCGTAGGCGATACGATTCAAGATATCTTCCGTAAAGTAGATGGTCGAATCATCTTTGCAACCTTTGCATCCAATATCCATCGCCTTCAACAAGTCGTTGAAGCAGCTGTTGAAAATGGCCGTAAAATTGCCGTCTTTGGACGTAGTATGGATTCAGCTATCGCTATCGGTCAAGAACTTGGTTATATCGTTGCACCTAAAGATACATTTATCGATGTACAGCAATTGAACCGGATGCCTGCAAACAAGGTGACCATCCTTTGTACAGGTAGCCAAGGTGAACCAATGGCAGCTCTTTCAAGAATTGCAAACGGAACTCACCGTCAAATTCAAATTATACCTGGAGATACTGTCGTTTTCTCTTCTTCACCAATTCCAGGTAACACGATCAGCGTATCAAGAACCATTAACCAATTATATCGTGCGGGCGCAGATGTCATTTCCGGTCCATTGAATAATATTCATACTTCCGGTCATGGCGGTCAACAGGAACAAAAATTAATGCTTCGTTTAATCAAGCCAAAATTCTTCATGCCGATTCATGGTGAATACCGTATGCAAAAACTTCATGCAGGTCATGCAATGGATTGCGGTGTACCTGAGGAAAATTGCTTTATCATGGATAATGGTGAGGTACTTTCATTAAGTGAAAATACGGCTCAAATCGCCGGGAAAATCCCTTCTGGATCGGTTTATATCGATGGAAGCGGCATCGGCGATATCGGGAACATCGTTTTACGTGACCGTAGAATCCTTTCCGAAGAAGGACTTGTTGTTGTCGTTGTCAGCATCAATATGAAGGAATTCAAAATCGCTTCCGGTCCGGATATCATTTCACGTGGTTTCGTTTACATGAGAGAATCTGGAGACCTGATCAATGATGCTCAGTCCCTCATCACCAAGCACCTGAATAAAGTGATGGAGCGCAAGACCACTCAATGGTCTGAAATCAAAAATGAGATTACAGATACTCTATCACCATTCTTATATGAAAAAACAAAACGCCGCCCGATGATCCTTCCGATCATCATGGAGGTACAATAATTAAGAAACCCCAGCCGAATGGCTGGGGTTTTTTTTAGTTTAAAGGAAAGGAGGACCTGCAGAAATCGGCAGGTCCTCCTTTTTTTAATCGACGATTTTCTTTTCAAACCGATTGATGTCAGAATCGGCTCCAATGACTATCAAGATATCCCCTTTATGGATCAAATCATTGGCCTGGGGCGAAACATTAATTTCATTTTCTCTTTTAATCCCGACAATATTCAACCCGTAGTGGGCCCGGATGTCTAGATCGAATATCGATTTTCCGTTCATCTTTTGGCTTGCCACGATTTCCACAATGGAATGTTCATCGGAAAGCTCAAGATAATCCAGGATGTTATTAGAACCGATGTTATGGGCAATACGCCTTCCCATATCCCGTTCTGGATGAACCACGAAATCCGCTCCAATCTTTCGGAGCACTTTCTCATGATAGTCATTCTGGGCCTTGACCGTAACATTGCTGACACCCAGTTCTTTAAGCATGAGGGTCGTTAAAATGCTTGCCTGAATATTTTCCCCAATAGCGACAATGACGTGTTCAAAATTCCGGATACCGATATTTCTAAGTACGTTTTCATCAGTCGTATCTCCAACGACGGCATGCGAAGCTATTCTGGCATATTCATTAACGCGGTCTTCATCCACATCGATGGCTAGCACACCCATTCCCTCTTCTGCCAAGGTCCTAACAATACTGCCGCCAAAACGGCCAAGCCCTATCACTGCAAATTCCTTTTTCACAGTAAGCCCTCCAAACTCTTCCATTCGTCTTACAGGATATATCATCATTTACCATGGTCATACCCTCTACTGTTATGCTCTTTTACCTTTATACGTTATATACTTTGCTAAATGATCGATGGCAAGTTGAATGGCTTTCTCATCGGGCATTAACTTGGCATGATGCAACCCATAATCGGATGCTACACCAAGCCAGAACATGAAGCCCGGAATCTCCTTCAACATATAACCGAAGTCTTCCCCCGTCATCGCTTCTGTACAGCGATGCAATTGAACCTCTGATGATTGTTCGGTGAAATCCATGAATTCACTGGTCAACTTCTCATCATTATATACTTGATGATACATGCAGCCATAGTCTATTGTCGTTTTACACTCATATCCTACTTTAATGCCCTCTACAAGGGCTTCGATCCGTGACTTAACCTTAACCATCGTTTCAGGGTCCAGGGTCCTTATAGTGCCTTCTAAACGAGCCTTCTCCGCAATGATATTTTGAACGGTTCCTCCCGTAATCTTTCCAATGGTGATTACCGCTGAATCCAATGGGTTCACATTACGGGAAACAATGGTTTGCAATTGTCCCACAAGTGAACAGGCAGTGATGACCATATCATTAGTATTGTGCGGATAGGCTGCATGTCCACCCTTGCCTTCCAGATCGATGAATAGTTCAGATGTATTTGCAAATAAAAGCCCCTCTTTAACCGCAATCGTCCCAACCGGGTATTCAGGTGCCACATGGAGAGCAAGTATCATGTCAGGCTTCCATTTTTTCATAGTCTCGGATTTCAACATCGGTTCAGCCCCGCCAGGCCCTTCCTCAGCCGGTTGAAAAATGAATACTAAGTCATCATCGATTGGATATTCAACAAAATGTGTCAGTAGACCGAGGCCTATGCTCATGTGGAAATCATGTCCACACGCATGCATATAGTCGTCATGTGTAGAGGCAAATGGCAATCCTGTCTCTTCTATAATTGGCAAACCATCGATATCAGCTCGGTAGCCAATTACCTTATTGGGATTATTTCCTTTGATTTTCACGAAGATCCCTGTTTTCCAAGTTTCGACTTCCATTCGTTCTGAAGCCAAGTTCATTATGTATGTAAGCAAATATTGTTGCGTCTTGAATTCTTGAAAACCTATTTCCGGTATTTGATGTAAATCGCGCCGTATCGTAACAAACGGGCTCTGTTCCATATTTTTTCACTCCCTATACAGAAAGCGTGGATATAGGTATCCACGCTCTTGAACATATTTCAGGTTGGAATTAAAGTTGACGAAGCTCTTGCATGATTTCAGTTTTTGATTTTGTTTTTTCATCTATTTGTTTAATGACTTTAGCCGGTATACCAGCAGCCACTGAGTATGGAGGGACATCTTTCGTGACGATGGCTCCTGCCGCAACAACTGAACCTTTCCCGATTGTAACGCCTTCCAGAACGACTGCGTTAGCACCAATTAACACATCATCTTCCAACACGACAGGTTTTGCTGAAGGTGGCTCAATGACACCAGCAAGGACAGCTCCAGCCCCCACATGACAGTTTTTGCCCACTGTTGCACGTCCTCCAAGAGTTGCATTCATGTCGATCATTGTACCTTCACCAATAACAGAACCGATATTGATTGATGCTCCCATCATGATAACCGCATTGTCACCAATTGAAACTTGGTCACGAATCACTGCACCTGGCTCGATGCGGGCCTTGATGCCTTTTAAATCTAATAGTGGTATAGCAGAATTGCGACGATCATTTTCAATCACATAATCTTCAATCTTCGATCCAGCTGTTTCGATAGCCGTTTCAATTTCAGACCACTCACCGAATACAACGCCGGTGTTGCCTGTAATGAAAGTTTTAGCAGCAGGGCCAAAATCTACGCCATCTAATTCACCTTTGACATATACCTTTACTGGTGTTGACTTTTTACTATTGGAGATAAAAGAAATAATTTCATTTGCATCCATTTTGTTCATGCTCGGTAAAACCTCCTAATTATGTATCGTTACTCGTTTTAAATTTAACAGACAACAGCTTACAAGACAAGGAATGAATATCTTTTTATAAATGGTTTTTACTAGCGTGACACCATCTTTCGAAGACTCACAACATGCCTTGATCACGTATATGTTCTTTGACCACTTCCGTGAAGGCTTGTACCTGTTTAAGCTGAAAAGCAGATTCATATCCACAAAGCCATGTATCCCGTTCGATTGAATGGTTTTGTCCATCCAAGAGGGGAATCTTAAAGATATTCGTGTCTTTATCATGTAAAGTGATGGCAGGTAGGATCGCATAGCCAATC
Organism: Peribacillus sp. NPDC097264; assembly: GCF_050277925.1. NCBI lineage: Bacteria > Bacillati > Bacillota > Bacilli > Caryophanales > Bacillaceae > Peribacillus > Peribacillus sp. NPDC097264. Next base: position 510,502 of record NZ_JBNNSR010000002.1, read on the forward strand.
CCATTGAATACCATTTGCTTACATGTTTCAATTTGATCGACGACTATCGTATTTTTAGGGGTGGTCTTGAATTGACGATGCCACCAATCCTGTATTTCCTGATAATAATTCGAATCACTTTTAAACTGGATAAAAGGGCGATCCGTTTCGAATACCTGGTCCAGTTCCTTCATCTCTGTGTCCACCAGGTAAAGCATATCCGTAAACAAATGCTGTTTTACGCCTTTCCAATCTGGTGCCCCACGGATGATGCCGATATGTACCTGCCCCTCATATAAGGACTTTAAAATTTCACTGCTCCAGCCAGTGATTAAAGAAATTTTGGCATAGGGATATTTTTGTACGAACTTTTTCAAAACTTGTGGTAACCAGTTCTGTCCGACTATTGAAGCACAAGCAATTTTCAAGGTACCATATACTTCATGATCCATTGCCTGGATACTTTCCCTCACCGTTTCTTCCTTGGCCAATATATCATTAGCCAATCGAATGACCGCTTCACCAGCAGGTGTCAAGGAAAGCCCTTTTTGCGAACGCAGGAACAACTTTGATCCCCAATCCTTCTCTATTGTTTGCAGACGTTGTGAAAGCGCAGGCTGGGAAACGAATAAACGCTCCGCAGCTTTCCTCATATTCATCTCCTGGGCCAAAACGGATAATAAATGATATTCTGAAAAAGACATACACACCAACCTCTTGATAATTAATTCTTATCACATTGATTCATTTTATATAAATTTAATTATCAACAAAGATCACCTATATTACAAGAGAAAAGAAATGGAATGATACTCATGATGATGTTTTATTGCTCATCATCGGGTTTGCGGCGTCTAGAGTGCCATGATCTAAATTCTCGAAAGAACCCCCCCACCCAACAGTTCAAATTCATTTTACATGGCGTGACCAACGCCTCAGTGATTCATCTTGTCACTCGTGTAGGCATGACCTTGAGCATCCAAAAAAAGAGGCAACCCATGTGTAGATTGCCTCTTCTTTCTAACTATTCAGTTCCCTTTTCCCTTCTCTTTAGTCTTGTCAGAGTCACTAGACTGATAACGGCAAAAAGTAGGACGATGAGATAAATGGTGTGCAGGGACGTCGTAAGTCCTTCCTGTAATACCTCTACTACATCTTTAGGCAGCATAGCACGCTCTTCACTATCCAATAATTTATTGGCTGTGTCAATCGTCACTTTTGATTCAACTGCTGCATGTTCATTCAAATAGGCTTGCAGCCTTGTATTCATGACTCCCCCGAGTAAAGCGGCTCCCACAGTATTCCCAAGATTCCGCATGAACATATTCGAGGCAGTTGCAATCCCCCGGCGTTCCCAACTGACCGTCTTTTGTATGACGACGATGAAAGATGTCGATGTCAAACCCATCCCCACCCCAACAAAGAAAGATCCCATTGCTGCAATAAGTGGACCAGCTTCTGGCTTCATCAAAACTAAAATCGCGCTTCCAAGAATCAAAGAAACCCCACCAAGGAGTGATGTAGCCTTAAACCCTATTTTTAACAAGAGTCTACCAGCAAAAACCGAAGCAATTGGCCAACCAATGGACATGGCAGTCAGTGTAAAACCTGCAACTGTCGGTGAGCGTTCCATTACCCCTTGAACAAACGTTGGAAGGAAACTCGACAACCCAATCATCATCACCCCTGTTGTCAGGGAAACAAGGTTCGCTATTAAAATTGAGCGCTCTTTCCATATTTCAAATGGCATCATTGGCTCGGAAGCCCTTTTTTCCTGAACGATGAATAAAACAAACGAAACGACGGCAATTCCAACAAGTGAAATGGCTGGAGTAGAAGCCCAGGACCATTTTACTCCACCTTGGACAAGGACCACCATCAAGGTTGATATCGATAAAGTTAACAATGCCGCCCCTATATAGTCAATATCACGTTTTTTCTTTTCAATATTTTCATGAAGGAACATCCAGATTCCAACAAATGATAGTAAACCCAGGGGAATGTTGATCCAGAATACAAGTCTCCAAGAAAGAGACTCGACAATCAACCCGCCCAATGCCGGTCCCATGACAGCAGAAATACCCCATACGCTTGAGAGGTATCCTTGGATGCGGGCCCTCTCTTCATTCTTATAAATGTCCCCGACAATGGTTGAGGCTACTGGCGCGACCGCCCCGGCACCAAACCCCTGCAGAAATCGATAAAATATGAGCTCCGTCATCGAGTCAGCAAAGCCACATAGAACCGAACCAATCAGGAAGACGATAATGCCAAATAAAAGAACAGGCTTTCGACCGACTATGTCGGATAACTTTCCATATATCAAGACCGTCACGGCATTCATAAGTAAATAGCCGGAAAAAACCCAGCTATATAATGAAAAGCCACCCAGGTCACTGACAATGGCAGGCATGGCCGTCGACACAATGGTACCTTCAATTGCATTCATGAACATCGCCATCATGATCGCCGCAAGGATGAATGGCCGCTTTAATTTTAAGTTTTGACCGTTCGAAGTATTTATTGCTTGTACCAAGTTACGCATCCTCTCAACTAATATGATATCTATGGTTAACCCATTTTTAGTGATTTATGTAGAATAAGAAAACTCGCCACTTGGCGAGTCTGAGGTAAACTGTTCATTTACTATGGATATTTCCTCATTCAGGCAACAATTGTTCTTTAAAGACTTTCTTCAAAATCGCCCTTCTCGTAAGAATGCCTTCAAATAGATGTTCGTCATTCTCAACACAGACAAATGGATGATCAATTAACATTTCTACCCCTTTTATCAATGGATCGTCTATATTCAGACGAGGTATATCTATATTCATAATTTCGGAAACTTTTTTATTCTCCAGATTATCAAATTCAATTCTCTCAAGTCCCAAGATAGAGTCGAGAATGACTGGTGTGCTGATTAAGCCATGCAGTTTGTACATTGGATCTAACACAGGAATGGCCGTATAACCGCTCTTCGTTAATACCAAAAGCGCATGTTCTAAATTATTGGTTACCTGCACGTGGGCCACGCGTTCAGAAGAAATCATTAAGTCTTTCACGCTGGATTCCAATAAATCCCCATCATGAGTACCGATCATGTTAAAACCCCTTACCATATGTTTTTATATATATATCCCTTATTCTAGTTTAACATAAACACGCAGAAAAGGCCCAATCAAACACCCCTTCAATTCCAAAAAAAGGGACCTTTTAAAAGGTCGATTACCCCTTGCTTGTTTTGATATCACCTTTTTCATAACCACATTCAGGGCATCGATAAATAACATTTTGATTGGACTGGGCGGTTAAAACATCCTCTAATATCCTCTCATCGGAACAAACAGGGCATATCGCTTTTGGTTTTTTCATCTTCATCCCTCCTCTTTATAATGTGTCATAAAGTCATTGTATTCATTCAAACCACCTGGCTCCCTAAATCACACTAATAAACAAAATAAAAAAGCTGCTTTCCTAATGGAATGCAGCTTTTACAAATTAAATTAAGATTGAAGAAGATCAAAGATTTCAATGGTAATCATATCAACATTATCGAATTGATATTTTGATGATTTCCCTTTATCACTGTATACTTCAAGCTCGAACATTTCTGTTTTGCTGAAATATGTAACCTGGCATTTTTTCACACCATCTATTTCAAAAAAACGCTGAGCAGATTCAGATTCCTTTGCTTGCTCTTGAAGACTTTTCAATCTGGTAAGAATGCCCTGTAATTGAGACATACTCCCTCTCCTTTCTGAATAAAACCTTTTCGATAGGTTTCACTATACCATACTTTTCTATACAGTAGCCACGCTGAAATAAATTCAGAATAATTAAAACCTTCATTCTTTACATGCTACTATTATCAGAATAAAATAAGGAATGAATTTTGTACACAAAAAATTTTCCGGAGGTGCATTTTATTGGTTAAGGTTAGTGATCTCGGTTATCGTGTTTCTCTCATTGACGGTTTTGATCTAGGTAGGGAGAACCGAACTGGTACGTATGTAATGGCCGATAGGGTCATTACTTTAGTTGAGACATCCGCCAGCCCCTCCATCCCTCATGTACTCAAGGGGTTGCAAGCGCTGGGGATAGCTTTAGAAGACATTACATATATCATTCTAACCCATATTCATTTGGACCATGCAGGGGGGGTTGGCCTTTTTTTACAGCATTGCCCGAACGCAAAAGTGGTTGTCCATCCAAAAGGTGCGCGCCATCTTGAAGATCCAACGCGATTGGTTGCAGGGGCAAAAGAGGTCTACGGTGCGGATTTCGACAAACTTTTCAACCCCATCCTTCCAGTTCCGCACGAAAAAATCATTATTAAGGGAAACAAGGAATCCCTTGAAACGAGCGACAACTGTACCTTGACCTTTTATGATACCCCAGGCCACGCAAACCACCATCTCAGCATATACGATTCAGTTTCAAAAGGAATGTTTTCCGGTGATACGGTCGGTGTGTACTATCGTGAACTTGAACCAGATGGCATCGAATTATATTTACCTTCTACATCACCTAATCAATTTAATCCCATAGCGATGCTTGCCGCTGCGGATTTGTATGAAAGTTTGGATGTGAATCGGATATATTTTGGCCATTACGGCGTTTCGGATAATCCAACGGAAGTATATAAACAATTGCGTTACTGGTTGCCCATTTTCGTTCAAACAGCTGAAACTGCCTTCAACGAATACAAAACGTTCAAGGAACAAGTCGATGCAACTATAGAAATGATTTTCGATAAAGTCACCACCCACCTTGCATCAATGGGCATAACGGGGGACCATCCCGTGTTCGAGATTATTAGGATGGACCTGGAAGTCTGTTCCATGGGGTTAATCGACTATTTGGTCAAACGTGATAACCCAGGATATAATCCTATCCAAAAGTAGTGCCATTCTTTATAATGAATAAGAACTCAATTAAAGATTATTTGGAGGAAATCATGAAAGACATTACCCTATATACACAACCCGAATGCCCTCCCTGCAAGATAACGAAATTGTTTCTGGATGATAACAATATCGAATATAAGGAAAAAGATATTAAAGCAGATGGGCATGCCCGCAAAGAATTAACTAATAAATATGGATCATATTCCACACCTACAGTAGTCATCGATGGAAAAGCCATCATTGGTTTTAATATCGATGCCATTGAAAAGGAATTGAATCTTTAATTTTAAAAAAGTCTAAAGAAGATCATCCTTCTTTAGACTTTTTTCATGCTGGATATTCGATTATCCAATCAACTATATTACTTATCTGCCTGTTCTTTTTGATTTGCGCTTTCATATGAAACGTCGGCAACCTTCCAGACGTCATTTTCTTTTTTCAAGGTAACTGTCTCTACATGTTTCGGGCCCCCTTCTGATGCCTCAAATGACTCTTGTACATACATGTAGTCCAAGTTTTCCCCATAGATTACTTCTGTATGATCATCATAGCTAAAGAAAGGAATATAATAGGGTGCGAAATCCGAACCGAAGGCCATATAACCTCCCTCGACTTGCACGACATTGGCTTTATAAAACTTATCTATGAACTCTTCCGTGAAGTGATCATTCAGTTTTCCTTTAATGTCTTTCTCCGTTCTTATTTCCTCACTGAGTGAACCTTGATCATTTAATGCTTCCTGCATTAACGAAAATACTTGTTCCCTATGTATGCCTTCTTCTGCAGTAACAGGTAAGCCTCCGATTAAAAGAAGAGCACTAACGACGCAAGCAACTAAATATTTTTTCATAGTTTCATCTCCTAGGTAGTATAATATCCGAATCATACCGGTTTTTGTCTATACTTTTCCTTACCCGCCATGGATAAGACCAAACTGAAAAAAATACCATATTGGAAAACTACCCGAATATTGGTAGTTTTCTTCTCGCTATTCCATAAAAAAAGAAGATTTCACACTTTCCGAAATCTTCCTTCTTATGAATTATTTAAATGCATAATAAAAAATGAAACCAGCAATCAAGACCGTTGCAACCAATAAAGAAATAAAAATCGGATTCCACAAATATGGATGCTCTTTTACTGAATCATCGAGAGACGAATCGTACTTCCCTTTGACCGCTTTCTGCCCTTTTGCAACAGAATAGGTATAAAAGAGTAAATATATCGACATGATGATTACGACAATGAGTAGAATCCAAATATATGTACTCAAAATATGTCTCCTCCAAGCATTATTTTTGCTTATCGTTACACATTTTGAACAATATTATACCTGCATCCGCTTTTATAACAAGGCTTCGTTTTCATAGAGGAAGCTATAGGACAAATCAAAGAAAATATATTCTTTATTATTCAGCGGATATGAAAAGGTTCTAATCGTCTCCCCCGTTTCGATATCACTGTACAGATCAGATAAAATGCCTTTTTTTTCATTGCGCATTTTAACGATATTTTCAAGGAAATAAGGGCGCCAGCTCCAATTATGATTCATATATTTAGGTTGGACCACCCATTGTCCGTCTTTATGAAGAATATTAGGCGATTTCTGATACCCTTCTTCATCACAAATATATAACCGAAAACATACTGAATCCAATTTTTTCGCCAGGATTCCGAGGAATTCCTCATGCGAACCTTTTCCTTTTTGTTGTTTGATGAAATCTTGCATCCCTTCATTAAACTGCAGGGTTTTTTGATAAACGGCTTCCATCTTTTTTGTTTCCAGAGATATGAAAGATTGGCATTCCTGATGAAATTTTTCTCGAAGTAAATCTTTATCAATAAATTCCCCGTCAGGTTTTGCTAAGAAATACCCCTGATAATAACGCCCCCCATTCTTCCAAGCGAAACGGAGCTGGTACTCAGACTCGATATTTTCAAACAGTAAATTGGCCCCTATCCTACGTGCTAGCATACTGAGCGAGAAGAGAATGACCTGGTATGCGTCTCCCCCTGATATTCGAAGTTGATTCAAATTCACTTTTAAAATATTCGGAGAAATCTGAGCAATATGATCGAGTTGACTATCTTCCCCAAGATGATCAAATGCTATTTTAATGCCGTATGTTTTAAAATAGGCGAGTACATGTTGTAATGGTTCGTAGTTTTCCGGGCTGATCGTATCCGATAGTTCAAGAACGATTCTATTCATTTCCTCCGGTTGAAAGTGACGATGGAGAATTTCCATAAATTCTTCGCCATGATCGAGCATAAGCAAATTGGGATCGCGATTAATAAAAATGAGAAAATCCTCACCATAATCCCTTATTCGTTCGAGAGCTATTTCCAACACATAATTATCCACTTCTATCCGATATTCTTCAGGCACGGAAGAATCGTGAAAAAAAGTACCAAGACTTTCATATTCGCCCTTTTCCTCATAGCGCCCTAGTATTTCATACCCGATGACCTGATGTTGATCTGCACTGAAAATGGGTTGAAAAAAAGGTGTTACCCTGTCTAAATTCTTTAATATTTTTTCTGCATCCATGATGTATTCCCCCTAATTACGAAACATCAATATGCAAAAATTATACCATTAGTTGTTGGCGTTGATAATACTAACTTTCGCAATCCTCCCTTTTCACCCTTTATATGGGTAAAAATATAGGAAGGAATCTCTATTATTTTACTCGGATATAGTAAAAGGCCATTGTTCTAAAATCGAACAATGGCCTTTTTAATGCACGATTAAAATGGGAAGAACAATGGAATCGTTATGACCACGATGACACCGATGAAGATTTGTGTCGCAATGCCTATGACGGTGAAATCTTCATATTTATAATCGCCCGCAGTCATGACCAACGCATTTGTAGTCGCCACTCTTGGTGTCGCCAAGGCCAGGCTTCCTGCGACCGCCAGTGAGAGGAAAACCGGAACGGGATCGATTCCCTGATTGACTGCCGAGGTTAATGCCAGGGGCGTCATAACGACTGTAGCTGCCCCATACGGGATGAATTGGCTCAGGATCAGGGTCAAGAGATAAAAGACCGCCAATAATCCATGTGCACCAATATTATTGAATAATAAAGCCATCCAATCACTTATCATCCTGACACCACCTGTATCATCAAAAGCAGCGGTCAGCCCCAGCATGGCCGCAATCAATAGGATAGGTTCCCAATTTATCTTTTGATAGGCATCTTCCATGGAACGGACACAGCCAGTTACGATCATCAGCAAGGCGGCGGTAAGGACCGACAAAGCAGGAGGAATTGAAGCAATCGATAATAGAACGATCATTATGCCCATTATGGTCAAGGCAATCCACGTTTTGGATTTTGAATCCACAGCGGAACTTTCTTCTGAGGTTGTACCTATCACTATCACATCCTCTAGATCGGAAGAAATTCTCTCGATATTCTCCCACTCACCGTGAATCAATATCGCATCGCCAGGTTTCAAACGCTCTGTTCCGACATCCGCCTGGATATATTCACCATTCCTATTGATTGCAAGCACGTTACATTGGTATTTTTCACGAAAATGAACATCAATAAGAGTTTGATTTTCATAGTCCGAGTTCGGGACGATCAATATTTCCGTCAAACCAAATTTACTGCTAAGGAAATGTTTCTTAATTTGTTCCGTATTAAAGTGTTTGAATTCCAATTCATAGTGCTCCGCTAATCTCTGAACGGCGTCTTCTTCACCAAAAACCAAAATGATGTCATCCGGATGCAGTACCTCATTGGCCCTGGCAGATATCGTTTGTTGCTTTTGAAGCAACGGCAACTGCTTGTCTTTGGATTTCCGCTGAATTTCAATTAATGTCAATTCATATTGAATGGGAAGCTGAAGGTCGGATAGCCTTTCTCCGACAATATCCGATGAAGCAGGAATGTGTAGGTAATGCAAAAGATCATACACTTTGTACATCCCAGCCAGTTCCCCCGCGGATAAGCCCTTCACACTATTATTGGCTGCAATTGTTTTTTCCGGTAATAGCAAACGTCCCAGTGTGAGCATGAAGAAAAGCCCAGCTATAAATGCAATCAAACCGATTGGTGCGAAATCAAAGAAAGAAAATGTCTCTAACCCATTTTCCCTCAATACATTGGCTACAATCATATTTGACGGGGTACCGGTTAGTGTAATGAGTCCGCCAATACTGCATGCATAGGCCAGTGGCAATAAATAACGGGTCGGACTTGTTTTTTGTTGCAAAGCCATGCTCATTACAAGTGGAAGCAAAATGGCAACAATACCGGTACCGCTTAATAGTGCACTTAATAGGCCTGCCGTTACCATGACGATCAATAGTGACTTCCACTCATTCCCACCACAATAGTTAAGCAATTTGTTTCCTATCTTTTCTATGATTCCAGTATTGAATAATCCTGCCCCGACGATATATAGGGCCGCTAGCATAATCACTACGGGATTGGCAAACCCCGCCACCAGTTCATTAAATGTAAGTATGCCAGTCAGCCCCAGAACAGCAAGGGCACAAAGAGCGATTAAATCCGCACGAAATTTACCTTGTATAAAAAGCGCGAACGCGCATAGAAGTATAATCAGTGTAATAAACATTGGTTCGGTCATCATGCTACCTCCGTGTAAATGTCAGTTTTAAACTGGATATTAACCATTCGACTCCAATAAACTAGGTTTCCCTTTGCCTATAGAAGAGATTTCTTCTAATTATGTACATTGTTTGTTAATATGAGGAAGTAACATTCTTAATGTAGATAGGTTGATTAATTTGAGTAAAAGTATTTCCCGAAGAACATTTATAAAAAATAGCCTGCGTACGCTGGCGACTGTAACTGGTTTAAGCGTTGGGGGCGGATATTACGCCCATAACTTAGAGCCAAAGTGGTTAGAAATAAAGCACAATTTTATCAGCCACCCTCTTATTCCTAAAGGTTTTGATGGTATGAAAATGATACAGTTCAGCGATACCCACTTAGGCTTTCAATTTCAGCTTAGTGACTTGCAAGCGATTGTCGAGAAGATAAACCAAATGGATCCGGATATTGTTTTATTTACCGGTGATTTGATGGACGAGCCCAATAAATATAATGCTCAAAATGAAATCCCACCTGTGTTGAATCAACTTAAAGCGCCCTTGGGCAAGTTCAGCATTTTCGGTAACCATGATCACGGTGGGTATGGCTCCGAGATATATCGAGATATCATGGAAAAATCGAATTTCACCATGTTGCAAAATAATTCCGCCCGGGTTTCATTACTTTCAGCAGAAGAAATATTCCTAACTGGTGTGGATGATGCGATGCTCGGAAAACCTGACTTTGAAAAGGCTCTCTCAGGTATACCAAAAGGGGGATTCACCATTATGCTCTCCCATGCTCCAGACCTGGCAGATATATCTAGCACTTATGATATCCACTATCAGATTAGCGGGCACAGTCACGGCGGGCAAGTTCAAATTCCTTTGATTGGTGCCCTTGTCACTCCCCCATATGCCGAAAAGTATACGGAGGGGACCTTTGATCTTGGTTCCTTGACTCTACATGTTAACCGAGGTCTTGGCACAACCCGACTTCCTTATCGCTTTTTATCGCGCCCTGAATTGACCATTTATGAACTAAGAGCAGAATAACAAGAAATACAGGGGAAAATCGCCAGACTCATTAACAAAGCCTGTGCGTGAAAATTCCTATGTAGTGAATTATAGCATTAGATGGTGAATGGAAACACCTCGATAATTTTACCATCCTGCAAAAGTGTTAATGGATAAGACCTTTAAAGCATATAACCATATAGGAACGCCAAGATGCCACCAATAACCGATACCGTTATGTAGATAAGACATTCTATGTAGCGGTGTTTTTTCATAAGGTCAAGAGCTTCCATACTGAAAGTGGAGAAAGTCGTAAAAGCACCGAAAAATCCCATTGAAAGCATCAACTGCATAGAAAGTTCCCATTCTTCCTTTCTTGGAAAGATCCATCCTAACCCGAAACACCCAATTAGATTAATCAGCAAAATACTAAATGGTATGGGCTTCGAAGGCAGAAGCTTATTAAATAAAGTCTGAAACATATATCTGAAGGCTGCACCGAAAAAACCTCCAATCAAAACGGAGAAAACATGAATCACAAGGTCTCACCTCTTTTGTCAGTAAAAAGACGCAGCCCTATAAAACCAGCAAACAGTCCCATTACAAGCGTAGCTCCTAGATAAATCGCTGCTTGAATCATGGAATGCCGCATAAGCGTTACCATTTCCTGAGAAAATGTAGACATCGTGGTAAACCCTCCGCAAAACCCACTACCAAGAGCTAAAAAAACGAGTGACTTTTTTTTAGAGGCGAAATACCCATTTATCGTTCCAAGCAAAAAACACCCTACTATATTTATAAGGAGCGTCCCAAATGGAAAGAAAAAAACGGATGTCGAGGCACTAATTGAATAGCGTACTAATGCTCCACCCGCACCTCCAAAACTTACGGCCAAAACCTTCTTAAACGGCTCCATAAAACCACCCCAACTATTTGAAAAACGAATAGATTCATTATAACAGATTCAGCTGGAACAGGCTCTTTTCATAAAATAAACCATACTATGTAAAGACATAGAGAAAAGGAGGCCAACCATGCAAACACAATATTATTATCCTTTCTATCCCTACCAACAATATCCACATCCGCAAAATGTATATCGTAACGGATACGGGGATGAAATGGGAATTGAATATGGGAACGATGAACGCTTCTTTCCATTCTTTCCTTTATTGCTCCCTTTATCATTTGTGGCTGGATTAGCAGTAGGTCCGTTATTATTCAACAACCGTCCACCGTACCCGCCGCCGTATCCTCCCTATCCGCCCGCTTACCCTCCTTATCCTGCCCCTCCCTATCCAGGCAATCAGGGATATCCGGGGTACCAAGGTTTTCAGGGCTACCCACAACAATTCGGCGCACAAGCCGCAGTCAATGAAAATATTAATATCTACACCCAATAAGGGTTGCACAGAAGGCGGAATGAACCGCCTTCTTTTCTTAATGGATACAAGTTCTTTACCTTATAGTTTTTCACAAATTAAAGCGTCACAGTATTAGAATTTGCTTCCTTATATATTTTGTAGTGGTATAATATGAAATGCATAGATGGTAAAGTGTTGGGAATAACTTTAAATTATAAATTTTTGAACTATTTTCCATCCGACTCTACCTTACAAGCCTAATATCACACCAATATAAATAAACGGTAGACTTGATTGAAGAAATCTATTTCAATAGCATTACTTCTAAACCTATGATGAAAAGGAGTTTCTACTATGAATCAAACGAAAGGACATTCTGAAATGGATGAGTTTTCGATAAACTCCCTTGCCCAAGCCGTGTTTATAGTAAATAAACATGCTAAGACTGCATTGGAGCCTAAAAATCTGTACAATCTAAAGAAGCTCGCATTAAATAAGCTCATGCAAGAAGGAAAAGCGAAGAAGATGGGACTCCATTTTTCTGACAACCCTCGCTTTGCCGCGCAACAATCCGATGTCATTGTTGAATGTGGATCATACGTCTTTCACCTACCGCCTACGAAGGAAGACTTAAAAACCCTCCCCCATCTCGGCAGTCGCGCAGCGTCCATACGAAATCCTAAAGCTGCCTTGTCACTATCAAAAGCAAAGCAAATTTTACAAACTTACGTTGGACAAGCTGGCGAAAAACAAACCAGCCCTGTAAAGGCCGAAAAAAAGTCATATGGACGGAGTCAAGTTAAACAGCCCTTTCATAATCCATTCCCCTCTTCTTTTTTAGGAAAGGGTTCAAAGTATTAAAAGAAAAAAACGGGACGAGGATCTAATATCCTCGTCCCATTTTCATAGGTTATAAAACAAATTGATCGATCAATCTTATCAGTTCCGCAATCTCCGGTTTGCTGATCTGTGCATCCGCACCGACTACCTGCCCTTTATGGCGTAGGCTATCTGTAATCAACGATGAAAATATAATGACCGGCAATTCAGCGAGTTTGCCATTCTCCTTAATTCTTCTAGTAAGATGATGCCCGTCCATTTGAGGCATCTCAATATCCGTAATCACCAGTTGGATTTCCTCCACAATCGTTTTGCCGGCTTCTACGAGCCCTTCCAAATAATTGATGGCATCCTGACCATTTTCGTAGAACTCCAATTGCTTAAATCCGGCTTCAGTCAATGTATCGAACAGCAACTTACGCAGTAATGGCGAGTCCTCAGCAATCAAGATTCTCTTTTCGGAATTTTGACGTTGACCAAGTTTTCTAACCTGCTGAACATTGATTCCTGACTCAGGATTGATTTCGACGACGATTTTCTCAAAATCCAGCAATAATATCATTTCACTGTTTAGTTTGATAACGCCGATAATCTGGCTTTCCAAGCCTTGATACATATCCGAAGGCTTTTCGATTTGTGTCCATGAGATACGATGGATCTGTGTCACCGTATGGACATGGAAGACGACTTTTTGCTGATTGAATTCAGCGACTATGAATTTATCCTGTTCTGGATTTTCCGATGCAGGAAACCCTAAGGCATCAGCTACATTAACGACAGGAAGCACTTCACCACGAAGCTCAATGATCCCCTCCACATTCGGATGGGAGTGAGGCACAAGGGTAATATGTACAGGATTTATGATTTCCTTCACTTTAATTACATTTATGCCGAATTTATTCTTTCCAATCCCGAATTCGACGATTTCAAGTTCATTCGTACCGCTTTCAAGTAATATTCCTTTATTGGCTTCCATTTATTTATCTCGCCCTTCCCTTACATCTATCATTTATTTATTCAATATACTACTTTTCTAGATTGAAAAATAATACATTTTAGCAAAAAAAACCTTTACCTTATAGATAAATGACTTCTACCTAATAATTCGGTTATTTACGCCGATTGTTTAGAATCCTGGGCAAAAAATAATATTGTGAAAATGAATTACCGAGGCACACGAAAAAAAGAAGGCCCACCTTTGAGCCTCCCTACTTTGATTCATTTACTTTTTTACGACAAGCGTTCCGACTATCATATCGTGGAGCGCTTGTTTCTTTTCCGTGAACCCGGCCATGATATAGCCGATATAAAGGATGACTCCTGAAATAATCGTAGCGAAATAGCGGCCCGCAGCCTTGCCGAAACCGATACGATTTCCATTTAAATCCACCACTTTAATATTAAGCAGTTTTTTCCCGACAGTCCCCTGCCATTTCGAAGAGTGTAATAGAGTATAATATAGAAAGCTAATAAGTATAGCTAAAAATAAGGTGATGAAAGTCCCGCCCATGAAGGCCAAGATTTCTCCGCCTCCCGGCTCATAATTGGGATCAAGCATGTCTTCCTGAACGCTTGACATGCTGCCGAGCCAAATTAGATTCACGATGGTCATCAGGATTCCTGTGGGGATACCGATTATGATTCCATCAATGATATTGGCACCAAATCGTATCCAAAAACCTGCATACTCTCTTCCTTCATCTGGATAAACCTCTACTAATCTTTCCATAATAAACTACCTCTCTTTCACATTTTTGGAAATTAATGATAACCTATCCATTATAACAAAGACTTTTATCATTGTTCCATCAATATGGCAGATCGCTTAATCGATTTTACCTATTACGAGACTTTTTACCTATTTCCAACCAGCCTTTTTTGACGAAATATAAAAACATCATAAAAGCAATGCCACCCATCATCCCAAGGATTACATAATAGCCATAGTGCCAATTCAATTCAGGCATATACTTAAAGTTCATACCATACACGCCCACTATGAAAGTGAGTGGCATGAAAATGGTCGTAATGACAGTCAAAGTCATCATCGTAGAATTCATATTATTCGAATTGACCGACAGATAACTATCGCGAATATCTGAAGAAAAATCCCGATAGGATTCAAGCATCTCCGTTAGCTTAATAAGGTGATCATATACATCATGGAAATATAGATGCTGATCCTTTAAATAGTTCAACCTATCAGAAGTAATCATCCTATACAATAAGTCACGCATGGGCAAGATTGTACGTCGAAGCTTCGACAAATCCGTTCTCAAATCGAATAGCTGATTCATCAATTCCGATATCGTTTCATTCTCCGTGTTATCCTCGATACTGTTAAGCTCGCTTTCCATTTTATAAACAGGAGGAAAGAATTCATCGACGACCCGGTCAATCAGTCTATGCATCAAGAAGAACGGCCCTTGCTTTAAGGTTTCCAACTCAGGGATTTCCCTCCAAACCTCTTCTAGTTCCTGGAGTTCTTCCTTATGAAATGTGACCAACCATTTTTCCCCGATAAAAAGACCCAATTCGACAGCCTTGAAGATTTTCTGCCTTATGGCATGTATCACGAGGAATTGATAGCCTTCATAAAAATCCATTTTTGGCCGCTGGTTATAGTCATCAAGGCAATCTTCGATGGCTAAATGGTGAAAGTGGAAATGGCTCGATAGCACCTTTATTTCCTCTACAGTAGGTTTTGAAAAGTCCACCCAATACCATTCAATATAATCATCACTTAATTTTTTTAGCTCTAAATCAAAAATGACCTCTTTTTCTTTTGTTATGGCACAGGTTCTAATCATTTATATCAATCCTCAAAATTTTCTTGATCTTGAACTTCATTATACCTTCAATACATTAATCACAAAAAGTATTTTTTCCTCTCCCCTTACAAAATGATAAAATAGAATGGATTTGATACATTCATATAACCATTCACAAACTGATAAGAACAAGGAGGATATTCAAATGGAACATTTAGTAAACCCGCTTGTAAAAGAGGTTCAAATATCTGGAATCCGAAAATTCTATAATCTAGTCGCCGATATTAAAGGGACCATTTCTTTAACGATAGGTCAGCCCGACTTCCCTACACCCCGACATATTAAGGAAGCCGCAAAACAGGCGATTGATGATGATTATACGGTTTACACCCATAATGCCGGATATTTGGAATTAAGGGAAGCCGCGAGCGCTTATGTAAAAGATAAATACCAGCTTTCATACAATCCATTCAATGAAGTCATCGTAACTTCGGGAGCAAGCGAAGGAATCGACATTACATTTCGGACCATCCTCACCCCTGGAAATGAAGTGATCCTCCCAGGCCCCGTCTATCCAGGCTACGAGCCGATCATTAAAATGAGCGGGGCCGAGCCTGTTTACGCTGACACGACTAAGAACGGTTTTCGTTTGACCGCTGATATCCTAAAAACATACATAACCGAAAAAACCCGTTGCATCGTTTTGCCTTACCCTTCAAATCCAACCGGGGTCACACTAACGGCAGAAGAGCTACAGGACATCGCAGAGCTCGTGCGTGGCAAGGATATTTTCATTTTAGCCGATGAAATATATAGCGAGTTGGTTTTCGACCAGGATCATGTTTCAATCGCCACTTTTTTAAGGGAACAAACCATTGTGTTAAATGGTTTATCAAAATCCCATTCAATGACTGGTTGGAGGATTGGTCTGTTATTTGCTCCCGAGTCGATTTCTAAACATTTGTTAAAGGTCCATCAGTATAACGTAACTTGTGCCTCCTCCATCTCGCAACGTGCTGCCTTAGCTGCGTTAACAGTTGGAAAAGACGATAGCATGTCCATGAAAACGGAATATGCTAGTAGGAGGGACTACGTGTACAACCGATTACAAGCAATGGATCTGGATGTGGTCAAACCGGATGGTGCCTTTTACTTTTTCGTAAAACTGCCTGAAGGCTACCCATCCTCCTTGGAGTTCTGCCTGGAACTAGTAAAACAGGAAAAGGTAGCTGTCGTTC
Organism: Peribacillus sp. NPDC097264; assembly: GCF_050277925.1. NCBI lineage: Bacteria > Bacillati > Bacillota > Bacilli > Caryophanales > Bacillaceae > Peribacillus > Peribacillus sp. NPDC097264. The sequence goes on from NZ_JBNNSR010000002.1 coordinate 527,191, forward strand.
CTGGAGATGCCTTCTCGCCACTGGGGGAAGGATACTTCCGGATTTCCTATGCCTATTCCATGGAAACACTTAAAGAAGGATTGGATCGTATCGCAGCCTTTTTAAAATAACTGTGAGTATAGTATGCACAAAAAAATGGCCATCAACAGTAGGAACCGTTGAGGCCATTTTCTTTGTAAAAAAGAGAGTATGGCAATATTAATACAACCTTCGTAAGAATCGCACTTCGCGATAGCCTTCTTCCTTATTGGTTGTCGTAAGGCTGACCTCGACTATTGAACCCAATAGATCCGTCATCACCTCTTCAAATTCCCTGGCGTTTCGCGGTTTCGAATGCCCTAGGTTTTTTAACTCCCTCATTAATATTTGAAAACCAGCATCGGTCTCGATATGACTGAATTTCACCGGTAAGATCAAGGGGCTCTCATTCATCAATTTCAATTCCCAACGAATGGGCTTTGTTTGGTGAATCGTTTTTTCCCGTTTATACCCCTCGATTCGGACAATATATATGCCATCTTCAAGTTCCTGGAACTTCATGTGGATATCGTCAAAGTCACCCATACGTATCTCTCCTTTTTGTAAAGGCTGTCGCTTACAGCTTATTCAAAAAAGGAGCGGATAGCACTTTTAATTATAGTGTTTATATAAAGCCTGGGTGCCGCTGTTCTCCTCACCAGCCTCTGCAAGCCCATCATACAGAGATTTGCTCAAAGTTAATCCAGGCGCATCCCACCCCATTTTCTCCACTTCATCAAGTGCAATTTTCATATCTTTAATAAAATGCTTGATATAAAACCCTGGTTCAAAATCACCTTTGACCATTCGTGGGACAAGATTGGATAGGGACCAACTGCCGGCAGAGCCCGAGGAAATGCTTTGGAGGACTTTTTCCGGATCAAGCCCTGCCCTTGTAGCGTATGAGATGGCTTCCGTAACCCCGATCATGTTGGAGGCAATCGCTATTTGGTTGCACATTTTCGTATGCTGACCTGAACCCTCAGGGCCTTGATGAACAATATTGCTTCCCATGCACTCAAGAATTGGGCGTACTGTTTCAAATGCAGCAGGATCTCCGCCCACCATGATGGTTAGATTGCCATCACGGGCACCCACATCTCCTCCGGAAACTGGGGCATCAAGAGCTTCCAGCCCCTTTTTCCGTGCTTCTCCCGCTATCTTCATGGCCAAGGAGGGTGTGGAGGTTGTCATATCTATTAAAAGTGTCCCTTCTTTTGCACATTCAATAAGGCCCTGTTCCCCCAGATAAATTTCCTCGACATCACTCGGATACCCGACCATGGAAATGATCACATTCGTTTGTTGGGCAATCTCCCTAGGTGTTGCTGCCCACTTTGCCCCCTTACCAATCAACTCTTCTGCCTTTTCCTTGGACCTGGTATAAACATGTACCTCGTAACCTGCTTTAAGCAAGTTTCCCGCCATGCTCTTTCCCATAACCCCTGTACCAATAAATCCGATTACTGTGTTTTTCTCTTTCATGTTCATTCTCCCTTCGAATCATCTGTGAATTAATGCAAACTAGATGGATTTAACCATCCCTCCATCTACCAAATAAGATTGGCCGGTTAAATATGTATTGGCCCCAGAAACGAGGAAGGTTACGAACTTCGCAAATTCCTCTGGTTCGCCATAACGCCCAAGCGGGATGTTACTAAGGGCTTTCCCTGTGATATCTGCAGTTGAGACACCCTGTTTCTCGGCATTGAATTGATCCAGATGTTGAATGCGCTCGGTTGCGATTCGACCCGGTCCAACCGTATTGATCAATATCTTGTCTGGTGCTAGCTCTGTAGCCAATGTTTTCGCCAATCCCACGATTGCCGTGCGGAAAGTATTCGATAGCAATAGGCCGGGTATTGGCTCTTTAATAGAAGACGATGCAATGTTAACGATCTTGCCGCCTTGTTTTTTTAGAAGCGGTAAGCTTTCACGAATGGTTCGGATAAAGCTCAATAAATTCAGTTCAAATGAATGTTGCCAGTCTGCATCACTAAAATCATTAAATGTCCCCCCTGGAGGACCTCCGGCATTATTGATAAGGATATCTAGCCCGCCAAATTCTTCAGCCACTTTCTCCAACAACGACTTAATATCATCAGGTTTTGTAATATCCGTCACTTTATACGACACTTTCCCCTTGCCGATCTTTGATAATTCCTTTTGAACTGCCACCAATTTTTCTTCACTTCTCGCAGCGAGCATGACGTTGGCACCTTCTTTAACAAGCTCTTCCGCTATTGCCTTTCCCAACCCTTGGCTCGAGGCCAGAATCAAGGCATTTTTCTTTTGTAAATATAAATCCACTGTACTTCCCCCTTTTTCATAAAAAATACCAAACATGATTTTATTATATCCTTTATTGTATAAAGTGAAAAATCTGAATTATCAATATCCCAATTCCCCGGAGAGTTTTATCCTATTCCCCCAAAAAAATCGCCGGCTGGGAAACCCAGCCGGCTTTAAAAGGGGGAAATGAGAATGTCAGTTGCTCATATCGAGCTAAACAACTGTGCTTGTCCTTTATTTACCCATGTATAACGTTGTTAAACATCTTTTGGAAGATTTCAAAAAAATAAACACGGTGCTTTCATCCATTGAAGTTTCATTGGATGAAAGCGCCGTTTGTCATGCTATTTATTCACTTTTTCAAGTACAGCTTCTTTCACTTGTTCGTTTGTATCCATCATCAAGACATCTTGTGATAGTTTTTTCATTTCTTCAAGTGAAAGTTTCCTGATTAGAGATCGAGCTTTTAAGATAGAGGTGGCACTCATCGAGAATTCATCAAGGCCCAACCCAATTAAAATAGGGACAGCCACTTCATCTCCCGCCATCTCGCCGCACATTCCTGCCCATTTTCCTTCTTTATGGGCAGCATCAATTACCATTTTAACAAGTCGTAATATTGCCGGGTTATATGGTTGATATAAATACGAGACTCTCTCATTCATCCGGTCCGCTGCCATTGTATATTGAATCAAGTCATTCGTACCAATGCTGAAGAAATCGACCTCTTTGGCAAAAATATCTGCCATGACCGCAGTGGAAGGAATTTCAACCATGATGCCGACTTCAATCTTTTCTGCCACCGGGATATCCTTTTCAAGTAATTCCTGCCGCACTTCTTCCAACACAGCTTTGGCTTCGCGGAATTCTGTTAAGGTCGCAATCATTGGGAACATGATTTTCAAGTTTCCGTAAATGCTTGCCCGTAGCAACGCCCGTAGCTGGATACGGAAAATTTCTTGCTCATTTAAGCATAAACGAATTGCCCGATAGCCAAGGAATGGGTTCATTTCCTTAGGTAACTGCAAGTAGGGTAACTCTTTGTCCCCGCCTATATCAAGTGTTCTGACGACAACCGACTTTCCGGCCATCCCTTCCAGCACCGTCTTATAGGCTTCAAACTGCTCTTCTTCACTAGGCATTTCATTTCGTCCCATGTAGAGGAATTCTGTCCGGTACAAACCGATTCCTTCCCCACCATTTTTGTGAACACCTTCTAAATCCTTCGGTGTCCCAATATTGGCTGCCAGCTCTACTTGGTGCCCATCTTTTGTAACCGTTTGTTCATGGACCAACTTTGCCCATTCAGCCTTCTGCAAGGCATATTTTTTCTGCATTTCCTCGTACCTTTGCACAAGTTCAGGGGTCGGGTTAATATGCACTTCGCCATTAAGCCCGTCTATGATGACCAAGTCCCCATTTTCGATGGAAGCGGTCACCGTTTTAGTTCCTACAACTGCCGGAATCTCTAATGAACGAGCCATAATGGCTGAATGTGATGTTCTGCCACCGATATCAGTCGTGAACCCTTTAACATACATCGGATTTAACTGGGCTGTATCAGAAGGCGTCAAATCCTCGGCAATGATGATCACTTCTTCTGCAATCATGCTTGGATTCGGAATATGTATACCCAAAAGATGAGATAGGACACGTTTTGTTACATCACGGATATCAGCAGCTCTTTCCTTCATGTACTCATTATCCATTTGTTCAAACATCGTAATGAACATGCTTGCAACTTCATGTAAAGAAGATTCAGCATTTATGTTTTCAGACTTGATTTTATCCTGAACAGGGTTCAAAAGTTCCGGATCGGAAAGTACTAGTAAATGGGCATCAAAAATGGCTGCCTTATCGGCCCCCAAATCCTGCTCGGCCTTGTTCCTGATGATTTCCAATTCTGAAGTAGATTTTTGGATGGCTTCCTTGAAACGGGTTACTTCAGCCTCAACATCCTCAATACTCCTTTTTTCAACCGACAATTCCGGTTCGATAAGACGATAGGCTTTCGCGATGGCTATGCCGCTTGACGCTGCGATTCCACTTATCAGCGTGGACATTATTCTGCCAAACCTTCTCTGCTCAATGTGTCAGAAAGTGTTTTTAGAGCATCATTTTCATCGCTGCCTTCTGCAGTAATCGTGATTTCTGCACCTTTACCGATTCCAAGAGACATAACACCCATAATGGATTTAAGATTCACTTTTTTCTCTTTATATGCAAGGTTGATTTCTGAATCAAATTTACCAGCTGCTTGTACAAGCAATGTAGCGGGACGAGCATGAATTCCTGTTTCTGCAGTTACTGTAAACGTTTTTTCTACCATATAAATCATTCTCCTTTAATATAAAATAAACTAACAAGAATAGGATATGTAAGGTTTTTCCCTATTCATTTAAGAAAGATACGAAAATCTACGATTTCCTTTTCAGAATATCATTATCATTCTCAACAAACAAACCATAACTATCCTGTTTCTAAAGAATCGTACAAAAATTAGGATAAAACTGCAACAATTAATTTATTTCCTTTAAAAAGTTTTAGATGGACAGTTGTGCAGACTTTGTGAAAAACGCCTTAAAACTCAGCAAGATAAAGAGGATGACCGTTATGGAGACACTACCAAGAATCCCAATAAGTATGGCAATTTGATATTCTATGGCGATGAGAGGACTGATTCCCGATAGAATTTGCCCTGTCATCATTCCCGGAAGGAAAATGATCCCCATACCCAACATATTATTCAAAGTCGGCAGCACTGCCGAATCGAAAGCGGCATCCACATATTTTTTGACGGCCTTCTGCGGCGTGGCGCCAAGCATCAACATCGCCTCCACCTTATCGCGGTTACTTGTGATGCCGTCGTGCAGGTTCTTTAAAGCTAACGTAACGCCGGTCATCGCATTCCCCACAATCATACCAGCAATCGGGATAAAGTAACGTGGTTCATACCATGGCGTGAAATGGATGACGACCAAGTTAAAATAAAACAAAGCGGCCATCGGACCTGTGAGCATACTCAAAATGACCATTCGTTTGATTTTCTTGCTGAGCGTAAAGGATATTTGTTTAAAAATATTTCGGATAGAGAACCAGGCTATCAAACATAAAAATCCTATTGAAAGCAAGGGATGGGGATTCTCGAATATATACGTCAATACATACCCTGCAAGAATAAGTTGGACCGTCATGCGTACTGTAGCGAGCAAAATTTGTTTTTCCCTCGATATCCCTCGCCATTTTACAATGATAAGCAGGAGAACCACGAATACATAGGCCGCACATAAACGCCAAAGCTCAATATTTATTATCCCACTACTCTCCATTAATAGTCCCCCTCCTTTGACTTTTTAAGAACGATCCTTCCCTCAGCATATTCATCCACAAGTTGCCTAGAATGAGTAATCATGACCACGGTTCCCATTTCCTGTTTCACTTTTGTTAAAAACCGGTTCATGACATCCAACTCTGATTCTTCGTCAAGAGCGGATGTTGGCTCATCCAATAAATATACGTCAGGCTTTAACAGAAGCAATCTTGCCAATGCCAACCTTTGTTTCTCCCCACCCGACAATTTCTCTACATCAGCTGATAATGGCTTCTTTAACAATACCGTTTCAAGTACGTTTAGTAGCTCGTCCTTTGATCCCTTTTCTCTTTCAGTCAATTCTAATCCCAATTGGAGGTTTTCTTCAATGGTTCCAGGTAAGGTGAGTGCTGTTTGAGATAGCATCGTAACTTGGCGACGGAGCTCTATCGGGTTAAATGTTCCAAGGAGTTGCTCTTGATAAAAAATCGACCCGGTGTCCGGCTCATTCATTCTATTTAATAGTCTAAGCAGTGACGTTTTCCCAGCTCCGCTCTCCCCAGTCAAACAAGTTATTTTCCTTGCCGGGATTTCAAGATGGTCAATATTTAGAATCCCTTTAAACGTTATGTTTTCTAACCTGAACATATTTCCGGTTCCTACCTTTCTTGCTTCACGATTTCTTAATAAGAATAAACCACCAGAGAGGACAGTGGATATGGTGAAAATAGAATATTTTTCATTTTCTTTCATCATTTTATAAGGTAGTATTATTTGCGACCCTTACTTATCCATGACACCATGGAAAACAACTTGAATGGAGGATTTATGGTGACTACACCGACATATAGTACTTTTTTTAAATATGTATTTTTACTGATTTCGTTATGTGCGTTTACATTAACAGGTTGCCAGGAAATAACCGACGATTTGTCAGAAGAAAAGTCCACAGAAGAAACGAATACTTCCACCAAGGAAAACTCCCTTTCTACAGACCAAGTCTCCAATGAATCAAAAGGAAAAACCTTCACAGCTCAAATAGTTCGCGTGGTCGATGGCGACACAGTGAAAATTAAGACGTCTAATGGAAAGGAAGAAACGGTCAGGCTTCTTTTAATCGATACCCCTGAAACCGTCCATCCTTCCAAGCCCGTACAACCCTTTGGTCCTGAAGCTAGCAAGTTTTCAAAAGAGCTAATGCCTGCCGGTTCGGAGGTGGAAGTGGAGACAGGAATCGGTGAACGAGACAAATATGGGCGTCTGCTGGCCTATTTTTATGTAGATGGAAAAATGGTAAATAAGCTTCTGCTAGAAAAAGGGCTCGCACGGGTCGCATACGTATATGCACCCAATACAAAATATCTTGACGAACTGGAAGCCATCCAGAAACAAGCTCAAAAAGAGGAAATCGGCATTTGGTCGATTGAAAACTATGCCACTTCGAAAGGATTCGATGATTCGAAAACGGATAAAGGAACAACAGAAAAAACCACCGAAAAATCATCGTGCTCCAATCCGAACATTAAAGGAAATATCAATTCAAAAGGTGATAAGATCTACCACATACCAAGTGGACAATACTATGATATAACAAAAGAAGAAGAAATGTTTTGTACAGAACAGGATGCAGTGAAGGCCGGCTTCCGGAAATCACAGAGTTAAGGTCATACACGTATCCATCCGTTCATTCTTGTAAATGGATAAAATAGAAAACGGAAAAGATACTGAATTTCCAGGGGGACATATTGTGAAATATAACAGGGATGAAGCATTTCGTTTTATTTTCGATCGTCCGCTTTCTGGTTTTTTTAGCATCATTAGAGTAAACAACTTGGAAAATAAAAGCCGAAATGGGGCCATGTCCGTTCTGGACATCAGTGCCGGAGGGCTCAAGTTCCAGTCCAATCTTGACCTTCCGGAGCAAGCGGACCTCGAGCTTTTGCTAACTTTCATCATAAATGCAGACGAGATTGATTTACGTGGACGAATTCTCTGGAAAAAGAAAAGTGGATCCGCTTATATGTACGGTTTCATTATGAATGAAAATGAAAGTTTGAAAGAAACGATAATCAAGGAACTGAAAATCTATCGGAAAAATAATCAATAGTTTCATTAGGCGCACCCGGCAAGCCGGGTGTGCCTTTATTTATTTTGTCTAACCCAATCAAAACTTCGAAATATCGATAATGGATGGTGCTTTTTTACGTTTTTCCGTCGCAAAATTCAATTTTCTCCCCTTTATTTTATGCATTTTTCCATTTCGATATATTCCATGAAATTATTTAAGGTGAAAGCACCCGGGAATATACGAAAAGTGCACTTTTTAAAAAGGCGTAGAAAATGGACGGTTTTACAAGTTTATCAGAACAATTCACTCCGATGATTCATCATGTTATCCGCTCACTATCCATTTATAAAAACAAAGAGGATTTCTTTCAAATTGGATTAATTGCATTATGGGAAGCTCAAGGCAAGTACAAGGAAGCAAACGGACAATTCTCCAACTTCGCATATACAGTCATAAAAGGGAGAATCATCAATGAATTAAAACGCCTCCATAAATACGACACGCATATCCAGCCAGTTGACGCAGCGGTTCTTGAAATAGAAGATCCCTTTTCTATGCACACAGAGGCCCTCGTGACAGAGAACCTCTTAGCCTACACAGAAAACTTGACATTGAACCAGCAACGCTGGCTCATCTTTACTTTCATCGGAAATAAAAATCAAAATGAAATCGCCAATACATTCAATGTCTCGATTGCAGCCGTGAAATCATGGCGAAAAACCACCCTTCTTAAATTGAGGAAGGGGATGGATATTCCATAAAAAAATAGGAAAAGGACGGTTCATCGATTCGAACCGTCCTTTTCCTATTTTAACTTCTTGCTTCCTCTAAATACGTATAAATGACTTCCCCATTATGTTGGGCATTTCCTCGGAAATGTTTGAAATCCGCTCTTTGAACAAGCACTTCACGAAAACTCAAAAATTCTTCCTTATTGATCCTGAACTCTTCCATTTCCCGATTAGCCAGTTTATTCAGGACTAGTTTTGCTTCTTCGGAATCCATTCTATTTCCTCCTTATTAGTTGTTTCTGTTCCTTACCTGTATAGGAGAAATTCCGTTTCTATTTTAACATAACCTTAACGCTTATTATCAATCAGAACTTTTTGTGGTCTCTTGACTATATTATTCTTTACGAATACATAAAAATAGTGCAAACTGTAAAGTAAAATATCACATTGTAAATTGATTGGTATTTTTCGTACATAAGTATCATCCAGACTCATACAAGTAAGAGTAAGTGTGCTTATATTGATTTCCATAATATGTAAAAAACACATACCTGTACTTTCTAACCAGTCATTATAACTACTCTATATCTTTTTACTTGCACTTCCCAGGTCAAAATCTAAACAGCAAGGTGTTCGAATAATCCATTTATTCATAGTTACTGATTATCATTGAAAACGAGATGGGAAAGGATGATTACCATGAAGAAAGCGGAAGTTGGAAATATCATTGAATTTAGAGAAGGCTTACAAGGAATCGTCGAGAAAGTGAATGAGAACTCTGTAATCGTGGACGTCACGTATATGGAAAATTACCTTGACTTGGAGCTTGAACAGAAGACAGTTGTCAATCATAAAAATTATAAGATCATCGGATGAAGGTACTGAACGACGGAATGGTTTTTGACCATTCCGTTTTCCTATGCAGGAACTTTATGGTTCATTTGGTTACCATGATATCATTTGTAACTTTTTTCTTTTTCATTCGTCTATATATAAAAGGGATGATTCTCTCCAGAGCGTCGATAGGTCATGCCTTTCTACACATATGAGAAATTCAACAGAAAGTTGAGGGAAAACGATGAAAAAATGGACGCAATATTTAGGCGGAGCGACAATGGCGGCCCTATTGCTGAGCGGATGTGGGACAACCACGGACGACAAGACGGCTGAACCACAAGAAGATACGGTAAAAGAAGAGAATACAGCAGGCTCAACAAATGGAGCTACTGATAGTTCTGAAGGGACAAAAAAGGTTAGGCTTATGGAACAGAATTTGCAATATACAAGTAATGGGGAAGCAAAAGAAGAAACAGCCTTCCTGAAAAATAGTGATAATCAACCATTTAGCCTATACGTCTTACAACAGTTCGAGTTGACTGCCGAGGAGCCTGGAAAGGATGTCCTTTTCCTGACCGATGACGACTCTGTATCCATGAGGATTGAATTATTAACGGGCGATGTCAAATGGGACGAAGTAGAGGAAAATGTCCAAACCCAACTGAAAAGCATTTCAGAGAAGATAGAGGACCCGGCACTTAACATAGATAATGGTTCCGGCTATGAAGTCGTGAACGGCGATGATGTGGTTACTTCTGTCTTACTCAAAGATGAGAAGTCCCCTGTCCGCTTAACCATGTTTACAAAGAAGGACAAAGATTACCGGGATGCCTTTCTAGAGATGGCTAAAACAATCATGAAAGAATCCTGATATCAAATAAAGGGGCTGTCCCAAAAGTCAGGAAAATGACTTTTAGGGCAACCCTTTTTTTATGAAATTTATGCACAAAAAAATCGCCCTTTTTAGTAAAATGAAGTTACCACACACCATTTACGAAAGGACGATTTTTTATGAGCAATCCAAAGATCACTACAGAAAATTATAACATGGAACAAACTATACTACCACTCACCATTCAAGAGGAAACTACCGTTCCTCAAAAACGAAATTCTACACCTACTTTTATTCCCTATGATAACCAACAAACCACTGTTATTTTTGACATTCAGGATCTCATTCCGGTTCACCACGTGGCGCGTGTGATTGATCAAATGATTGAATCAGTAGAAGATAATGTCTTTTTTGAGCACTATAATGGTGGCGGACGTAGCTCTTACCATCCTAAAATGATGACGAAAGTCATTTTGTATGCCTATTCTCAAAAAGTCTATTCCTGTCGTGAAATCGCCAAACTGGTTAAAGAAAATATCCCAACAATGTGGCTGGCTGCCTTGCAAAAACCGGATTATCGAACGATTAATCGATTTCGCACACAACAAATGGATAAGCTCCTTCCGAAGCTATTTGAAGAAATGATCCATCAACTAATAGAAGAAAAGCACGTCACAATGGAGAACTATTTTCTAGACGGAACAAAGATTGAAGCAAGCGCAAACAAGTATTCATTTGTGTGGAAAAAGGCGACGACCAAATTTGAGGCGAAGCTGCAAGAAAAAATCGAAGAAACGTACCAACAGATTCAGACCATTGCAAATGAAGAGGGTCTTGAACTGTCTACTCAAGATGAAACCTCCTCATTAACGGCAGAGGAAAAACTAACTCAAATAGAAAAAGCATTAGTGGAAAAAGTTGAAAAGGAAACGAATGGTATCCAACTTGAAGAAGATGTCCAGGTACGAAAAGAAAAACGACGGGAACTCAGTCCGGTTAAGAAACTATTGAAATTAGTGCGCGAAGACTTAGGTCCACGATTAGTAAAATATAAACAACAAAATGCTCTATTTGGCGATCGAAATAGTTATTCTAAAACCGATACGGATGCGACATTTATGCGAATGAAAGATGATCATATGAATAACGGACAACTAAAACCTGGTTATAATATTCAAATGGCAACGGAAAATCA